>JBHJGW010000127.1:0-9128 GCA_050331415.1 Opitutales bacterium | reverse complement strand
CCTCCCTAACATGACAAACCAAGACGATCTCGCCGCCCTCTCACCATCCCAATGGTCACCAATCGAACATCCCATTGGTAACCATCGCTAGGCTCAGGTCGCAACCGTCGGAAGTCGAGGGATCAAGACCGGACGCTTACGTCCAACCCCAACGCTCCTGAAAGCTATCCGCTTGAATTGCGATAGGAAAGGTCTTCTCGGAGCCTAGGCAGAAAGGTGGATGTCACAAAGCCCTTTACCAGCGACCTTAGCCAGCGGTACAAGCTGCAGGTGAAAGATCTTCGAAACGGTCAAGCGGTCAACCGATCCCTGGCGTAAAATTAACGGCCCTTCTCAACCCTTCCCGCAGAGTTCACATGGGGTGGGCGATTACTGACGAGAGCGGGAGCGTCCGCTTTCAGCTTGGCGACCCCCTGACTCTATCTGGCCGAGCGTCCTGCAAGTGACGTATGAGGACGAGGTCTACCGCAAGGAGCTGGCAGAGCAAGCACCGGAGCCTGACGCCTTCCCCGCCCCCATCACCTTCGAACTTAAACCCGAGAACCGCATCCGTCGCCGATCGGAAGACCAGACTCAGCAATGAATGTCGAAGCTTGCGCCAACAGAGCAAAAACGGATCGCGGTATTGGCCTTGCGGTGTAAGCCCCAATCGAGCTCGAAAAGCCAAACTGATCGTGAGCGTGGCAAGTGGTTAGCCGTTGAAAAGATTCCGTGTTATGAACTTTCCCTCCCTTTTTTCGATTACGTGGTGGATTTTATTATTACTCCGAAAGTGTAAAAGGCGGCATCCAAGCCGCCCGGAACCGTGAAAAGCTGCTCCAAGAGCGGGCTGTCAAATGATGTGCTCAAACTCGTGTCACGTTTTACACTTTCGGAGTAATAATATGTGGATAAACCGCGGACAGCAGGCACTGAGGGATTGCTCCAGAAAAAACCGGCGCCAGGACGGTGCCGGTCATAATTTGCTTTCGGCCTTTGCTTGGAAAAGCGGACAGGTCCTCGTAGTCTATTCGGGTTGAGAGCCGTCCGCGCTGATGAAGATGCGGTCCAGCTGGGTATGGTCTTCGCGGTACGCGATGCGCAGAGTGTGGCTTCCGGCCGCGAGGTCCCACGTCACCAAGGCGTTGCTCATTGCGTTGTCATGTACCTGATCCCACTCCCAGACCGAAGTGGCCTGAATCGAGTTGAAGCGAATCCAATCGGTATCATCGATCTGTACCCAGAACGAATCTCCGCTGCCATTGACCGCGATCACCCGCAGGTGAACCTCCACCATCGATGCTGACTCCAGGAAGAAGCCATACTCGGCAAAGCCGCTCGCGGGGGGCTGGCTGGTGCGATTGTTCCCAACCGCCACTTCGATGTAGGCACCGCCAGACGCGGTGCTGTCAGTCTTCACCTCTAGCGGGCTGAAACCGGTCGTGTTTTCGTAGTTTTCCGCCTCGATATAGCCGTCGAAGAGCGGGGCGACGGAAACGTTGTCGAAGGTCGCGCCCTGGTTCCAGAGGGTATAGAAGCCGAAGGTGCCTCCGGTGAATCCGCCTGGGGTCGGGGCGCTGAGCGCAATGGTGCCTCCTTCGCTAATCACGTCAATATTTCCACCCGTCTGAACCACGATCGTCACCGTGTAGACCTGGTTGGCAACGTAGCCCTGAGCGACGCTGTCGAGTTCGGTCCGGACGCCGTTCTCAACCTTAAACAGAAGCCAGCGCGGGCCTTGGTCGGCGCCCTGTGTCGCGAATACGCCGAGGTAATTTTCGGCGTCTTGGAAGTAAAAAACCGCGCCCATGGGGTCGTCATCAGGGGAGGCCATGTCGAAGGTCAGCTCGTAGTTGCTCATCGAGCCAGCTTCGTTGTAGGTCAAAATCTGACTTTCAGGACCGTCGTTGCGAGGATACTCAACGGCCCCATTGGCAGCTGTCCAGAAGTCGCCGGCGACGGCCGTCCAGTCGCCGAGGTAGTTGTCGGAGAAGTCGTCGGAATAGGTGGCCGGTGACGGCGCGGGCGGGTCATCGTTGACTTCAACAAACTCGATCCAGTTAAGGTTGAAATTGCCGCCGCCGATATCGAGCCGAAGTAACTGATTCGAGCCGCCCGCCAGGGTCACGCCGCTGAGGGTGAGCGTTTCCCAATTCTGCTGCCAACTGCCAGTAAAGTTCGGAGTAACGGTACCGAGCGGTGCCCCGTCGAGGGAGACCGCAATTGACTTTGCCAGCCCGCCGGAGACGTTCGATGTGGTCCGCAGACGGATGTCGTAAGTGCCAGCGGGGACCTCGCCAATGGTGTATTCGAGCCACTCGCCATCAGCGGTCCAGGAGATATTGAACCCGCCCCCGACGTCGAGGGTCGCTTCAATATCGACATCGTCCAGACGAAAGTCATTGCTGGCGTTTCCAGGGGTTGTGTCAAAGTATGCGGCCCCTTGGCCACCAGTGTCGTAGTCCTCGGCTTCGATTCGTCCGGGGACGCTATGACTATCGAAGGGCGCTTGGGTGACGACGGCTGGAGTGTAGAGCAGCTCGCTCTTGCTCGCTGCGCCGCAGGTAATGTTGTCGATGCGCATGGAAGGCGAGCCGGTATTGTCCTCCATCGAGAAGCCAACCAGCAAATAGTCATAGCCGGCTCCGGCATCGAAGGGGATCACAAAGCGGAACCAGCCCTCCGGCGCGCCGTCGACGGGCAAAGCACCCTGAACTAACGTCGCATCGGGGGAACCGGGGTTGATCGGGTGCTCCCGCACACTTGGCCCGAGCTTGGAGTCGACCGTGGCGGCACCACCCTGGAAGCCCCAAATGCCGAACTCCATGGCGGGGTGCGGATCGCGTACGTCGAAGATCAAATAGCCCTGCCCCTTCGTGGCGCGGTTGTCGTTGAGCAACTGGAAGAGCGCGCCGTCGATGTTGCTGGTGCCGTAGGCAATCGAACCTTTGTTGGGAAAACCGTCGCCTGGGTTAGATTCGAGGCGCATGAAAGAAGCCAGCCATACCGTGGTGACTTTCCAGCCGTCATCGGCGTCGGCAACCACGAGATTCTGGTTGCTGAAGTTCTTCGCGTTCAGCCCCCCACTCTCGAAGCCCGGATTCTGCAGAAAATTGGTTTCCAAAATGGGCCAGAAGCAAAGATTGCCAAACTGGGAGGGAGCGGTGTCGAGGTCGGAAGCGCTTAGCCAAACGGAGTAGCCTTCGCGGTCGCCGCCATTGTCGTCATCGCTGACGCCGAGGTCGAATCCGACGGAGAAGTAGTCTTCCGGCTGAATCCCGAGGTTGCTCCAGGGCACTCGCACTTCGACGCTGTAGCCGTCAGCGGTCAGCGAGGTTGCGACGGTGATACCGGTGGGCCGGGCGTTGCGCTCCTCGAAGCGGCCGGAGGCGTCAATAACGAGGTGCCGATCGTCCGCGTTGAAGGTCGCCTCGCGGTCGTGGAGGGCGTCGAGGAAGATTTGCACGCAATCGTCTTGGACGAGATCTGCAGAGTCCGTCGTGACTGAAGCGTCGACCACGCGCACCCCAATATGCAGCGCATCGGCAGTGCGGAGCACGCCGAAGCTGACGTCGTTGTTTGAGGCTCCAAGCTTCGGAAAGTTTGCGGTCGCCTCGAGGTCCCAAACTCCCTCATCAAGGAGGCCATCGAGAGTCAGCGCGGATTCGCTGGTTTCGCCGAGGAACCAAGTTCCATTTTCGGCGGGATCGACGGTGAAGGTGTAGGTCTGCTCGACCGCGACAGGGGCGGACGGATTGGAATCCTCGACGACGAACGTAACGTCGTAGTCACCGGGTTCGCTATAGGTTGTGCCGCTCACGATGCCGTTTTCGCTGACGGTGAGCCCATGGGGAATGATGCCCTTTTTGACGCTCCAGCGGTAGCCGGGGACGCCGCCCGACGCTTGAAGCGAGAAACTGTAGGGAGCGCCCCTTGTCGCTGGCGACAAGGCGGTGGTATCGATCGCCGGCGGGTTGTCGGAGTCGACCGCCAGCAGCATTTTTCGGGTATCGCTCTGCCCAGCCCCATCCGTAGCGGTTACCTCGAAGAGAAATGTTCCGTTCTCGGTCGGGGTACCGGTGAGGCTACCGTTGGACTGAAGCGTCAGACCAGCGGGAAGGTTGCCGCTAGCGAGCGACCAGGAGACGGAACCTTGTTCGAGATAGGTCTCAAACTGGGCGGTATACGCGGTATCGACGAGCCCGCGGGGCAAATGCCAAGTGGAGACCACCATCGAGTCCGGAACGCCGGACATCGGGTAACGGCTGACGGTTCGCCAGACGATTTCCTGAAAGATTGCTGCAGTGGTGGCATCGACCGGGTATTCCGGAGGCACCGGCAGACCGGTCGGGTCTTCGCCAAAGAAGGTAGCGAAAAAGCAGAGCGCGAGGGCGTAGCTGCCGATGTCATTCGCATGCCCGGTGGCGTCCCGAGTCAAGTCGGCGTAGTCGTCAAAGCCAGGAATCAAGCCCGCTTCCATGTACTTGTCGATTTCGTACATGGCAACAGAGGCCGGCACGAGGTAGATCTCTTTCGTAGGGTAGTCGCTACGGAGCTGCTCCACCATGTCGAGGTGGTAGTCCAGAGCCGCCTCGTCTTCGTTAGCCACCGCAGTGCGGTCCATCAGGAATCGACCATCGTCGAAGGCCGCCACCTTGAACCGGGTGTGGGCATAGATGTAGAGCTTGGCGTCAGGGCTGATTCCCAGCGGGTCTCCTGGCTGAGCGTTGGGTCCGACGGGTCTCAAGCCCCAAGCGGCTTCCGCCAGCCGCCGCGCGTTAGGAAGCTCGGTGTCGTAGCCAGCCCAGGTTTGCAGCGAAATCGCGTCCCAGGTCGTGTTGCGAAACGCATCGACGTATTTTTCCTGGGGCCAGTGCTGGCTTAACGCAACCCCTGGGATGGTGGTTTCATCAACAATGCCGCCGTGATTGGCGTCATTGACCAAGGATTGATAGCCTTGGGTGCCCCAGCGCACCTGTGCCGTGAAGCTGTTTCCGATTACGATCGTGTTGAGGTTCTCGGCGAATCCGGCGAGCGGCGTGAGCAGCAGCAAAAATAGACGGGGAGACAGTGATTGCATACGGACTCTATGCCCCCGAAAACGATCCGAATCGTCAATTAGAAAACTTTCTATAGGTAATCAAGCTCTGCTAAGCTGCTTATGTTCGGTAGTCGCAAACAGCCTGAAGGTGTCAGGGTTAGATGATTCGTAGTGTTGTGACATCATAGATGTATATTTTCAGGTTTAACCATCCGGTCAAAACCCTGCAATCTTGGGGATTTAAACCCCAATCTCCCGGGTGGTTTTGCTGCATTTACGGACACTTTTGAAGACCTCCACGGGCTCTCGCAATTGCCCGGCTTGGCGGTACAGCGTCTGATGGCCGACGGCTTCGGCTTCGGAGCTGAAGGCGACTGGAAGCATGCGGCTTTGGTCCGGGCGTTTGAGGTCATGGCGAAGGGAGAGGACGCCGGAACCTCGTTCATGGAGGACTACACTTACCACCTCGAGCCGTCGGGAATGCGTTGCCTGGGCGCCCACATGCTCGAGATCTGCCCAAGCATTGCTGCGGGACGTCCGTCTTGCGAGATCCACCCTCTCGGTACCGGTGGAAAGGATGATCCGGTGCGCCTCGTTTTCGACGGCAAGAGCGGCTCCGCGATCAACGTCTCTTTGGTGGACCTCGGCGACCGATTCCGGCTGGTCAGCCATGAGATTGAAGCGCACCAGCCCTCTGAAGCACTGCCGAAATTGCCTCTAGCACGGGTTCTCTGGGAGCTGCTTCCCGACTTCAAGACCGGCGCCGCCGCCTGGATTTGTGCCGGCGGTGCCGACCACACGGTCTTTAGTTATAGCGTCACCATAGAGCAGGTCCGTGGACTGGCTGCCATGGCCGGGGTAGAATGCGTGGCTATCGACAGACAGACCTCTCGTCTTTCCGAAATGAACTTCGGTGAAAAGAGGCGGCCTATTCCTGATTTTGGAATGCTGAAGGCTAACATCAAAACCACAAAGCCACTTTCATTATTACATAACATTCGGCTTCCGGGACGGTTGTGACTATCTTCATGAAGTTATGAAATATGAAACGATTCGCACATTTTGTTGTGAAGCTAATCGTCAACTGCCCGACACGGGCCTTGAAGACCTTACCTTTGGTAACGTTAGTTCGTTTGATGCCGAAGCGGGGATATTTGCAATTATTATAATACAGCGTGCAACCCTTCATGAAGACCGCGCGGTTCGGAGCTGGCGGCTAGCAATCGTTCACCGGCGCCGCGGACACTGGCATTTATGCGACAGGACGGCAGCGAGATCGAGCCGTATTCGTTGTTACAATACCACTCTTGCTGAAGCCGTGGCTGGGGAGGCCCGTTCGCAACGATTTGCGTCGCCCTCTGTTGACAATCCATCGAGCGAAATCTTGCGGCGGCAGTGCGGAAGTTCTATTAATCAAAGTCCTTGTCGCCGTTTCAATCCCGGCGTCGCTGGACTGAATCCCGTCGAGCCATCCCCGACCCCAAAGACCCATAATGCACCCACTTCCTCTCGCCACGCAACTCCGTGCCGCCGTCTTGAGCGGCGTGTTCCTCGCGATCGCAGTCCCCGCTTGTCTCGGGATCAACTTTGAATTGCGCGCAACCACGCAGTATCAGCTCGAAGAATGGTCATTGACCAACGGCAGCCATAGCGGCAATCCCTTCGATCTGGAGGCCACCGTCACCTTTGAACACGACGATGGAACGCGCCGGACCACGGGCATGTTTTTCGACGGCGAGGATACGTGGAAGTTTCGTTTCACGGGCGTCGAGACCGGCAATTGGAGTTTCACGACTTCCTCCAGCGACCCCGACCTTGACGGTCACACGGGGTCGATCAACGTCGCGCCGGCGCCGGCCGGTGCCGAAGGCTTCATGATCCGCCTGGAAGGCGACAAGTGGGGGAAGATGGGCACGAACCGGGCGCTCGTCCCCAATCACGTGATGATCAACAACTCCCTCCAGGCGTGGGACACGCCGGCTGAGCGCGCCGCGATACTGGACGAGTTTTTCGGCGAACACGGCTTCAATGGCGTCCATCCCGCGGTCATCGGCGCTCAGTTTTTTAATGCGGAGGACGGTGACCGCTTCAACGGCGACGACCACAACACGGATGCGCTCAATCCGGACCCGAGGACCTTTGAAATCCTGGAAGCGATGGTGCAAGACGTGCACGCGCGCGGGGGCGTCATGCACTTTTGGCCCTGGGGCGACAGCTACCGCGCTCAGAACCTTTCCACCTACCGGACGCCGGAAACCGGCGGCGTCAATGGCGTCGTCGATCGCCGCTTGCAGCGCTACTTTGCCGCGCGCTTGGGCCCGATTCCCGGGTGGACCATGGGCTACGGTTACGACTTGTTCGAATGGGTGAGTGGGCCGGAACTCACTGCGTGGCATGACTTCATGCAGGCCGAGATGGGGTGGTTCCACTTTCTCGGGGCCCGTGGCCGGAAGAACACCGTGGGCCAGGAATTGCTTCCCGATTCCCAATTGAGCGAGGAAATGGATTACACGGCCTACGAACAGCATTTCCGTGACTTTGAGTTCGATGATTGGGTCGCGACAATGAACGACCGCGCCGGCAAGCCAAGTTTCTCCGAAGACCGGTTTCGGGTAACGGGAGGCCTGGGCAAGGACCTGACCAACGAGGAAACGCGCCGCTTGATGTGGACCCTGACCATGGCTGGCGGAATCGCCGCCATCTGGGGCGATCTGGACCCCGAACCCGTCGTCGATGGCGAAGGCTTCTACGGATCCGGCGCCTATGACAACAAGGAAGAACTGAAAACCTTTGGCGTCTTTTGGAATGATCACCGGCGTTTCCTCGAAAGCATGGAAGTTGGCGATCAAGGGCAAAACGACGCCCGGGTCCTGGTCAGCGAAGACCGCGGGAACTGGGTTTTGTATCAGGAAAATGCTAGTTCCATCACGGTTTCCTTGAGCGGCTTCAGTGATCCTCTGCCCGTTGTCGCGGTCGACGCCAAGGAAGCCTACGAGGAAATTCCCTTGGACCCGGCAGTCCCGGGCACCCAAACCTTCAACCTGCCCTCGACCTCGGATTGGGCGATCGCCATCGGCGATTTTCAGCCGGCAACCGAGGTCCCCGGTCAACTGGATTCCAAGCTCCGCCTCATCCAGGAATCCGATCTGGGCGGGGATCCGGACGATCAGGCCTCGATGGTCCGCTTTCTTCTCTATACCAACGAATGGGATGTGGAGGGCATTATCGTAGACCGCGACCCGGACAACTTCGCCGACACCAATCGACACCACGTGCGTTATGGAGATGAGCAGACCGCGCTTGAAATGATGGACGAGCATTTTTACGAGGCCTGGGAGAGCATCTATCCCACCCTTTCGCAGCACGCGGACGGCTATCCGACCGCGGCGCAGCTCCGCGCCATCACGGTCGCCGGGCATGATGACGTCGACGACGGCGTGCAATTGATCCTGGATGCGCTGGCCAAAGACGATCCGCGCCCGATCTACTACAGCAACTGGGGTTCCGACAGCGGCACGGAGAGTAACCTTAAACGTGCGCTGGACCATCTGAAGGCCAACAACACCGACGCCTATAACGACGCACTCAACCGAATCATCAACGTGTCCCTCGACGGTAATGCTCCCGGGCGAAACCGGCTGGGCGAACACTACAATCAGTTGCCCCTGAACGTCGAAACGGGCTGGCCGGAAAAATACGGCGCCGGCTATGGCACGCGGTGGTACCACCAGTTCCGGCACACCGTCGGCGCCGACAATAGCGATGTCGAAAGCAATCACGGACCACTCGGTGAACTGTGGACCGGACCGAAGGAAGGCGACACGTGGTGCTTCATGTATTTGATGCCGGTGGGCCTCAGCGACCCGCTCACGCCAGCGATGGGCGGCTGGGCCGGACGCTACGGTCCCCGGGCCGATCAGTTCCAAGGCGACAACCATTGGTGGAACGATGAAGAAGACACCGTCGCGGGAACCGGGTTCGCCAACCGCCACCGCAACAATACGGCCGCCCGCTACGACGACGCCCAAGCCAACGATTTCGCCGCGCGGATGGATTGGTGCGTTGAGGACTTCGCAGACGCCAACCATCCGCCCAAGCCCGTCATGAC
>JBHJGW010000126.1:0-5992 GCA_050331415.1 Opitutales bacterium | reverse complement strand
ACGCCTCCGCCTGAGGGCGGCAACATGACCTCGTCGTTTTAGCGCCGGGCGGCCCTTGGCAGCTCAATATCCTCGATTACGAAGGCCGTCATCGCATGCCGGGGGTCAGCCTGACCTTGAACCTCGTCCAGCTTTTTGAGGATGTGTGCCGGGCCGGTTCGCAGTCGAACTTCGGAAGCAAAAACGAGGAATACTGGAAAAACTCGTTTCGTCAACTGCTCAGCCGCGCGATCGACCTCATCCGCCTCGCGCAGCACCCGATCACCCTGCCGCTCATCAAGGAGGTGATCGACTCCGCCCCAACCTCGCTGGAGGAAGTCGAAGATGGCGACCGCTGGCAGCAAACCTCGGCCTGTTACGGCCTGCTGCTCGACGGACACGAGCGCCGGGAGCGGGGGGAGCTTTCCCGCAGCGAGGCCAGCGATTTTCAGCTGACCTTCAACTACTGGACCAACGAATTCCCCAAGCTCGCCCCGGAAACGCGGTCGATCATCGTGAGCATCTTTACCGGCATGGCTGACGCGCTCTTAAGCGGCAGCATTCGCGAGCTGTTTTGCGAAGGGACCAACCTCACGCCCGAGGACACCTTTAACGGCAAGATCATGGGGCTCGACCTTCCGCTCGTCAGCTACGGGGACGTGGGCCGCTTCGCGCAGTCACTGGTCAAATACCTCTGGCAGCGCGCCGCCTTGCGCCGGGCCATTCAGGACAACTCCCTGCCGGTGTTTTTGTGGATCGACGAGGCGCAGTTTTTCGTCTCCATGCGCGACCGGCATTTCCAGAACGCCTGCCGCGACAAACGGGTTTGCTCCGTCTTCATGTCGCAGAACATCTCCAACTACTACGCGGCTATTGGTGGCGGGGCCGATGGCGGCAAGGCGGAAACCGACGCCCTGCTCGGCTGCCTCGGCACCAGCATCTTTCATCAGAATAGCGACGCGGTGACTAATGCCTGGGCCGCTGATCTAATTGCCCGCGACTGGCAAAGCCAGACCAGCTACAATTTCGACGGACGCAATCAGGCCGAAGTGAAGTTTAGCCAGAACCAGTCCCTCGAACACCTGGTCGGTCCCATTGAATTTCAGCGCCTGCGCAAGGGCGGCCCGCAGGATTATTCTGATGAGGAGGCTCGCAGACGCAAAGCAACGCGGAGATGTGGCTTGAATCGGCAGGGTGATTGCGGCAGTTAGGTTTAATGGGGTTTCGTAAATGGTGGCGTAATGTCTTGCGGTACTTGCGGTCTGACCATAGGCATACTTGCGGACGCTGGCGAAAGGCGTGGAGTGCTTTAGGCAGCGTAGTCAAAAATGCTTCTAAGCGGCTGAAATCGTGGGAGCAAGACACGGGAAAAAGGCCGCGCCTGGGGGAATGATGAGAAGCGACGTGAGCGCGATCTTCTGATCGTGCTGGTGGCACTCGTGGTTCTTTTTTGGACCTGGAAAGCTGGCCGTGAGCTGATGGCGGAGACGCTCACACTCGTCTTTGCAAGCGTAGGTTTCTACCTCCTGTGGAAGCGGACCTGGATGTACGAACGGCGGCAAGAGTTCGATCGCAGATGCCACGCGCTGGAACGGGAGTTTGAGAATGCGAAAGTGTTACCTTCCTCTGACGAAAAGCAGCATCCACAAATTTTCAGATTTTGAATTCGGAGCCTTGCTGTCCGTTGCCAATCGCAACCGCCGTCTTATCTATCTAACCGCCGCCTACACCGGACTGCGCAAAGGCGAGGTTCGCGAACTTTGCTGGGGAGACTGCTTTCTTAGCGGCGACCGTCCCTACCTTGCTGTCCGAGCGGCCACCACCAAGAACCGCAAAGAGGCCACGATCCCGCTGCACTCGGGCCTTGCGCGCGAACTTACCGAATTCCGCCCTGAGCGCGCTCAGGCCCAAGTGCTGTCTTTCTTCGGATGAAGGATATCGCACACGCTCTGCTGGTGGATTTGGCCAAAGCCGGGATCGAGCGCGTGGATGGCTTGGGCCGGAAGCTCGATTTCCATGCCCTGCGCTACACCTTCGCCACAAATCTCGCCCGTAGCGGAGCCGCGCAGCGGCTTGCTCAGGAGCTTATGCGACACAGCGATCCCAAGCTTACCGCCAAGGTTTACACCGACGCGAAGCTTTTGCCCACGTTTGAGACGGTCGAACAACTACCCTGGATGGCAGCTGCTGAAGCGCGCTCTAGCGATTCGGAGGCGGTCAGAAAAGACTCACAAATAGACCCACAAAATCCAGACTTTTCGGGTCCTTTTCCGTCACGGTCTGTCAAAACCAATCACGGACTCGAAATTGTAGAACCCGCTGAGGGTGAGGTAGATGGACATGCTCTGACGCGCCCTGTCACGCGACAAAAAAGTACCCCCCCGGGGACTCGAACCCCGAACCAATTGATTAAGAGTCAAGTATGAGTAATTATTTTGTGGCTTATGGTTCTGTAAAAATCTGTCCCCCAATTACTTGAGTTTTGCAAATAGCTTGCAAAAAGGAAGCCTGGTGACCCGATTTTGGAATACAACTTGGAATACAAATCTGCCGCCATACTGCTCCCGGGCGTCGCTGTTGAGGGAGTCGGATCACCCCGTCTTGATGACATGACTTTTCGAGGCCAAAAACAACTGAGCACAGGCCCGGGCGTCGGAAAGTGCGTTGTGGTGGATCAGGCAGATGCCGAATTCTTCGCTGAGATTATCCAGGGCTTTCCGGAAGAGTCCGTAAGTGCAGGCGGGTGAGTAGCTGGGCTCTTCGATGCCGTAGTGGGCGAGGGTTTGCCGCAAGCAGCTTCCGTCGAAGCGCATGTTGTGGGCGACAACCGTTTGGCCTGCAATCCAGCCGGAGATCTCTGGCCATACCACAGCGAAGGTCGGAGCTCCAAGGGTCATCGCGGCGCAGATGCCGTGGATGCGGGTGAATTTATGCCAATAGTAGTTGGTCGGCGGTTGGACGAGTTGCTCGTACTCGGCAACGACTTCGCCGTCTTCCACCCGCACCAGCCCCACTTGGCAGATGCTCCAGCGGTAGCCTTGGGCAGTCTCGAAATCAATCGCGGTGAAGTTCATGAGAAGGCTGGGCGGCTGGGGTTAGCGGGCGTTGATGCCGATGATGGCGTGGAGGTAGCAGGCGAAGTCGCCGATCTGCTTACGGTCGTCGCCGAGGCGGGATCGCCATTCGGTACTGGCTCCGCGTCGATGCATATCGGCAGAAAGTTCGTCCACGGCATCAAGCAGCCGGTTGTGCAAACGAGTTCGGTCCGCACCCATGAGCTGCTGTTCAGAGGGAGCCGCCAGCCGGTAGTCAGTGCGGGACCGAGCGTAGCGGACGGCGTGCTGGAGCAACCCGCCCAACACTTGCCGGTCAGCGTTAGCGGCAATCTCACCGAAAATGTTAACGGCTTCTGCGAAAGTAAGTGGCATCAGTCTTGTTCGGTTGAAGGTTTTCCCCAGCGCACCAATCTATCTTCCGGCCAAGTAGCCGCAAATTCTCTGATCTCGCGGTCACCTTCGAGAAAGCGTTGCAGATGATCCCAGCGCTCCTCAGCAAGCTCATCAGCAGTTGTCGGAAGAAAGTAAATCTTCCGGGAGAACTCCGGATTCAGGAAATCGCCGACCCAAAGCGAAGGCACGATGAATACTACCGGATCAAAACCGGATTCGGACTCGCGGAGATCGACTAAAGCGTACCACAAATTCGGATCGTGCTTCCCGATCGCGCCAGCCCTAACGGCCCATTCGTGCCCTTCTTTTCCATGCCTATTCACACGGTACGCGTTCCGCGAGGTATTGACCTGTATCGAAAGAGTATTCCGGCCCTGGGAGTCAGCCGCTACCAAATCCATCCCAGGAGCGTTCCCGACAGTTGGACTGGCATGCATACCTCGAACCGCGAGGGCATAGGATACGAAATACTGACCCGCAGTACCTGTGAATTGTGATTTTCCAGGGGGCATGAATTGTTGGGATGACGACGAATTCTGTGAGGTTTGAGGTGTTTTCGCCGGAGCGTGGAGAAACCTTATTTGTAGCTTGCAGCGGCTGCTCGGTGCTCGGCGGCGATGCTGTCTCGGATCGACTTTGGTTCAATGACGGTGATCTGGCTGCCTTGTGACATGATCCAGAAGTGCAGTTGCCAGGTGTCGCGGAGGGTGGCGGTAAGTTCGTAGTAGGTGTCGCGCCAAGTGATCCGCTGGTCTTCCGCGAGCGGCGTCTCCGCGAGGTAGCTGCCCAGCTCGCTGCTGACTTTTGCCCGTAGGACAATCGGGTCGCCGTCGCCAAACTCTGCACCCCGGCTCTGAAGGAAGGTTTCGACCGCACCGGGCTCCAACGGGGCAATGGCGTCTGCGGTAAGGCTGGCAGACTGGATGCGGTGCACAGCGTAAAGACGCAGGTCCGAGTAGTCGAATGCCTTCGCCAGCAGATAGGGCACCGTCCCTCGCTGGATGAGGCAGTACGAGTGAAGCCTGAGCTCCTTGGCCTCCTTTCGGTTGAACGGAAGGTAGTTCACCTCCAGTTGCTTCTCCTCAATCAACCCACGCTGGACGACGTCCAAGACCTCCGGCCGTAAGCTTGGTGGCTGAACAGCGAGGCTCGGTGAGACGTACCGCACCTTCTCCGGCCACCTCGCCAGCCGGTTGCTCTCAAGTGCTGAAAGTTTGCGGCGGGCCTGCTCAAAACGCCGCTGCATCGGCTCCAGCAAAGGCACCGGCAGCAGACTCCGCAGGACTGCCTCGGCCAGGCAAAGGGGAACGGCGTCGGCCAGTTCCATCTCGCCGAAGAGGTCCCGCTGCCCATCCCGCCAGCGCCACTGGTATGGCTTGGAATCACCGCTTACCAAGCCAAACTTATCGGAGAGATCACACAGGTCGCGTTCGACCGTCCGCTTGTCGACTTTAAAGCCCGCCAAGGCGAGTTCGTCCGTCAACTGCGCCGCCGTCTTCCCCGGCACCCTCGCCGGAATGCGCCGGAGCAACTCCCACTGCCGAAGGATCGTCTTCTCTGTACTTTGCCTGCCCATGTGCCTGATGCTGGAAACAGTAGCACATAGGTGCGGCAAAATAGGTCGGGCTACCCTTTTAAACTACCCGGATATTTGCGTAAGTGCTTCATCCAGAGACGCACTTCGTCAACCACAAGGCAGTGCTCCTCGGGAAAGATAAACGTCTTTGAGTAATACTCACCCGGGTCGTCAGGATCCTCTGTTTTTATGACTCGATCGCTTAGATGAGCCCAATTGACAAAATCATCGAGTCTTTTCGTTCCGTATGCTTCTAAACCCTGATCCCAAAACCGGAGCTCGTAAATACTTTCAGTGGAGCGAACATCTAAGTGCACCCCTTCGCTCGCAAAGGTGAATGCAGAAAAGCCAATCGTCCCAGATTTATTTACTGCGGAACCGATATTATCAAATGGTGAAGCTCCAATCTTGTGGAATTCTGCGGCTAGCCACATTGACCTAAATTCAACTTGTTGACCCATCATCGATTGGATTGACGAGGCAGTTTTATAGTTCTGCCATTCCGCATCACCTTTGAGGATTTCAAAGAATTTTTCCATTAACGCGTAATCCATAACTTTTCCTTTCCAGTATTGTAAAAATCGTCGATATTGTCGGATTGAAAAAAGCGCGTCAGCATTGTTGGTTGCATCTTCACATTTCTTAAGCCAGCCATTCTCCATTGATGTTGGCGAACCGTCGCACGCTGCGGCAGCAACCAGAAGCTCTTCGACTTTCGGTTTATCGCTGTCATGCCAGTTTATCTCTGCTGGCCATTTCTTTTCTCCGTGAAGGGCTCCGCGCAGGGTTAGGTAGACCACCGCCACCGCCTCCCAGCCTTGTTCTTCCACATAATCAAGATAACGGCGAATTTGACGTTCTTGATCCACTGCGTTGGAAATTTTGTTTTCTATCACAATGGCCCTATTCGAAGATCCATCGTAGATCAAAATATCGATACGGCCCTTTTCCCGTAGAACTCTAACGTTCTTAAAATCGCCCACCCTTA
>JBHJGW010000125.1:0-8434 GCA_050331415.1 Opitutales bacterium | reverse complement strand
GCCGCTAAGGATAAAGCGGGCAACCTGCTTGAGCTCTCGGTCGAAGCCGCTAAGCGCCGCGCTTCGCTCGGCGAGATCTCCGACGCAGTCGAGAAATCCGTAGGCCGCTACAAGGCGCAGATCCGCACCGTCAGCGGCGTGTACGCCAAAGAATTCGGAGGAAATCCCGTGGTGGACGAAGTCAAAGAAAAGATCGCGAAGTTCGAGCAGGAGGAGGGCCGTCGGCCCCGTATTCTGATCGCCAAGATGGGGCAGGATGGGCACGACCGCGGTGCCAAGGTCGTCGCCACCGGCTACGCCGACCTCGGCTTTGATGTCGATGTCGGCCCGCTCTTCCAGACGCCGGAGGAAACCGCCCGAGATGCCGTCGAGAACGACGTGCATGTCGTCGCAATGTCATCCCTGGCTGCCGGACACAAGACGCTGTTGCCGCAGTTGATCGAGGAGCTCAAAAAGCAGGGCCGCGAGGATATCCTGGTGGTCTGCGGCGGCGTCATCCCGGTGCAGGACTACGACTACCTCTTCCAGAATGGCGCCAGCGCTATCTTCGGCCCCGGTACCGTCATCCCGGAAAGCGCCAAAAAGCTGCTCGATCTGCTCTTGGACGCATGACCGACGGGGGCGGGCGGTTCTCGTCCCTACCGATCAAGGTTGTCGAAGGCCGTCTGGGCACGCTGGCGAGCGTCGTTGTGCTCGACCACGGGGTACGGATAAGTCGTTCCGAGGGAAACACCAGCCTCGCGGAGTGTTGCTTCGGGCGCTTCCCATGGGCGGTGGATGAACGGTGGCTCAAGTTTGGCGAGCTCCGGTAGCCATCGGCGTATGTAGGCGCCGTCGGCATCGAATTTCTCGGCCTGGGTGATGGGGTTGAACACGCGCAGATAGGGGGCGGAGTCGACGCCACAGCCGGTTGCCCATTGCCAGCCCTGGGAATTGCTGGCGAGATCAGCATCGACGAGGGTATCGAAAAACCACGACGCGCCTTCCCACCAGGGCTGGAAAAGGTGCTTGGTGTAGAAGCTCGCGACGTTCATGCGCAAGCGGTTGTGGAGCCAGCCGGTGGTCCAGAGCTCACGCATCCCGGCATCGATTAGCGGGTAGCCTGTTTCGCCGCGCTCCCATGAGCTACGGTGGTCGGGGTTGGGCTCCCAGGGAAAGGCGCGCCACTTCGGCTTGAGTGCCCGCTCCGGCAGGTCGGGAAAATGGTACAGCAGGTGGTAGGAGAATTCTCGCCAGCCGATTTCATCAATGAACTTCTTCACGCCCTTCTTGGCGCCGCAGACGCTATCGACCGCCGCCACAATCTGCCGTGGACTGAGCTGACCATGGTGCAAGTACGGTGACAAGCGAGAGGTGCTTTCGCGGTCCGGGTAGTTGCGTTGCTCGGCGTAGCGGGCAAGGTGGTTTGCGTCGATAAACTCGCGCAGGCAGCGCTCCGCACCGGTGGCGGTGGGATCCCAAGCTCGGTAGAAACCGCGGTCCCATGGGATCGCCGGCAGCAGTTTTAGGCTATCGAGGCTTTCGTCGACTTGTTCGGTGTGCGCGCGTAGTGCGTCCGGGGCGGCGAGCGTTTGGAAGGCGTCAGGGTCGCTTTCGACTGGCTCGGGTAGCCCTTGCCGCGAAACTGCGCGCCAAAACGGGGAAAAGACCTGAAACGGCTCGCCCGAACTCTGGGCAACTTCGTGTGGCTCGAACAGCAAACTGGCGTTAAAACTGCGGACGTCGTGACCGCTACCTTTCAGTAACGTTTTGATCTGTTTGTCGCGTTCGATCACTGCGGGCTCGTAGCGGCGGTTCCAGAAAACCGCACCGCAGCGCAGCTCTCCGGCCAGCTCCGGAACCCGTTTTTCGGCCCGGCCTTGTGCGAACACGAAGGGAATGCCGTACTCGAAGAGCTGAGCGTGCAAATCTGCCAGGGCATGGTGCTGCCACCAGCGTGCGGCTCCGCCAGCTGCAGCGGAGCCTTCGCCCTCCCGATCGTTGACGAACAGGGCCACGCAGGGTTGACCCCGGTCGATAGCGGCCTGCAGAGCCGGGTTGTCGGCAAGGCGCAAATCCTGGCGGAACCAGACCAGGGTCGGGGAGCTTTCGGGCATGCGGAAAGAAGCCGACCCGAGCGGGTTTTCGCAAATCAGGGCAAACAAAAGCCGCCGTCCCGAAGGACGGCGGCTTAAGCTACCACTACTGCTACTACTGTTGATGTCTCTGGTTTTCCAGACGACATAAAGAGTGTAACATGTCGGTAACAAAAATACTATAGGGTCTTTCCTGTATTTTAAACTTTTTTTTCGTCACACGGCGACGGCTTGAGAGGCCTCAATGCGAGCGACTTCCGCAAGCGGAGTCGAAAGGTAGCGTTCTGAGGCGCTGCACCCAATTGTTACGATTCGCTTCCCCGCCATCTCGGGCCGAGCGGCCACTTTAAGCGCGCAATAGACGTTGGCACCGGTGGAGATACCGGCAGGCAGGCCCTCCTCGCGTGCAAGGCGTTGAGCCGTTTCGAAGGCGATCTCATTGCTGACAGTCATCACCTCGTCGATGATGTCGGTGTTGAGGTTCTTCGGAATGAAACCGGCACCGATGCCCTGTATCTTATGCGGACCCGGCTGGCCGCCGGAAATCACTGGGCTGGCTTCCGGCTCCACGGCTACGGTGTGGAAGGAGCGACGGCTCTTAATGACCTCTGAAACGCCTGTAATGGTTCCTCCAGTGCCGACGCCCGACACAAGCGCATCGACCTTACCGTCGAGATCCGCCCAGATCTCCTCGGCGGTGGTTTTGCGGTGAATTTCCGGATTGGCCGGGTTTTCAAACTGCTGCGGCATGAAGGCCCCTTCGTTTCGCTCGAGCAGATCCTTGGCGTGGGAAATTGCGCCGCTCATTCCTTTCGGGCCAGGGGTCAGAACAATTTCCGCTCCTAGCATGTGCAAGAGGATGCGGCGCTCCATCGACATCGTCTCCGGCATCGTCAAAATGCAACGGTACCCCTTGGCCGCACAGACGAAAGCCAGCGCGATACCGGTATTGCCCGAGGTCGGCTCGATCACCATACCTTCGGGCTTCAGCAGACCGTCCCGCTCCGCGGCTTCGATCATCGCCTTGCCGATGCGGTCTTTCACGCTCGACAGGGGATTGAAAAACTCCCCTTTGACGTAGACCTCGGCTTTGAGGCCTTCGGTCAGGCGCTGAAGTTTGATCAAGGGCGTTCCGCCGACGGACTCGATGATTGAATGGGCTTTCATATGGGTAAATTGACAAAATTACCCGAAGAACCTGAACATCGAGCGGTCAAAAGTCAACGCCGACGCGGACCGTAACTGCGCTTCGGGGCATTTCGCTGCACCGCTGCGTTGCGGAGCCGATACACGATGCGCCCTTTATTCAAGTCGTATTTGCTCATTTCCATCTTCACCGTATCCCCTGTGGTGATCTTGATGAAGTGCTTGCGCAGCTTTCCGGAAATGTTTGCCAGTACCACGTGGCCGTTGGGCAATTCTACCCGGAACATAGTCCCGGGAAGCACCTGCTTGATCTTGCCTTCTACCTGAATGACATCGTCGGCCATGCGGGGTTTCGGTGGTGGTCGGTCGCGGTTTCGTTGTCGTACGTTAGCCAAGGCTGATGGAACCTCAAAAGCACCCCCGACGTCAAGCGGCAAAGTAGGTTTCGAGAGGCTCAACTTCGGGTTGGCAGCTTTTTTCGAGCGGCAGGCGCCTTCCTTGAGGAGAGTCAGTGAAACCGGGTGATAGACCAGCAGCGCGAGTTTGAATGCCCTTGGATGCGTTGACTTCAGGCCTCGGACTCCTGACATCATAGCCTCCATGCCGCCGTGTCCGTTCTCCAAGCGTTTTCCGTCCCAGCTTCTGCGCGACGAGACCTTCTTCCTGCAACTGGCCTTCAACCAGGCCATCGATGCGTGGCATGCTGACGAGGTACCCGTTGGCGCTGTGGTGGAATACGGGGGAGAGCCGGTGGGCCTGGCGCACAATCAGGTCAACACGCTGCGCGACCCTACCGCACATGCCGAGATGCTCGCCCTTACCCAGGCCGCGACAGCCGTGGGTGACTGGCGGCTCAACGCCTGCACGCTCTATGTCACCAAGGAACCCTGCCCAATGTGCGCCGGCGCGGCCATCATGGCGCGCTGTGGCCAGGTCGTCTATGCGGTTTCCGACCCCAAGATGGGCTTTCTCGGGGGTGCCGAGAGTGTCCACCTCAGCCCCGGTCTCAATCACCGTTTGACCGTCCGGCAGGGGCCACTGGAAGACGACTGCCGCGCCCTGCTCCAGGCCTATTTCCAACTTAAGCGGGAGTGAGGGGCCTTGGCACGCCGGGGAGCCGCGGATCGAGAGGTGTTTTTCATGACGGCAGAATTGCGAACCAGGGCTCTGGCCCGGAATCCTCTGGTCATTTAATCTCAAAATACCTTGCCAGCGCACCTCATACGGTTTGCCATCCGATGCGGTGAAACCGGTTGCGGTGGCGGAAATTCAGGGCCTTTATGGCCCGGTAACGATCTCGGAGCGGGTGCTGCACCGGCTCTGGCGCGACGGTGATTTTACGGCTGATCGTCTCCGCACGCGTTCGGGGAAGGTACTCGAAGTTGTTTCGCCGGGGCGCTGGAACCACCAGGAGGGGCCCGACTTCCGTGAGGCTGAGGTACGGCTCGATGGGCAGGTGCGGCGCGGCGATGTCGAGCTGCACTTCTACGAGCGTGACTGGCGAGCCCACGGCCACCAGGCCGACCCCGCCTTCGACGGCGTTATGCTGCACGTCGTGATGTACGGCGATCGAGCTGGCGGTACGCCGGTTGCGACCTCCGCCGGGCAGCAGCCCGAGTGCCTTACGCTGCTGCCATATCTGTCGCAGGATTTGGAGGCCGTCGCTGCCGAACAAGCCCTCGACGCCCTGGTCGGAGGCGACGGACGCGGTTTGCGGGGCTGGCTGCTCGGCATGGACGCCGTTGCCCGCCGGAAACGCCTGCGCGAAGGCGCCCGCACTCGCTGGCGTCAGAAAATCAGCTTCGCCCGTCAGCGGCTCGAGGTCCTCGGCTGGACGCGCGCCTGCCATGTTGCCTGCCTCGAAGTCCTCGGCTACCGGCGCAATCGCGCCCCGATGATGCAGCTTGCCGAACAGTATTCTCCCGAAGCTTTCGCTCGCGCTAGCCTCGACGAGCTCTATGCCTGCGCCGGTGACCACTGGCGGCTCAGCGGCAGCCGGCCCGAAAATCATCCCCGGAAACGACTCGCGCAGTATCAGGACTTGTTGCGGCACCGGCCGGAGTGGCCCGAGGCCCTGGCGGAGTGGGGTACAGAGCTCCCCGAGCTGCCCGACAACGGTGAAACGAAGGCCGTGCGCAGGCGGGCGAAATTTTCGCCGGTTCGCCAGAGCCTTCACGCAGACCTCTTCGGCGAGGCCTTTGGCGGGACCCGATTCGACACGTTTGTCGTTGATGCCGTCTTTCCGCTGCTGGCGGCCCGCACTGGCCGCGATTTCGCCCCTTGGTGGGTTCACTGGTTCCGGGGTGATGCCCCCGACGACCTGCCTCGGCTGCTCAAAGAAACGGGCGTCTACGGTCCCGAGCAACCGGCCTGCAACGGCTACCAGCAGGGCCTCCTGCAGCTGATGCTGGAAGAGCCTGCATGAAGGAGCTGGCAACGCCGATTTGAGGCTGAAACGTCGCCCACTGCGACCTCCGTGCCGCACAGCCTTTTCCTTTACCTTTGGCAGGCTGCGGACAATGCTGCCGGGCTATGGACCCCGTGGAGCTCGATTTTCTGGATTGGTTGACGATTGGCCTCACTACGCTGGCCGGTTTCTTCCTCGGCTGGCTGGTGCAGGCACAGTTGCGGCGCGGCGCGCTCGAAAGCCGGCGGCAGGGTGACCTGCTCCAGACATTGAGCCAGCTCGTTCTGGCTAAGCCTGCCCGCTGGCTCGGGGTGGCGGCGGGTTTTCGCGTGGGGGTGTTGTTCATTCCCGAGGCCGAAGGCTGGAGCGCGTTGCTGCGGCTGGCCAGCGAGATCGCCCTGCTCACCGCTGTGGGCAAGGTCGGCTGGGACTTTGCAGCGGTCCTCGGCCACTTGGTGCGACGCAGTGCCCGGCGTCCGCAGGAGCCATTTATCCGGCTGCTGGTCAACGGGCTGCGCATCCTGATCGTCATCCTGCTGTCCGCACAGGCGCTGAGTATTTTCGGCGGCGCCCTGTTTTCGACTATCCTGCTCGGGCTCAGCTTGCTGGCGATTGGGCTGGCCATGATCTGTAAAGAGCTGTTGAGTGACCTCATCGGGACCTTTCAGCTCATCATGAGCCGGCCTTTCGCGCCCGGCGACCATATCGAAGTTGGCGGCGTTCGCGGCCAGGTGGAGCAGTTCCGAACGCTTTCGACTCGACTGCGCGGGCCGCATGGGGAGGCCCTGCACTTGCCGAACGGCTTTCTTGCCCGCCAGGTCTTGAGTAACTGCGAGCGCCAGCCGTTCCTGCGCTGCCAGCTCACGGCGACCCTCGAGGGCGATCCCGAGACCGAGCGCGTTCTGGACGCCGTACGGCAATCGCGCGAGCTCTTTTCCGGGCATCTCGGCCAGCTTTCCACCCTGCCGCCGCAGGTGCGCTTCGTCGGGGTGCAGGGTGGCGCTGTCCAGTTGGAGGCGGTCTACTTCGTCCAACCCGGTGCGGAATCCCTTGCCGCCCGGGAAACCGAGCGCTTGAGCATCGCCTGGGCTCACCTGCTCGCGCAGAAACAGTGGAAAGTGCGGCAGCTGAGCCGCACGCAGCGCCCTGGGCCGTCTTCGAATGGCGGATCTCGAGACCACGGTTAAACCGTCGATAACAGTACGTGCGCTTGGCGGCTGATCGCCATCGCCCCGTGCCCCGTTGGTCGCGTGGTTTTTTGGTCGAGGCGTTGGTTCCGCATGTTGAGTCGGGCTCACCCTTCGGCGGTGGCTGGGTCGTAGAGCACCTCTCCGCTTTCGCCTGCTGCCGTCAGCGTTTGGACCAGCAGGACGCGGCTGCGGAGGGCGGTCTGGTTGAGCAGCTTTTCGAGGGTAGGGCGGTCCGTGTGGCGCTCTTTCTGCACGCCGCGCGCCTGTCGAAACCGCACCTCGTAAGCCACCTCGTCGTCACGCAAGGTTCGCAATTTGAACCCGGTATCCGCTGCCTTTCGCTTTACCGGCTTTTTCTTCGGACTTCGGGTTTTGGGCTTCGGCTTTTCGAGTGACGGTGGCATCACCTCAGGCGGCTCAAAAGGGTAGGGCGCGCCGAGCCGCTCCTCGATCTTTCGCTCGAGAGCGTAGATGTGGGCAAACGCAGCCTCTCGCTGCAAGAGCAGCCGATCGACTTGCCACGCCTGGATGTCGCTCTGCGCCACGTGAAAAATACTCAAAACCGGGACCCGAGAGCCCAAAGGTGCCGTTTGCCGCCTATCGGAGGGAACGCACCGACGGGACCGTTGGGCCCGCGCTGACCGTTTGGTGGTTTGCGGGTCTAGGCCTCGCTATCGGGGGCCTCGCTGCTGGCGGGCTTGGGGGCCGGGCTGGCGCCAGGTGACGGAGGCGTTGCGCTCTTGGACGCAGAACTCTGCGGCTTCGCGCTTTTCGTCGCCGCTTTTTTCGCCGGAGTCGCCTTTCCGGAGACAGCGGCCACGGGCAGCGGCGGCTCGGGGAAGGGGAATGGCGCACTGTCCTCACCCATCAAACGCTCGACCTCGCCTTCGAGCTCGGCGATGCGGCGGTAGGCCTGTTCACGCTCGGCCAGCAACTGGTCGATCTCGCGCCGGGCCTCCAGTGCTTGTTGGATGGTTTCGGCGTCGGCGCCGAGGACGATGTCCTGAAACGTCAGGGCTTCAATTTTTTTAGCCATGGTCGGTTAGAAGGTGTGTACAGTGAAAACCGCACACCTAAGCACGCCGGGGCGCCGCCGGTAAAGCGCGTTTCCGGGCATATCTTCAATCTCTCCAGCGGGCCGCCGGGATTGCCGGAAACAGGGTCGCTTCCGAATCACTTCGCCCAGCTGGGGCGCTCGCCGTACTTTGCTTCGTAGGCGTCGGCGGCGACCGCGCGTTCCGGCGCATCCTCATCCGTACCTGGAGTGCGTTCGATCACTCGCGGGTCGCTGAGTTTGTAGGCGCGAGTGCCGATATCACTGGAGTACAGCACGAGGGTGTCCGGTTCCAGCCAGCCAAGCGCCCATTTGGAAAACGCGGAGGCGCCGGTGTCGATGGCGTGCGCCACGCCTGTGCGCAGCGAAGTCACCCGCAAGCGTAGTGTGCCGCGGTCTTGCGGCCCGTGGCTGTCGTCGAGGACCGCCACATCAACGTCCCAATTGGCGTTCGCGGTGCCTTCAGGATTCTCCCGCCGCCCGCAAGCAACGAGGAGCAGCCCTAGAACCCAAGCGCCGACGATGAGGCGGAAAAGACGCTTCCATCGGGAAGCCATCAGCC
>JBHJGW010000124.1:0-3877 GCA_050331415.1 Opitutales bacterium | reverse complement strand
GGCGGCGGCATCACCGAGGGTGGGGGAGGCGAGGTCTCCGTGGAAACTGACAATGACATCGAGGTCCGCCCCGGCGCGTCCGAGTTCGAGGACGGTTCCGCCGCCGAAACAGAACCCGATTGCAGCCACGTTTTCCGTGTCGAGCGGTGCCTCTTCCAGGTTGCGCAGAGCATCGAGGGCCATTTGCGCACGTGGGCGCATGAGCCCGCGGCGATCGCTCCGGACCTTTCCGGCGGCCTGCCCGGCTTCCTGGCTGTTTTTCGGCCGCACTTCGACGCCGTATATGTCGGCCATCAAAACAACATAGCCTTCGGAGGCAATTTCAGCGGCCTTGTGCAGGGATTCCTCGGTTGGGCCCATCCAATTCGGGACCATGAGAACGCCCGGCTGCTCGGCTCCGTGTTCCAGAGACCAGACCGCCTGATGGCGGAATGTGGTCCCGTCACGTTGCGTTTCCACTGTGCGGATGATGAGGCCACGCGGGTCGGCATCGGCTCTCGTGATCCGGATGCGGGCGTGGAGAGAACCTGCTGCGACACCGATCATCAGGATCAATGCCGCGAGGGCGGAAGTGCGTGGCGTTACATTCATGCCGAGAACCCTACGAAGAGGTACCTGCGGGTGCAACCCTTGGTGGGTTGCTTGCGTCAGGACCTGTTTAGCGAAAACCCCAAAAAAGGGTGGCTCCGTTTGGCGTGCGCCGTCCGGGCTGATGGGTTTTTGGCTAGGTCTGAGGCACGGATGGCGGTCGCGAGGGCGCGATCGTGCGGCATCATGTGACCGTATTAGAAAGCAATGTGAATCCTGTCCTAGGCGGGAGCTTTCACTTCGAGTCGGTAGCCGCTCGCGCCTTCGCTCAGGCTTACCTCGGTGCCGTAAGTCCGGCTGAGCAGCGCTGAGATCAGCGTTCCCTCCTTCAGCCCTTGGCTGACCACGCGCCCGCCGCTCAGCAGGAGGACGTGGGTGATTCCGGGGATGATTTCCTCGACGTGATGCGTGACGAGCACCAGGGACATGCTATGGGTGCTCGCACAGAGGTCCCGTAGGGCCAGAAGTAACCTTTGGCGCGCCACAGGGTCGAGGCCGGCGCAGGGTTCGTCGAGGACCAGAAGGCGCGGACGGCGAAACAGGGCCCGCGCAATGAGGCAGCGAGCGCGTTCGCCTTCCGAGAGTAAGCGCCAGGGACGTGCGGCGGCGGCTGCCATGCCAAACTCGGCCAAGAGCTCATCCGCCCGGGCGTTTTCTGCGGAGCTCGGCGTGGCCCAGTAGTTGAGGCTGGCATCCGTGCCGCTGAGTACGACGTCGCGCGCGAATTCTTGCGGCTCGATGCGGCGTTGCAGCGCTCCGCTTGCCAAGCCGATCTGCTGGCGCACCTTTCGCCAGTCGCGGTGTCCGTAATGCGCGTCGCCCACGGAGATCTGCCCGCGGGACGGCGTTAAATAGCCGCACACGGCGTTCAGCAACGACGTTTTGCCCGAGCCGTTCGGGCCGAGGATCGCCCAGTGCTCGCCGGGTTTGACCGTCCAGGAGACGTCGCGCAGGAGAATCTGGTCCCGCTCGACAGTCAGGTTTCGGATGCTCAAAACGGGCGATTCAGCCGAAGGCATAGGACACATGGCTCAAGGATCGTCATCCGACGCCAGCAGTCAGCACAAGGAGCATTCTTCGGCTCTTGGGCTGTTGGAATAGCTGCGGTCAAAACGGGAGGAAACTACGGCAAAAGAGCCAACCCTGCAGGTGATCGGTTAGTAAGGTTTAGGCCCCCTACCTCGGTGGGAGCAAAGTATCATAAGCCAGGGATGATTCGCTGTTGCAAAAAATCCTTAGATGGTGTGGTTAAGACGCCGTTAAATCACTGCTATGAGCCTACCGCGCGTTCTACTTGTTGAAGATTTTCCCATCGTACTCGATACGATCGAACTTACGCTCAAACGTCACGGCATGACGCCGGACGTAGCCATGAACGGGTCGGACGCCTGGGACATGATCCAGTACCAGGAATACGCGCTGCTGATTGCAGACCTGGTGTTGCCGGGACTGAATGGGATCGAACTCATCCGCCGGGCGCGCGAGAAAAGCCCGGAGATGCGCATCCTTGCGATCAGCGGGCAGGACCAGCGTCTGCTCGATGAAGCGCGGGCTGCCGGCGCCGATTACGTTTTGCAGAAACCGTTTTCAGTGGAAGAAATTTTCAACACCATCGAAGCCGTTTCCGCCCCCTTGGATGAGCAGGTTTAGCGGCAAAAGAGGTTGAACCGCGCCGACGGGGAGTCAGGATCAGCCCATAAATGCGTGATCCTGGTGAACGCCGCTGGGAGCGGCTGAAAAAAACCGCTGAACACCGGCTCGACAACCTTAGCGAACGGCTCCCTGGGGCGCTGCGCGAGGTCCTTCAAGACACGCCGGTTCTGCTCGAAGGTTGGGCACCCCCGGAGCTGGGTGACGGTTTGCTCGGGCTGTGCGAGGGGGTTGAAGACGGTCGGCTGTCTGAAAACCCCGGCCCGATCCACCTCTACTTGTACGCGATCGCTCAATACGCGGCGCAGGAGCGCCTGGACTTTGCCGAAGAAGTCGAGCGAACCCTTTTGCACGAACTGGGGCATCGGATCGGTTTCGACGAAGATGACCTTGACGCCCGGGGCATGGGTTGAGCGATGCCGATCGAAAGCGGAGGCGCTGAGATACTCAACTGCGCGCCGACAGCCAGCGCTTAAGGTGGCTGCTCAACTCGGACACGACCTCGTCGAGCGTGAGCTTGGAAGTATCGATGCTGACGGCGCCTTCGGGGCAGATTAGCGGCGCGGTCTTGCGGGAGCTGTCGCGGCGGTCACGTTCCGCGATGGCGTCTTGCTGGCCCTCGGCGGCGCGCCGCAGGATGCGGGTGTGCTCATCGGCAACCAAAAAAAACCGCAGCGGCGCGTCGGGAAAAATTACCGACCCAATGTCGCGACCCTCCATGATTAGTCCCGCGAAGCCGGCTTCGGGTGCAGCCCGCTGAAAACCACGCTGGAAGTCCCTCAAGAACGCCCGAACCGCCGGAATCGCCGCGACCTGCGACACTTGGGCGTTGACGGCGTCGCTTCGGAGCTCGCGAACCGTCAGCACCCGTCCGCTGAGCGCGATTTGGGCAGTCTGGCCCTCCCGCTGCCAGCCGAGATCCATGTGGGGAAGGGCGGCTGCTACCGCGGCCTCGTCCGTCAAGCTCACGCCAGCTGCCACCATCGCATGCGTCATCGCCCGGTAGTGCGAACCGGTGTCCACATGCAGCAAATCGAATCGATGCGCCAATTCGCGGGAGGTCGACGACTTCCCTGCTGCCGCGCCCCCATCGAGCGTCACCACAAATTCCGCCGCAGTCGTCATCATGGCCCCTACGATGCTCACCCCGCCGAGGCTGTCGAGGCAGCAATCCCCCCCAAAGCTCAAACATCGGGCTTGACCCAAGCCCGATTCCGAAAGACCATTCTTGTTTTGGTATTTCGGGCGGTTAGCTCAGTTGGCTAGAGCAACTGGTTTACACCCAGTAGGCCGCAGGTTCGAGTCCTGCACCGCCCACCATTGGGTCTACGCCAAACTTTGGTGTAGACCTAGAATCTTCCCAGTGGCACGGGGTAAGGGAGTCGAACCCCTAACCTCCTGATCCGTAGTCAGGTATGTGCCCTCACAAAATGATGGTGATTTTCATAAGCGCTTGATGTTCAATGCACCCCTTATTGGGACAGAATCGCATCAAAAGGCCCCAACGGCGCGGATTCGGCATACAATTTGGCATACAAATTCGGCCTGATCGAAGCAGGTTCAGGTGTCGATTCGGCAACCTACGACCTTCAGGTTATGAGGCGGATGGCGTGGCGTTGCTGGTCAAAGACTTATGAAA
>JBHJGW010000123.1:0-3286 GCA_050331415.1 Opitutales bacterium | reverse complement strand
AGGCTCCGCCAACCCGCGGTCGACGGCGGCGCCCGCTACCTGCTCGGGCGCATCGTCAAACCGGCCTCCGCCTAGCCCCGGCAATCCATCACCTTCATCCTCTTTATCTGACTTATGGCCGACGCCAATTTCGACATCCAGATCCGCGCCAAGGCGGCACTTGAAGGCCTGGAGAAGACCCAGCGCGAGCTGAAGGCGAGCGAGCAGGCAGCCGGGCGCTTCAAGTCGGTGCTGCAAGGCATCGGCGCGGGGATCGGCATTCAGATCACACAGCAGCTCGCGCAGATCCCGGGCGCGATGATCCAAGCGACTCGCAGTGCGATTGCTTTTGGCGACAGCATTGACAAGGTGGCCGGGCGCGTTGGCTCGACCACTGATTTTCTCCAGGAGTTTCGCTTTGCCGCCGGGCAGACGGGTGTCGAAGCACGCACGGCGGACATGGCGCTGCAGCGCTTCTCCCGGCGCTTTGCCGAGGCTGCTGATGGAGGCGGCGAGCTGCTTGCCATCCTCGACGAGAACAACATCGCGCTGCGGGACAGCGACGGCCGCGTCCGCAGCCTGGAGGACGCGCTCGGAGACTACGCCGATCTGATCGCGGGCACGGCGGACCCGCAGGAGCGGCTGCGCTTGTCGTTCAAGGCCTTCGACTCCGAGGGCGCTGCGCTGGTCAACACGCTGCTCAACGGGCGCGCGGGGTTGCAGGCCTTTCAGGAGGAAGCGCGCGACCTGGGCGCGGTGCTCGACAGCGAGGCCATCACCAAGCTGGTCGCCGCGCAGGATGCACTGGGGCGCGTCGAGCAACGGCTGCAGGTGGCTACGGCAGAGGCCATCGTCGACACCGGCTTAGCCGACAAGCTGATCGACGGTATCGGCGACCTCAGCGCCTTCCTTAAGGACCCGCAAGTGCTCGATAACATCGAGTACATCGGGCAAGTGTTCCTCGCTATCGCGGAGGCAGCGGGCCGAACCTTTACCGGCTGGCAGCGCATAGGCAACTACTACGGAGCGATGGCGGCTTACATCGCAGATGGCTTTGGCGCCACGGGCCTGAGCCAAGACATGGATTTCAATGAATACATTGCCCGGTATGGTGGCGGCGTCGGAGGTAGCGGGTCCGCACTGGCCATGCCGGAGCGCCCGGATCCGGTGCCCACCCGAACCATCACGGGGCAGGGACGCCCTTTTGACTCAAGTGCGCTGTCACAGCAAGCCGCGCTGGAGCTGGAGATCCTGAACCTGCGCACCATGCGCCAGGTCACCGGGCAAGCGACCGTTGACGGCTACGAGGCCGAACGAAAAGCATTGGTCGGGCTGCGACGACTGGAGGCGGACCGCGCGGTGTCGGGCGAGGCAGACTACCTGCAGCAGCAGGAGCGCATCGCGCAGCTGGACGTGGAGATTGAAAAGGTACGCGAGCTGCAGGAAACCCTGCGCGAGACGAGCAGCTTCGGCGGGGAGGTGCAGGCCGGGCTCACTGCTTGGACGCAGAGCTACGGCAGCTTGGCTCGGCAGACCGCAGGCACCATTACGGGCACGCTCGGTACGGCGGTCGACAGCCTCAGCAGCGGCTTCGCGCAGCTGGCCAGCGGCGCCATCACTTTTCAGCAGTTCTGGACGCAGGCGCTCCTAGCAGTCTACACCGAGATGGTCCGCCTGATCGCGCAAATGATCATCATGGCGACGCTGCGCGCGGTGCTTGCTCCGTTCACCGGTGGGTTTTCGCTCTTTGGGTTCAAGGACGGCGTCGTCGGCATGGGTGTGAGGAACTTGGCCGGGGGCGAGGTGGGCCTGAGCGGACCGGGCACGACGACCAGTGACAGCATTCCGGCGCGGCTGAGCGTCGGCGAGAGCGTCATCACGGCAGCCGGAACGCAGCGCAACGCGCCTTTCCTCCGCTTCGCGAACGCGGGCGGGCGTATCGCAGACCTTATGCCAGGCGGGGCCGCTGCCGGTGCCATGCCGGGCGGCGGCAGCGGCGGGGTCGATGGCATGCAGGTGGACCTCGTCCAGGTCCATACCGAGGCACAATTCCGCCAATGGGTGCAGAGCCCTGGCGGCCGCAAAATCATCATGGATGTTGTTAGCGGAAAGCGCACTCAACTGGGCATCCGTTAACCAAGTGAAATTCTGCTTCCCTCAAATTTCACCGAGAACGCTTTTCGAAATGCCGATCCGATCCGACACCCGCCCCGCCCCCGGCCAAGCCTGTGCAAAGGCTTGCAATGCCGATTCTGGCGACGCGGGTGCAACGCTTCGATGACCGCATGACAACTCACCCGCAAACGACCGCCTCCGAAGTCCCCAAAAAGGGGGACTTGCTCGGCGCTGGTCTTTTCACGGCGGGCGAGATTGCGGCGAAGCTGGGCCGGGCCCCTCGGACCATCTACCGGGAGCTGTCGAAGCTGCCGGTGGATGGCTACAAGAGCGTCGCGGGCAAGAAGACGCGCGCCTGGCCTGTCGAGAGCCTGCCGGAAAAGCTCCGCGCGGAACTCTGGCAGGCCGCCGAAGCCGCTGGCTTCCGCAACCCTGAAACCTTCCTGCGGTACAGCCCGCCGCCGTGGTCGCCGAGCGTCCCGCTGGCAGCAATCCACCCCGAAGCGCAGGCGAAGGCCCGCAAGCTGCGCAGCGCGCTTGAATGGGCGCTGGCCCATGTCAACGACCTGAGCATATCGGAAAAGGCATTCTGGCAGGCCACGGCGGAACACTACCGCAGCGCCTTCGGCTTCCCGGTCAGCGACCGCCACCTGCGCCGCCTGGTCGAGCGCACCGTCCACCGTGCCGGGCCGCAAGCCGACTTTTCCCGCCTGGAACTCTACCTCGAAGAAAACCCGCCACTGGCCCCGCAAGACCTCCCCGCCATCGATGCCGCCGGGCAGCTGGCGCTGGCGCTGGACTTTCTTGAAGGAAAGGAGGAGCCCAGCCCGCAGGCGCTCGCCTGCTTTTGGGTTGCCGCCTTTCGCACCTTTGAAACCAACCTGACAGACGCCAGCAGCGCCGAGGAAAAACGCCTGAAGCGGCAGTACGTCGCCGCAATGCACGCCGCCCGCGCCGACTTGGCCAAGGGCGAAAAGGCCCTGGCGCAGCAGTTCGGCTACAAACTGGAACGCTGGCGCGAGGGCGGCCGCGTGGTCGCCGCGCTGCTCGATGCCCGCGCGGGCCGCTGCGGACGTAAGGCAGCGCCCCAGCTCGACGACGAGACGGCGAACCGGCTGACCGCGAAGGCTCTGCACCTGCCCGGCGGTTTGAGCCAGGCATGGCGCGAACTTTGGGACAGCCGCGAATTGCC
>JBHJGW010000122.1:0-5262 GCA_050331415.1 Opitutales bacterium | reverse complement strand
AACCTCCACATGACCATCGGCGAAACGATGGGGGTGAGCACCGATGAATTTGGCAACGGGTCACGAAAGCTCGACGGCATTTTCCGCGACGTCTAATACCATCTTGCCGGAGAGGACAGTAAATTGATCGAGATGATTTTGGATGCAGGGCAAGGCAACGAAGGCGACGGCTGGGCCTGTAGGCCCCGCCTGGTCGTCCCGAACGCCGCTCTGCGCCAAAAGCATCCGAAGCCGCCACGCGGCATTCAATCTACCAATCTATTCGATAAGGTGGTCTAAATCCTGCCGGTCTCATTCGGCAGGCGTTCAGCTGACTGCAATGATCGAGGCTCGAGGTTAGCTTCCTGCCTTGATCGACTTACAATCCGGTTCTTTACAGGGAATCGGGGGCGGCGGCGCTAACTGCGGCAGCTACCAAGGGAGCGACCTTGGGATCAAGGGGTGATGGCAGGACTCGATCTGAAGTAGGATCACCCACCGCATCAGCCAGCGCATGCGCCGCGGCAATCTTCATCTCCGGCGTGATCCGGCGAGCCTTCGCATCGAGGGCGCCACGGAAGATGCCGGGAAACGCCAGCACGTTGTTGACTTGATTGGGAAAGTCGCTGCGACCCGTACCGACAACGGCAGCTCCTCCCGCCAAGGCTTCCTCCGGCATGATTTCCGGAATCGGGTTGGCCATCGCGAGAATAATCGGGTCGCTATTCATTCGCTGCACGTCAGCGGCTCCGAGAAGTTTTCCCTTACTTACCCCCACAAAAACATCTGCGCCTTCGAGTACTTCGAGCAGCGTGCCAATACGCCGGTCGTGATTCGTAAAACCCAGCAGGGCTTGCTTTTCTGCATTCAAGTCCGTGCGGTCCGGGTGGATTGCACCTTTGCTGTCACAGATCACGATATCCCGGACAGGGGTGCAGACGGACGCATCTTGGCCGACACAGCGCAGCAAACGAGCAATGGCCGAACCGGCGGCTCCGGCTCCGTTGATGACCACAACCAGGTCGGTAGTAGCCTTCCCGGTGACTTTGGCCGCGTTGAGCAGTGCCGCGAGCAGGACAATGGCGGTGCCGTGCTGATCGTCGTGGAAAACCGGAATACCGAGATCCTGAAGCGCATCTTCAATTTGGAAACAGCGGGGGGCTGAAATATCTTCCAGATTGATGCCACCAAAAACCGGGGCGATTTGGCGAACCGTCGCGATGATCTCCGCTGGATCCTGGGTGGCGAGGCAAATTGGCCAGGCATCGAGGCCGGCGTACTGCTTGAAAAGCAGCGCTTTGCCCTCCATGACGGGCAGAGCGGCTTCCGGGCCAATGTTGCCCAGACCGAGTACCGCTGAGCCGTCGGTCACCACCGCCACAGCGTTGCGCTTAATGGTGAGGTCCCAGACCTTTTCCCGGTCAGCCTCGATCGCTTTACAAGGCGCTGCGACGCCCGGGGTATAGGCGATCGACAGGTCGTCCTGAGTTTCTACCGGCAGTTTGACATGAACTCCAATTTTTCCGCGCAGTTGTTCGTGTACGATGAGGGAGCGTTCCGCGTGGTCCATGATGACAGGTTTTCCAGGAGATTAATAGCGGGTCACGACGAGCTTCTCGCGAGTCATGGAGTGGAAGGTGTACGGGATGCCGCCCGTGTCATGACCAGAGCTGGCCCAGCCAGCGAATGGCATCCAATCAGCGCGGAACGCAGTGTGCTCATTAACCATAACCGCGGCTGCGTTGAGCCCGTGCGTCGCGCGCTCGGCAGTGGCGAGACTCTGCGTAAAAACGGACGCTTGAAAGGCCCACTCGACGTCGTTGGCGGCTTCGATCGCGCGATCCAAGTCTTCGTACGGGTAGATGGCGGCGACAGGGCCGAAAATTTCCTGGGTCGATATTTGCGCGCTGGCCCCCGGGCCATCGAGAATCGTCGGCGCATAGGCGGTCTCAGACAGCACCTTGCCGCCGGTCACACACCGAGCGCCGGATGACAGTGCCTCCTGCACCCAATCGTGCACGCGGACCACCTCCCGCGGATGGATCAGGGGGCCGACATCGGTGTGGGCCAGCTGAGGATCATCCACTTTCAGCGCTTCGACTCGCGGCACAAAGGCCTCGAGAAAAGCCTCGCGCACGACCGCGTCGACAAAGATACGCTGCGAGGAAACGCAGACCTGGCCGGCGTGGTAAAAGGCGCCCTTCGTCAGCCTTGCCGCGGCGTCCTCGAAGTCGGCATCAGCAGCGACGATCACGGGAGCGGAGCCTCCGTGCTCCAGAGCGCAGCGGGTGCCCCGGGCCAGTTGTGACCGCAGCCACCAGCCGACCTTCGCCGAGCCGATGAAGCTGAAAAACGCTACCCGCGGATCCGTTACCAATCGGGTGGCATCATCGGTTTTGAGGAGGATCGGACGAGCCCACTCCTCTGGCAGTCCTGCCTCGCGAAGGAGGTCGATAAAGGCCAAACAGGACAGTGGCGTTGCACCAGCCGGTTTGACCACGACGGGACACCCCGCGGCCACTGCCGGCGCGACCTGATGCGCGATCAGGTTCAGCGGGTGATTGAAGGCGCTGACCGCCACCACCGGACCAATCGGCTCGAGTCTTGTGTAGCCTCGGTAGCCCTCGGTCGCTTCAGTGAGCCCCATCGGGATCTCCGTCCCGGCCTGGTGGGCGAGGGTCTCGGCGGAAGACTTTACGGAGTTGGCCGCCCGTTTGGCCTCCACGAGGGCGTCGGGGTACGGTTTGCCTCCCTCGAGGGCAATCTGCTTGGCCAAGGTCTCAGCCTGAGATTCGATCAGCGCTGCCGTTCGCTCCAAGATGGCAATGCGCTTCCACTTTGGCAGAGGACCGCCTTTCCACAGGCGCACCGCATCGGCAAGGTAGCTCTCGACGTTTGCAGCGGTATGGAAGCTCAGCTCGCGGACGGGTTCCCGGGTCCAGGCGGAAACGACATTCAGGGTTTCAGACATTGTGGTAAGGGGTTAGAGCAGGCAGGTTTTCTTGGCGAGTTCTTCGATTAGGACCCGTTCGTTTTCGGAATAATCCACCGGCAGCTCGATCAGATTGACCCCTCGACGCTGAAGGCAGTTCTGCAGCACTGGCAGAAACTCATCCGTGGCGTGGACCCGAACCCCGTAGGCACCGTAGCTTTCGGCGTACTTCACAAAGTCCGGGTTGCCGTAATCCAGACCCCAATTGGGAAAGCCCATTCCCGCTTGTTTCCATTTGATCATCCCGTAGGCGTTGTCACGCAACACCAGTACAGTCAGATCGAGTCCGAGCCGCACTGCAGTTTCCATTTCCTGCGAATTCATCATGAAGCCGCCATCGCCGCACACTGCGAGCACCGGGACGTCAGGCTGCACCATCTTCGCCGCGATCGCCGAGGGCAGGCCCGCTCCCATGGTCGCCAGTGCGTTATCGAGCAGAAGGGTGTTCGAGTCGTGTACCGGATAGTTTCGCGCGAACCAGACTTTGTAGATGCCGTTATCGAGGGTAACGATCCCGTCACTGGGCATCGCCTTGCGCACGTCGGCCACAAAGCGCTGCGGAATGACCGGAAAGTCTGGCGCGTCGTCTTTTTCATGGATGTGGGCCCAGGCGTCCGCCCGTACCCGCTCGAAGAAGCCGGTATCACGGCCCGGGTCTTTTCCAACCCGCTCGCCGATCCGCTTAACCGATTCCGCGATGGCGCCGACGACCTCCAGCTGAGGAAAGTACACCGGATCAACTTCGGCCGGAAAATAGTTAACATGGATAACCTCTTTGCCGCCGTGCTGCATGAAAAAGGGCGGCTTTTCGACGACGTCGTGCCCAATGTTGATGATCAGATCGGCCCGGTCTATGGCACAATGAACGTAATCCTTGTCGGAAAGGGCAGCCACGCCCAAGAAACGTTCGTCGCGGCCATCCACCACGCCGACACCCATCTGCGTGCTGAATGAGTAGAGACCGGTGTGCTCGAGAAACTCGCGGATCGCGCCTCGGGCTCGCCATCGGTTGGAGCCGGCACCGAGCAGCACAAGCGGCATCTTGGCCGCCTTTATCTTGGCCGCAGCCTCATCGAGGATCGAATCCTCTGCGGTGGCGTATTTGCGGGTGGAGCGAACAAACAAACTGGTCTCCGTGGCGTCGATCGCTGCGATATCCTCTGGCAGCTCCAGGTACACGGCGCCGGGACGTTCGGTCGCAGACAGGCGAACGGCTTCGCGGACGATCGACGGCACATTGTTACCATGCGCGATCTGGCGCGAAAGCTTTGTCAGCGGCTTCATCAGATCGACGACATCAAGAATCTGAAAGCGCCCCTGTTTGCTGTGGTGAATGGGCTTTTGCCCACTGATCATGACCATGGGCATAGCCCCGAGCTGTGCATAAGCCGCCCCAGTGACAAAGTTTGTCGCGCCCGGGCCAAGAGTGGAGAGGCAAACGCCGGGGTTCCCGGTCAGCCGTCCATAGGTCGCGGCCATGAAGGCAGCAGCTTGTTCGTGCCGGGTCAGGATAAGCCGGATCGAGGCAGACCCTCGCAGGGATTCCAGGAAGTCTAGGTTTTCCTCTCCAGGAACACCGAAGATGTACTCAACGCCCTCATTCTCCAGGGCTTTGATAAAGAGGTCGGAAGTTTTCACGAATCGGTGATGCTGGTTAAAAGTTACGACGCCAGCCCTTGCTTGCACCTATCGAAGATTGTGCAGAAGAACGGGGCTCTTTTGCCGTGTGCTGATAAAGATGCTGAGCAACCATGCCATGATTGCCATCGAGCCCAGCACGCCCATTTCGCCGGAGAGACCGAGTTGCGCCGCAAGGGCCAGAAGGGCACCGGTCATGAGAGCCCAGGCCATGAGAGACCCACGCGATCTTGCCGGGCACCAGCAGCACAATGCACGCGACCGTTACCAGCAATCCAAACAGATTGTAGCCGAAGCCGCCCGTTCCTGGTTGGCTGAAAAGCAGGCCGGTTTCCAGGAAATCGGAGACCTTGAAGAAAAGCGTTTGGCAAAGGAAGACCGCCAAAAGGACCGGCGCGATCCAGCAAAGCATTTTAGGGTTCATGAGTAGAGCAGACAAAAGAGGCGCAACCTGCGGGAGTGAGCAAAAAACGAAACCCGGGCCTGGGATTTTTGAAGGGCTTGAGGCGGTTCGTCGCAGAAGGCCCGTGGAAACTTGCAAGATTTCTAAAAGAGCCAACCGCCCACGAAGATAACCACCCTAATGGATGCAATTAGCGTCTGCGGAGGGCGAGCCTTTTATCAAACTTTTTTTGTAGTTCGAATCCGTTTCT
>JBHJGW010000121.1:0-2491 GCA_050331415.1 Opitutales bacterium | reverse complement strand
ACGGGTGTTCGATCTTGGACGACCAGAGCACCGCCACCGGCTCTCGTTCAGCGTAGTAGCGAATCAATGCGTTGTTGGCCTCAGTCGCGCCCGAGGTAAAAACAATCGCCTCAGGTGGCGCACACAAGAGGTCAGCAAGCTTCGCGCGGATCGCTTCGAGCGCGTGGTACGCCCGACCTGCCGCTCTATAGGGCGAGGCCGGGTTGTGCCAATGACGCTCCGCAGCAGCTAACCAGGCCTCCCTCGCCTCCGGAGCCAAAGGCGTGGTTGCATTGGCGTCAAAATACTTCATGACCGCAACCTACTTGCTCACTATCTCGTTTCCAAGCGCGGCCTTGGGAAACGCGGCGGAAAGCTCAGCTCGCGGTCTGGTCTGCGGGCGCGTGTGTCCCGACCGAGGTGGAGCCGCCCGAGATATCTGGCGAAGCCTCAGTATTGTCAGGCTGAGCCGACTCCAGCTGCTCGGCTCTCGGGAGGGGAGCTTCGGAACCCGGAGGATGGTTCGGAAAAACTTCCATCAACCGTGCGTGCAGGCGAGCCGGAAGGAGATCGACTGATTCCGGATGCTCATGGGCAATGCTCCAGGCCCAGCTTAAGTAGCGCTGCGCTTCCTCGTGCTTCTCGTTGTACCAAAAAAGCTCCGCCAGGAAATCGAGTGTCGGATACAGCTCGGGGCCCAAAGCACCGAATAGCGTTTGGTCGATGCGCAAGGCACGCTCGAGCTGGCCTCTGCAGGTGCGCCAACGCTCCTGCTCGAAATTAACTTCCGCAAGCCGTCGCAGGGCTTGGCTGACTTCCGGATGCCCTTCTCCCTTGACCTGCTGCAGCACGGCCAGGAGTTCGATCAGGGTCGTCTCCGCGGCTTCCCAACGGCCTTCCTGCACGCGAACCTCTGCCAGGAGCGATTGCGGTTCAATGCACCTCGGGGACAGGCGGCCGTACTCGCCGTGAACTCGCTGAATGACGCCAATCAGGAGTTCCTCGGCTTCCGGCTGCCTCCCTTCCGCGAGATGGGTCCGCGCGAGAGCTAAAGCGCATCCGGCGGCTTCCGCCGAGAGCGCCTCGCCTGGACGGTGGAGCTGGTGGTAGGCGTGTTCGAGAACGCTCTGCGCCTCATCCACGCGCCCTGCAGCCAGGAGGGTGTCGCCAAGATGAAACATCCGCCGCGCCACGGCGGGGTGTTCCCGGCCGCGTTGTTCTTGCTCGATCAGCAGAGCCTCCCGCCGGAGCTCGAGCGCGTGGCCCAAATCGTTCTCGTACATTGCTGCGTGCGCGAGGTCGTGCAGAGCTTCCGCTCGGGCAGAGCTGTCTGGCTCCGCGGCATCGCTCACCTCCTGAAGCAGCCTCCGAGCGGATGCCGGCTGCCCTGCGTCGAGGTATAAAAACCCGAGCTGTGTCAGCAGAGCCGAAAGGGCCGTGGCTTCGGGCTGGTCGGCTTCGCGCGTTGCCGTGCGGCGAATTTTCACGGCGCGCTCGAGGAGGACGACCGCCCGTTCGTTCAAGCCAGCGTCACGATAGAACTGGGCGAGGAGTTGCAACAAACCAAGCGCCGGAACTTTCAAGCCAGCGGCTTCTACCCGCTCCAGGACGGACTCCGCGTGGGGGCGCAGAACCGTCCAGCGCTCTGGCAGGGCCTGGGCGCGCTCGGCGGCTTGCGTAACGAGGTCGAGCATTCCCCGGGTCCATCGCAACGTGCCGTTGGCGTCGGGCTCCCGCTCAGCCGCGTAATCAATGCTGGCGCGACCGAAATCGACGACTAGCCGATTGAACTCCAATTGCTCGTGGTGCAGACGAGCCACCCGGACATCACGCAATTCGCTCGCGGCCGCCTGTACCGGGAAATCCGCCTCGGCAAAGGGAGCGTGCGTCATCCACGACTGCAGATCTCGCAGGACCTGCTGATTCTCGGTAAACAACCAGAGCGGTACGGGAGTGCTGGCGCCGAAGGCACTAAGGTTGAGCAGCGTCAGCGCCGAGGGCGAAAGACCGGAAAGGTTCAGGCGGAGCAATCCGCCCGCGGTCTCGGAAAATTCGACTTGCCAATGCTCCCCCTGCCGGAGCCCGCGGAACCACGCGCGGGATTTCTCCAACTCCGCCTCTACCTGGAACCACGGCAGGCGCCGCTGACGTAAGGCCCCAACCGCAGCTTCGAGAACTGTGGTGAGCCCGCCGACTTCCTCGCAGAGTTGCCGCAAATGCGGCGGCTGCAGGCCGAGAGCACGCATGTCGCTGCCAAGCTCTTGCTCCAGCAAGCGGACGGATTCGTCGACGGTCAGTTCCCGCAGCCAGTGGGTGACGCCAAAGTCCTCGTGGGCAGCGCGGCCGGCGATCAGGAACTGGCCGTGCTTGTTGGCTTGCATCAAAGCGCGAACAACCTCTGCCGAGTCGGCATCATTGACCTCCTGCACGATCAGCAGCCAGCCCGAATGGCGCCGCATCCAGTGGTGGACGATGCCCTCCATCTCCATCAACGGAAGGCCCTGATGCGGCG
>JBHJGW010000120.1:0-6768 GCA_050331415.1 Opitutales bacterium | reverse complement strand
GGCGACCTCTCGCATCCGCCCGATCTGCGCCGCCAGGGGCAAGACGTCTGCCGCGTCCGGCGATTCGAGCACCTCCGCGATGCCGGGCGCGAGTTCGGCGGCGTAGGGGCTGTCGGGATTGAGCGCAAGCAGGCCCATCATCACATCGCCGGCATGCGCCGCGTACTTAGTAAGACTCGAAACGAGGATGTCGCAGAACGGAAGCACGTCGAGGTTCACCACGCCGCCCAAGCTCGGATCGACGATGCACACCGCCCCATGTGCGTGGCAAAGGCGTTGTACCCGCTTCAAATCCGGAACTTGCAACAGCGGATTCGTCGGCACCTCCGTGATCAGCCCGGCAATTTCACGACCCCGCGCCGCGAAGAGCGCATCCAGCGCGGCCAGATCCGTCACGTCGGGCAGAACAACCACCTCGGCTGCGACAGGGGAGGTGGACGGCTTGCCGTCGCCATCTTCGCTGCCCAACAGCTTGCCGAGCACCTCCTGCGTATCGAGGTAGAGCCAGCCGAATTGCACAAAGACCCGGCGACCGCGCGAACCCTGCCAGCGCTGCGTTGCGTCGAGGGCGGCGTGCACGGCATTCATGCCACTCGCCGATAGCTGCGGTGCCGCGGGCGCTACCAGTGGCGCGAGCTCTTCCACAACCCTCGCCGCACTATTGGCGCGTTCCTCCGCCTGCAAGCTCGCGACCACGCCATGAGCCAAGAGGAAGCGCTCGGCGGCACGCGACGACAGGCAAACGCCGGTGTGCTGCAGGTAAGCTTTGGCCAGCGCAAAGGTTTCGTCGGTGTCAAGCAGGTCCGCACCCACCAGCCCGCAAGCCACAGTCACCGCACCGGTTTGCGGGTCCGCAAACGCGACGAGCCGTTCGGCCGCCCGCGTGCTTACCGTTGGGTAGAACCGCCGCCCCGGCTCGAGCGCCTGCTCGGACACCCACCGCATCACGCGCAACACATAATCGTGAAACACGAACCGGGGGTAGGCCCACTTCACCTGTGATGTGACCTCCGGACGACCCTCCTCGTAGCCGATGACGGCCTCCATTGTCGGCAGGCTGCAGCACACCGCATGGACGCTGTTGGGGACGGGCTGGCCGAGGGGATAGTGGTTCATCTTGGATTCCTGGCGCGAAAAATCGGGACGGGCGCAAAGCGTGGATCAACAACGAGGGGCTGAGCAATCCGAGAAACCGACGGCGCGCGCGAAGCGAGCCTCAGGCTCCGCGCGCAATCGACCGAGCGGACGCCCGGCAAAGGGAGCGTCCAGGTTGGCGCTCCGTGCCCGGCGCGCCTCCCGGCTGCCTTTACACTTCGTTGGCCGTTATTTGCTCCAGTGTCTGTCGCTTGCGAATAACTTCGAGCGCTCCCTTCTCTGTCAGGAGGACTTCCGGAGCTTCCGGAAAGCTGTTGTAATTTTTAGCGCTCATCGCGGAAGCGTAAGCACCGGTACCTTCGATCACACACAGGTCGCCGGGAGCGGCTTCGGGCAGCTCGCGAGGCCCAAGCGTCTCGGCTTTGCCCGGGGCGCAGGTGATGATGTCACCCGACTCGCAGCAGTGCCCCACGACCATTGCGGGCTCCGTACGGCCAGTGTCGTTTGCCGGAAGGATCACCACCGGATGCTGCGCTCCATAGAGGGAGGGGCGGAGGAGCTCCGTCATACCGGTGTCGAGCTTGTAGAATTTCAGGCCCTCCGGGCCGCCCGTCGTGACGATATCCTGAAGAGTCGCGAGCAGGGAACAGTTGTTGCAGACCAGGAAGGTGCCGGGCTCGATCTCCAGGTGCAGCCGTCGGCCGGTATTGGCTGCGATCTCCTCGAAATGCTTTTTGACCGGCTCGGCGACGACCTGCAGATCGGTCGACTGCTCACCCCGCATGCGCCCGACCTTGTAGCCGCCGCCAAGGTTGAGCGTCATCGCTTCCGGAAAGCGCTCGACGAGGGCGAGGCTCAGTTTCGCTGTGCGCGCCCACACATCCGGGTCGCTGCCGGAACCAATGTGGGTGTGAATGCGCTCGATGGTCACGTCGGCATCGGCGGCTATCCGCGCAGCGTCCCCCGACCATTCATGCCAGATACCGAAGCTGCTGTGCGGCCCGCCGACATTCACCTTGCCGGTGTGGCCCGAGCCGAGGCCCGGATTGAACCGCAGGCCGCATGTGCCCGAGGGAAACGCCAGGCAGAAGGCTTCGAGCTGCCGGAGGCTGCAGGCGTTGAGCTTGACGCCGAGCTTGAGCAGCTCCGCGAAATCGGCGGGCAGCTCCTGAGAGGACAACGAAATCTTCTCCGCCGCCACACCGGCGGCGAGCAGCCGCCGGACTTCGTAGCCGCTGGAGGCGTCGAAATGCAGGCCGAGGCTGTCGAAGAGCCGGAGGATCCGCCGGGTGGGCGCGGCCTTCATCGCGTAGCGGACGGTCAGCCCAAAGGCGTTCGGGAAAGCAAGCGCTGCTGCCGCGGATCGGCGCAGCCCGGCTTCGTCGTACACGTAGGCCGGCGTGCCGACCGCATCGCGGACCGCCGCCGCCGTTTCAGAAGTAAGGAATCGGAGAGTCTCCATTTGGAAGGTATAGCTTATGAGGAAGAAAATGATGAGACGTCAGCCGCGCGAGGCAACGAACAACCCCCCAACGCGTCAGCGCCAACGAAAGCGCCGGACACTCCCTCAGTAATCATTCATTGGGTTGCGGGAAAGGAGGCGCTGGCCCACGGCGATCGCCCCTTCGTACAGACCATACAGAGGCACGGCCACCATGAACAGCGTAACCGGATCACCCGTCGGCGTCACGAAGGCCGAGAAGATTACCAGGATCAAAAAGGCGTAGCGCCGGCCGCGCCGGAGGGTATCGACCTCCAGAATGCCCAGGTGCACCAGCGCCACCAGGACAACCGGAAACTGAAAGATCAGACCGAGGGCGAGGGTAATCGAAACCACTGAACCGTAGTACGACCCCGGCGACCACATTTCCGTAAAGCCCATGAAGGCGTTGAGCTTGATCGAGACGAAAAACATCATCGGCAGCACGAAGAAATAGCTCAATGCGCAACCCGCAAAAAACAACGCCAGGAGGGCAAGGCAGACCGGGCGCAGTAATTGCCGCTCCTCCTTCGTCAGGCCCGGGGCGATAAACCGCGCGAGGAAGTAAAGGGCAAAAGGCAGGCTCATTCCCAAGCTGCCAAAAAACAGCAGTTGAAAGATGACGCTGAAAATTTCCGTCACCTCGCGCGTCCGAATATCCACCCCGCCCTCGACCTGCGCCATGGCCTCCGCGCGGTCCAGCGGCCAGTCCAGCGCGGCCTTAAAATTCAGCAAGCCGATGCCGATCAACGCCCCGGCAATGACGAACGCCACGCCGCTTTTAAGGATCACCCAGCGCAGCTCTTCAAGGTGTTCCCACAAGGTCATTTCCGAGGCTTCGCCGCCGTCATGATCTTCCATGACAGCGGGCGGCTGCAGGTCTTCGTCTTCAGGTTCAGTAAGCATGGCTCAACGGAAAAATCGCACAGACAGGGGTTAAAATGGCTTCGTTTGCGTTGACAGCGCAATCCAAAGTCCTTTCTAACCGCAACACGGTGCGTGTCTCGGGTGCCTAGAATCAGGCCATCTCAGCCAAGCTCGACGCCTCGCAGCCGCAAGCGCAAAACCCATTAAATCTCACTTCATTATTCGATGGCAGCGAAAAAGAAAAAAGCGCGCAAGAGCGCGGTCAAGCAGGCCGACGCGAACCTCGATCTGAGCGTCTATGAATTTGGCGACAAGACCGACGGTGGCGTAAAGCAAAAGAACCTCCTCGGAGGTAAAGGCGCCAATCTCGCCGAAATGGCCCGAATCGGCCTGCCCGTGCCTCCCGGCTTCACAATCACCACCGACGTCTGCACCTACTTCTACGACAACGGCCAGACCTACCCCGCCAGCCTGGAGAAGGAAGTCAAAACCGCGGTCGCCAACATCGAGAAGCAGACCGGCAAGAAATTTGGCGATTCCAAAAACCCGCTGCTGTTCTCCGTTCGCTCCGGCGCGCGTGAGTCGATGCCGGGGATGATGGACACCATTCTCAACCTCGGCCTCAACGACAAGACCGTGGAGGCCCTGGCCACCAAAAGCGGTAACGAGCGCTTCGCCTACGACTGCTACCGCCGCTTCATCGCAATGTACGGCGATGTCGTCATGGGCGTGCAGCCGCGCAACGAGGCCGAGCACGAGCCTTTCGACGCGCTTCTGGAAGAGGTGAAGGAAAACGCTGGCGTCGAACTCGACAACGAGCTGACCACCGAGCAGCTGCAGGACCTGATCGAGCGCCAGAAGAAGCTCATCAAGGAGCGCACCAAATCCACTTTCCCGCAGGACGTTTACGAGCAGCTGTGGGGTGCCGTCGGCGCCGTCTTCGGCAGCTGGATGAACGACCGCGCGATCCTCTACCGCCAGAAGTACGGCATCCCGGCGGAGTGGGGCACCGCCGTCAACGTGCAGACGATGGTCTTCGGTAACATGGGAGACAGCTCCGCCACTGGTGTCGCATTCACCCGCGACCCGGCCAACGGCGAGAACGTCTTCTATGGCGAGTACCTCATCAACGCGCAGGGCGAGGACGTGGTCGCCGGCGTGCGCACCCCGAAGGCGATCCGCGAACTCGAAGGGGATATGCCGAAGTCGTTCGCCGAACTCGAAAAGGTCCGCAAGAAACTGGAGAAGCACTTCAAGGACATGCAGGACTTCGAGTTTACGATCGAAGAGGAGAAGCTGTACATGTTGCAGACCCGCAACGGCAAGCGCACCGGCCTCGCGGCTGTCCGCATCGCCTGCGAGATGGTCAACGAGCGCCTGATCGGCGAGAAGCAGGCGGTCAGCCGCATCCCGGCCGACTCGATCTCATCGCTGCTGGTGCCGATCTTCGACGCCGCCGAAATGAAGAAGGCCGAGATCCTCTGCACCGGCCTGCCGGCCGGCCCGGGTGCCGCCACCGGCCAGATCGTCTTCAGCGCTGGCATGGCCGAGCGCGTGACCGCGGAAGGCCAAAAGGCCGTTCTCTGCCGCGTGGAAACCTCACCGGAAGACTTGCGCGGCATGATCGCCTCCGAGGGTATTCTCACCAGCCGCGGCGGGGTGTCCTCCCACGCCGCCCTGGTCGCCCGACAGATGGGCAAGGTGTGCGTCTGCGGTGCGGCGGAAGTCGTGATCAACTACGAGAAAAAGACCCTTACCGTGGGCAGCACGGTCCTGCACGAAGGGGACATGATCTCGATTGACGGCACCACCGGGAATGTCTACGCGGGCCACATCGAGACCGCGCCGAGCGAAGTCAGCCAGGTACTCAACGGCAAGCTCAAGCCAGCCAAGAGCTACACCTACCAGATCTTCGACACGGTGATGACCTGGGCGGACAAGTACCGCACGATGGGCGTGCGCACCAATGCCGATTCGCCCAAGCAGGCCGAGAACGCGATCAAGCTTGGCGCCGAAGGCATTGGGCTGTGCCGCACTGAGCACATGTTCTTCGAAGGCGACCGCATCGACTTCATGCGCCAGATGATCCTGGCCAGCAACGAGGACGAGCGCCGCGCCGCCCTCAAGAAGTTGCTGCCGTTCCAGCGCAACGACTTCAAGGGCCTCTTCAAAGCGATGGCCGGCAAGCCGGTCACCGTGCGCCTGCTCGACCCGCCGTTGCACGAGTTCCTGCCGCATGACGACGCCACCAAGCGCGACCTTGCGGACAAGCTCGGCGTCTCCGTGGACATCATCAACGATCGCGTCAAGGCGCTGCACGAAGTCAACCCGATGCTCGGTCACCGCGGTTGCCGCCTCGGGATTTCCTACCCGGAAATCACTGAAATGCAGGTGCGCGCGATCTTCGAAGCGGCTGCCAGCCTCATCTCTGCCAAGAAGCCGATCGAGGTGCTGCCGGAAGTGATGGTCCCGCTGGTCGGCTTCGCCAAGGAACTCGAGCTGCAAGTGGAGGTCGTCCACCGCGTCGCGAAGGAAGTCATGGAAGCCAAGAAGTGCGAATTCCCGTACCTGGTGGGCACCATGATCGAAGTGCCGCGCGGGGCCATTTGCGCCGACGAGATTGCCAAGACGGCCCAGTTCTTCAGCTTCGGCACGAACGACCTGACCCAGACGACCCTTGGCATGAGCCGCGACGACGTCGGCAGCTTCTTGCCCAAGTACAAGGAACTCGACATCCTGCCGCAGAATCCGTTTGCCAGCATCGACAAGAGCGGTGTCGGCCAGCTGGTCAAGCTCGGCGCCTCCGGCGGCCGTGATACCCGGCCGGATATCAAGCTCGGTATCTGCGGTGAGCACGGCGGCGATCCCTCTTCGATCATGCTGTTCCAGGAGGCGGGCCTCAACTACGTCAGCTGCAGCCCGCCGCGCGTTCCGGTCGCTCGCCTCGCCGCCGCGCAGGCCGCCCTCAAGTAGTCCGCGAGCGCAAACGCTCTCTTTTCAAACGCCCCGGTCACCGCCGGGGCGTTTTTGTTTTTGGAAACGCAAAGCACCGTAACCAAGCACACGCCCACGAAGCCATTTGATACCACCTTGCCGAATAGATCGGTAGATTGAACGCCGCGTGGCGGCTTCGGGTGCTTTTGGCGCAGAGCGGCGTTCGCGACGACGAGGCGGGGCCTACAGGCCCAGCCGTCGCCCTCGCTGCCTTGCTCTTCATCCAAAATCATCTCGATCAATTTACCGACCTCTCCGGCAAGATTGTATAAGGCGCATTTGACGAAATTCGCGGGACGCTATTGCGCGTCTCGGATTGAGCAGCGCTTACG
>JBHJGW010000119.1:0-5078 GCA_050331415.1 Opitutales bacterium | reverse complement strand
AGTACTACGAACGCTGGCTGCAGGACGGCGAGGATTTCGATCCGCAGTGGCATGCCTTTTTCGAGGGCTTCGAGCTGGCACTGACCGAGCCGCGCAAGCGCAGCGGAAATGGTGGCGCCACCACAGTAAAGACCTCCCAGGACAAAGGTTCGGTGGCTGATTTCACCACCAAGGACTTACCTGAAGATCTCAGCCAGGCAGCGCCAATCGTTCAAAGCCGTGTAACTGGGGCCATTTACGCCTACCGCTCGATCGGCCACACACAGGCCCACTTCAACCCGCTGCGGAAGTCCGTCCCGCAAAATCCCCGTCTCAGCTTAGAACGGCTCGGGCTTGCGGACGTCGACCTCGACATCGCCTACCACACCGGCAACTACCTGGGCGGTACGTTTTTGCCGATCCGCGAGATCCTCGACCGGCTCAAGGCGACTTACTGTGGACACATCGGCTGTGAATACCTCTTCATCCAGGAAACGCCGAAGCGGCGCTGGCTGCAGGCCCGGATGGAGCCGGCCAACAACACGCCGGATTTCACCTCTCAGCAGAAGGTTCGCATCCTCGATCAGGTGATGGCTGCGGAAACTTTCGAGCGCTTCCTGCACACGCGGTTTGTCGGCCAGAAACGCTTCTCGCTGGAAGGCGGTGAGGCAGCCATCGCGGCACTCGATTCTCTAATCGAACACTGCCCCGAGGCAGGCGTTGAAGAGGTCGTGATGGGGATGGCGCACCGCGGTCGCCTCAACGTACTCGCGAACATCCTCGGCAAGTCGCTCGAATACATTTTCGCGGAATTCAGCGAAAACTACATTCCGCAGACCAAATATGGCGACGGGGATGTCAAGTACCACCTCGGCTACGAGACCACGCACAAGACGAGCGGCGGCCAGGAAATCGAGCTCGTCCTCGCTGCCAACCCGAGCCACCTCGAGGCCGTCGACCCGGTGGTTAACGGAAAGGCACGCGCTCGCCAGCGGATCCGCGGTGATTTCGAGCGCAAGCGCGTGCTGCCGCTGCTGCTGCACGGTGACGCTGCCTTTGCCGCGCAGGGCGTGGTTGCCGAAACCCTGAACCTTTCCCGTCTGAAAGGGTATACCACCGGCGGCACCATCCACCTGATCGTCAACAACCAGATTGGCTTTACGACCGACCCCCGCGACGCCCGCAGTACGCGCTACTGCACGGACATCGCCAAGATGATCGAAGTGCCCGTGTTCCACGTCAATGGCGAGGATCCGCTTGCGGTCTGTCATGTCATGAAGCTGGCCCTCGATTACCGGCAGCAGTTCGGCGATGACGTCATCATCGACATGTACTGCTACCGCAAGCACGGCCACAACGAAAGCGATGAGCCGGGCTTCACTCAACCCGACCTCTACAAGCGCCTCAAGAAGCGCCCGCCGGTCTCCGAGGCCCTCAGCCAGCGGCTCGTCGCTGAAGGCGTGCTGACGCAGGAGCAGGCCGAAGGGTTGATCGACGATGACCAGAAGCGCCTCGACGAAGCTTTCCTGGCCGTCCAGAATACCAAGCAGCAGGAGCCCGAGCCCGACGCTTTCCAGAAGCGGTTCGATGGCAGCGCAGGTTCTATTCAAAGCCCGTACAACTTTGCGGAGATTACGACCGGCACCCCTAAAGCGACCCTGGACAAGGTCGCCGATGCGCTGACAATTCTGCCCGAAAACTTTGCCGCCAACCGCAAAATAGCCCGCCAGCGGCAAACCATGCGGGAGAACTACCTCGCCGGGGAAAACATCGACTGGGCTTTCGCCGAACAGCTCGCCTTCGGGACCTTGATGTTAGAGGGTACTCCAGTGCGGCTTTCCGGGCAAGACAGTGAACGCGGCACATTCAGCCAGCGCCACTCGGTGCTGTACGACGAGGAAACCCGCACACGCTACGTACCGTTGCTCAACATCGAGGAGGGCCAGGCGATTTTTTGCGTGCACAACTCGTCCCTGTCGGAGGCTGCGGTGCTGGGCTTCGACTTTGGCTACTCGCTGGACTTCCCGGAAATGCTGGCGATGTGGGAGGCGCAGTTTGGCGATTTCGCCAACGGTGCCCAAGTGCACTTCGACCAGTTTATTGCCAGCTCGGAGAGCAAATGGGGCCGCATCAGCGGACTCGTCATGCTGCTGCCTCACGGGTACGAAGGTCAGGGGCCGGAACACTCCAGTGCCCGGCTCGAACGTTACCTGCAAGCCTGCGCCGAGGACAACATTCAGGTCGCCAACCTCACCACCCCAGCGCAGTACTTCCACATCCTGCGGCGGCAGATGAAGCGTCAGTTCCGCAAACCGCTGGTCATCATGGCGCCGAAGAGCCTCTTGCGCCACAAGGAATGCGTCTCTTCGGTAATGGAATTCACTGACGGCGTCTTCAACTCGATCCTCGAAGATATTGATCCCCCAAAAAAGGCGAAACGTGTGATCGCATGCAGCGGCAAGGTGTACTACGACCTGCTGGCCTACCGCAGAGAGCACGAGATCAAGGACACCGCAATCATTCGCGTTGAGCAGTTCTACCCGTTCAACTTCGAAAAAATCGGTGCCCTGTTACAACAGTATCAAGGCTTCGAGCACTTCGTGTGGTGCCAGGAGGAGCCGCAAAACATGGGGGCATGGCATTTCCTGCTGCCGCGACTGTATGAGGTCTACGGCAAAATGCCTCTCTACGCCGGACGCAGGCCCGCGGCCAGCCCCGCGCCGGGCTCGCTCGCGATGCACCGCCTCGAGCAGGATGCCCTGCTCAAAGAGGCCTTCACCATCGGCGGGTAAGCGCGGCGTAATGACGCAGCCCCTACCCGCCTCCGGATCACCCGACGAGCCCGAGGCAACGGAAGAGCCCGCAGCGCCTCCCGGAGCTGAAGGGCTCGCCGCGATGGGCCTGTGCAAGCGCTACGGCAAGCGTGAGGTTGTCCGCGACGTTTCGCTGCACGTAGGCCCCGGAGAGATCGTCGGCCTGCTTGGCCCGAATGGAGCGGGCAAGACCACAACCTTTTACATGATCGTCGGGCTGGTACCCGCAAACCGCGGCATTGTCCGGCTCGGCGAGTACGACATTTCCGGGCTGCCGATGTACCGCCGGGCCCGCCGAGGAATCAGCTACCTGCCACAGGAGCCGTCCACCTTTCGCAAGCTGACCGTTTATCAGAACATCCAGGCGATCGTCGAAACGCTGAGCATCCCGCGCAAAGAGCGCCGTGCCGTCATCGAGCAGCACCTGGCCGAACTTGGCCTCGAAGGCGTCGCGCGGCAAAAAGCATACACCCTCTCCGGCGGCGAGCGCAGGCGGCTCGAAATCTCGAGGGCGCTCGTGGCCAATCCCCGCTTCATGTTGCTCGATGAGCCCTTCAGCGGCGTCGACCCCATTAGCGTAGCCGAAGTACAGGACCTTGTTGTCGACCTCGCGCGTCGGGGGATTGGCGTGCTGATCACAGACCACAACGTACGTGAAACCCTCCGCATCGTCGATCGCGCCTACATCCTCACCGAAGGCCGCGTCCTGCGGGAAGGAAACCGCGAGAGCCTCGTCAGTGATCCCGAAGTGCGCGCAAGCTACCTCGGCGGACGCTTCGAGCTTTAAGGGCTTATATTATACCGCTTGGTGGATTCAGCACCATTCCACGTCCATGCCGGTATTGGCCTCAGCCTGCCGACCGGTGCGACCGATGTTGAAGATGTCCGCCCCATGCCAATGCAGGGGCGCGTCCGGGCGTTATTGCCTGCCGCGATGCAACCGGGTTCGGGAACCGTGGACTTTTTGCCGTCCTTAACCGGCTGGTACCAGCAGCCGCGGTGGTCGGCTGGCGGGCAGCTGTCCGGTGCGATTCGGTGGTATGAGAACGACCAGGGGTATGCGCTTGGAGACGAGTTTCGCGCGCAGGGATGGGCAGGTGTGAACGCACTCGAATGGCTCAGCCTAAGCACGCGCTTGGGTTATCACTGGCAGGGCGAGCTTCAGGGGCAGCAGAGGAATCTTAACCGGACGCCTCTCATGGGCGCTCCTCCAGGCTTCACCCGGACCGTCACTACGGCCTTCAGCGAAAACTATGGTGGCCAACAGGTGGATCTTGGCCTTGGAGCAAATGTGCTGTTTGGGGAATCGATGCTCGCTGGCAACCGCTTCGCTTTTGAGTTTACCCTGCCCCTGTACCGCGATCGAAACGGCATTCAATTAGAGACCGACTGGGTCGTGACCGCCGGCTGGCAGTTCAGTTGGTGACGCTGCAACCTTTCAGATCTCAATGACAGCGGAGGTCGTGGCTTCGGCTTCGAGGGTTCCCCAGACGTCGCTAAAGGCATCCGCGAGGGCCTGCCAATCGTCGTCAGTTGTTGACCAAAGCGCGCTGACGCGCACCGCGCGCTCCGCGCCTTCAGCGGATACGCCCTGGGCACCCAGCACATGCGACGGGCCGTCTTTCGCGGTTGCGCATGCCGAGCCGGTGGAAACCGCAAAGCCGCGCTTGTCCAACTGGGCGACCCAGCGCGTGTTCCGATGCCGGGGCAGCAGCACAAGGGAGGTGTTTTCGAGCCGGTCAGCGTCGGCGCACGCGAAGATTACTCCCGGAATCGTCTCCCGCAACCGTTGCTCGAAACGATTTCGCCCTTTGAGCCAACTCTGGCGGACGGTGCCCATTTCAGCCTCGCGGGCCCGAATCGCCGCAAGCATTCCAGCGGCTCCCGGATAATCCTCGGTTCCCGCCCGGTGGCCGTGCTGCTGTTCGCCTCCCAAAAAGATCTTGGCCCCGGCCGCGCCCTCTGGGATCCGCCAAAAGCCGACACCTTTGGGTCCGCCGCACTTGTGAGCGCAACCCGTCAGCGAAGGCGCCGCGGCCAACTCAGCGAGCGGGCGCTTCCCAAGCCATTGGGCGGCGTCGACGTGGAAGGGCACTCCCGACTCACGGCAGAGTTCGAGCGCGTCGCGCCAGGGCTGAACGGCTCCGGTCTCATTATTCGCGGCCATTACGCAAACGAGTCCGGGGCGCCTCTCGTTGAGTGCGTCTTCGAGCGCAGACAAATCGATGACGCCATCTTCCGTTACCGGCAGCTCGCACCAGCGCCCGGCGGCATATTGGCGCATCG
>JBHJGW010000118.1:0-2622 GCA_050331415.1 Opitutales bacterium | reverse complement strand
CACCGGCATGGGTTGGGGGGGCTTTGGTGACGACGCCCTGGCGGGGGACCACGGGCCGGGGGGCGGCGATCCAGCGGGGCGTGTTTTGCGCTGCCTGCAAGCCCGGCAGCAGCAGGACACTAAAAATGGAAACACGACCGCGGAGCGGGCCGTGCAAACAATTACGGAACGTCATGCCGTGGGAGAACGGTTTTCGCGCAGCCAGTCGCGCGTGGCGCGTTTCAGTTTCTTGAGACGACTGTCGAGTCTTCGCAGGTTTGGCGGCTTCACCCGATCAATAAAAAGCACGCCCTGGCAGTGGTCGTACTCGTGCTGAATGACCCGCGCGAAGAGCCCGTTGGTTCGGATCTCGTGGCTGGCGCCTTCGAGGTCCTGATAGCGCAGGATCGAGTCGCGGGGGCGAATCACCTCGGCCCGGATTCCTGGAAACGAGAGGCAGCCTTCTTCGTACGGCTCGGGCTCTCCGCCGAGGGTCAGTTCAGGGTTCGCCACGGCCAACGGCATGATCATGTCCAGCGGTACCTGCTTGCCGTCGAAGGTCCAGGTGAAGTCCGGTGCGCGCTCCATCACCCGCATATCGAGCACGAAAAACTGCAGGGCGAGTCCTAGCTGTTGCGCAGCCAGGCCGATACCCTCGTGTTCGGCCATGGTCTCGAGCATGTCGTTCGCCAGCTCGCGCAAGGGCGCGCCGAACTCGGTGACAGGACTCCCCGGCTCCTTCAGGATGGGCTCCCCGTACTGCGTGACCCGTAAATTCATCCCCGAACCTTGAGCCGTCACCGCCCCCAGGGCAAACGCAAAGCGCCGAACAGGACTCCGGTGCGAATCCTGTGGCGTTCCGTATCCATGCTCGAGCATCTGCGGCCCTCGCGCGCACACGGCGCTCGGGCGGGCGAGGTGGTTAGAGCCATGGAATGTGTCTCGGCATCGCTTGAAAGTGGGACCCTGCCTTCATTGCACTTGCTCAAGACTGCTGAAGAAAAGTGTCCGTCAATTCGCCCTTTAAAGGTTTCGGGAAAGCTGAGACGGACACTGCCTGTTGTTCCCATCAGCGACGCCGCGCGCGCTTGACCGCCTTTTTTGCGGCCTTGCCGTGTTTGCTGAGCGTGTTGGGGTTCTTGCGCGGGGCGGGGGAGGGGGTGTGGTAAGGGTTTTCGCCTTGCTTGCCGCTGACGACGAAATGCACCGGGCAACCCGCAAGGTCGAACTCCTTGTGAATGCCCGACTGCAGGTAGCGCTTGTAACTGTCGTCGAGGTTCTCTTTACGATTACAGAAAAGCTTGAGCCGGAGGGGCTTGATGCCGATCTGGACGGCGTAGTAGATCTTGAAACGGCGACCGCCGGACAGCCTTGGCGGCTGGCGCTCCAGGAGGTTGTGGATGACGCGGTTGACCGGCCCGGTCGGCAGGGTCTGATCCAGGCGCTTGCCCAGACGCACGATCTCCTGGCGCAGGATATCGAGGTGCAATCGCTCCGTTGCGCTCAGGAAAACGATAGGTGAGTTCGGAAGGAAAAACAGTTCTTCGTTGACCGCTTTGATGAAGGCCTTGCGGAACTCGGTGACGTTCTTGTACTGCTGTATTTCCTCCTGCTGGAAGGCCTGCACGGCGTAGTCCCACTTGTTCACCACAATGATGAGCGCCGCTCCCGTTTCGAGGATTTCCCCGGCGAGTTTCTTGTCGAGCTTGGTCACGCCTTCGCGGGCGTCGAGCAGCAGGCAGGCGATGTCCGCGCTCTCAATCGCCGCGCGGCTGCGCAATCCGGAGAAATAGTCCAGTGACGAGGCCAGTTTGCGGTTGGCCTTCAGCCCCGCTGTATCAATCAAGCGAATACGTGCCGGCGGTTCTTCGGGGTTTGGGCCTTCCCAGTCGAGGTCGTGTTCAACGGAGTCGCGGGTTGTTCCGGCGACCTCCGAGACAATCAACCGGGCCTGCTTCAGCAGGGCGTTACCGAGCGAGGATTTGCCCACATTTGGGCGACCGCAAAACACCAGCCTTGTGCGGGGGGCTTCGGCCTCGGGCACTTCCGCGTCTGGCAGGGGGGGCGGGCCGAGCTCAGCTTCGATGGCGTCCAGCAGCGCGGCGATGCCCTCGTTGTGCTCGGCGGAAACACTCAGCGGCTCGCCCAGACCAAAAGCGTAAAACTCTGCCAGCATCTCGGGCGGACGGCTTTCCATTTTGTTGCACACCAGCAGCGTCGGCTTGCCCATAGCACGGAGACGCTCGGCGAGCTCGGCATCGACAGCCGTGGGGCCTGTGGGCCCTTCGCAGACGAACAGTACCAGCGTCGCCGCATCCAGGGCGAAGCTGACTTGCTCTTCGGTGGCGCAGTGGATCACCTCGGGGGTGAGCTCCGGCTGCAAGCCGATACCGCCGGTGTCCAGCAGCATGAATTGCCCGTCCTTGACCTCTGCCATGGTGACGTCGCGGGTGACGCCGGGCTGATCGTGCACGATAGCCAGGCGTTTCCCGACGAGCCGGTTGAAGAGCCGGCTTTTGCCGACATTGGGCCGTCCCACGATGGCGACGGTACGGTTTTCGAAAGTGATCATTAGAAATACGGTGCAGCTGCCGGCGGGGGTCTAGGCTGCGTGCAGCTTGCCGTCATGCAGGACGTATTGGT
>JBHJGW010000117.1:0-3356 GCA_050331415.1 Opitutales bacterium | reverse complement strand
GCCGAGGGCCACGGTCGCCGGTACGGCACTCTGCGCGAACCCGTGGTCGAGCGCCTGCGCTCAGGAGGCGATGTTCTTCTCGTGATCGATGTGCAGGGCGCGGAGGCCTTCCGCGAGGTCGCCCGGGGCGATCCGAGTATTGCCGATGCCCTTTCGACGATTTTCCTGCAACCCGCAAACATCGACCAGCTCCGGCAACGGATCCATGGTCGCGGAACGGAGTCGGAAGCGGAGATCGAAACCCGCCTGGAAACGGCTCGTCACGAAATCGCCGAGGCCCCGAAATACGACTATGTCGTCACGACCGGCACCCGCGAAGAAGATTTCACCGCGCTGCTCGGGATTTACCAGAAAATCAAACGCTCTCGCTAACCCCAGCTTTCCCATGCAAAACGAATCTCCGAAAATTGGCGTTGGCTGGACCACGGTTGAAACCCTCAGTCAGGCGGAAGCACTCGCCAGTGGCATGCTGCAGGCCAAACTGGCGGCCTGCGTGCAGATCGAAGGGCCGGTGCGCTCGCACTACGTGTGGCAGGGGGCAATTCACGCCGATCCTGAGTACCGGCTTATGGTAAAATTCGACTGGCGCCTCGAGTCGGAATTGCAGGCCTGGATTCAGCAAAAGCACCCTTACGAAACGCCTGAGTGGGTCGCGCTGCCGATGACGGCAGCTCTGCCGGCCTACGCAGCTTGGGTCGTTGAAAGCCCGGGGAGCGCCGGTTGAAATTCTCCCCCGGCAAGGCACTTTTTACTTGCCAATTCAGCGGCAGATTGAGATTATTCGCGTTTCTAACGATCGAGGCACCATGTCGATGCATCCCAGTTTTTCGAAAGGCGGCACTGCCGGCCAAGCCAAGCGAACCGTCTTGACCCGCTTCGAGCGTGTGGAGCTGCTGCGCAAGCGCGGCCAGTGGAAACCGGGCGACCGCGTTGTCGGCCTCAAGAAAACGAAGCCGGAGGACTAGGTTGCTCAACTCGTTTTCGGTGCGGTAGCCAAGTGGTAAGGCCCGGGACTGCAAATCCTGTACTCGGCGGTTCGATTCCGCCCCGCACCTCCACTTCCCTAACCCGCTAACCACGAGCGGGTTTTGTTTTGCCCAAACTCCGAGACCCTCGAATTCTCAACGATTTTCTCAACCAAGTCATTTGCATCAGGGATGCTTGAGAAGATTCCAGTCGCCTTTTGCGGTGAGCGTGCCGAGCGCAAACCCCATCGCTCCGGGGCCGTCCCTCACGCCGGCGTCGCAACATTGCACCGAGTGACCCCTACCGGTTCCTTCTGGTTGGCATCGCCTCCGCAGGAGGCTTCCAAACCGTCCGTTTTCGTCACCGCCGCGCGGCCCGGCTCCGTCCATCCGTCCGAAGCCACTCAGGGTTTCCTCTGGAATCGGATCCGTTTTTGGCTTCCCTTGTGCCGGTTAGCTGGTGATAAAACCTCGCTATGCTCGCCTCCGAAACCGTCGCCCCGCCGGATGTTGAGGCGTTCATTGCCCGGTGGCGGGACTCGGGGGGCGCGGAGCGGGCCAACTACGCGCTCTTCCTGACTGAGCTGTGCGACGTGCTCCGCGTGCCGCACCCGGACCCCTCCACGCCGGACAATGCGCAGAACGCCTATGTCATCGACCGCTCGATCACGCGGCGCAAGGCCGACGGCACCCATGCCACCGTTTACGCCGACTGCTACAAGCGCGGCTGTTTCATCCTGGAGACCAAGCAGGGTACCGTAGAAGCGGCTTCCAGCCGCTTATCGAACACTTCAAGCAAGCGCCTGGAAGGCGCTTCTACCGTAACCAGACGCGGTCATGGGGTGCGTCATTCGCCCACCTGGGACATCGCCCTGGAGCGCGCCTACCACCAGGCCGCCGGGTACATCCGCGACCTCCCGGCGGGCGAGGGCCGACCGCCGTTTCTGATCGTCTGCGATGTCGGCTACGTCATCGAGCTGTACAGCGAGTTCACCTGCACCGGCGGCAGCTACGTCGCCTTTCCCGATCCCCGCTCGCGCCGCATCTACCTCGAAGACCTTCGCGACGCCGCCATCCGTGAGCGTCTGCGCTTGGTCTGGACCGACCCGCAGGCGCTCGACCCCTCTCGGCACGCCGCGAAGGTCACCCGCGAGGTCGCCGAGCACTTTGCCCGCCTCGCCAAGAGCCTCGAAGCCGACGGCCACGACGCCTTTACCATCGCCACCTTCCTTTAGCGCTGCCTCTTCACGATGTTTGCCGAGGACGTGGAGCTGCTGCCCAAGGGCTGCTTCACCGAGCTGCTCGTCAAGCTCAAGGCCAACCCCGGCGGCTTCGCGCCTCAATTGCAGACGCTTTGGCGCGACATGAACGACGAGACCGAGTGGTCCGTCGCGCTGATGCAAAACATCGCCTACTTCAACGGCGGGCTTTTCGAAAACGCCGCCGCGCTGCCGCTGAAGGCCGACCAGATCGCCATCCTCATCGGCGCGGCCAAGCAAAACTGGGCCGAGGTCGAGCCCGCCATCTTCGGCACGCTGCTGGAGCGCGCCCTCTCCCCCGAGGACCGCCACAAGCTCGGCGCGCATTACACCCCGCGCAGCTACGTCGAGCGCCTCGTCAAGCCCACCGTCATCGACCCCCTGCGCAGCCAGTGGAACGACGTCAAGGGCGCTGCCCTGCAATTGCACACCAGCGGCAAACCCGCCGAGGCCATCGACCAGATCCACGCCTTCCACCGCGAGCTGTGTCAGATCCGCGTGCTCGACCCCGCCTGCGGCTCCGGTAATTTCCTCTACGTCGTCCTGGAGCATATGAAGCGGCTCGAAAGCGAGGTGCTGGAGCTGCTGCAAACCCTCGGCGACACCGAGCTGACCTTTGAGATGGAGCAGTTCAAGGTGCGCCCCCAGCAGTTCCTCGGGCTCGAACTCAACGAGCGCGCCGTGGCTATCGCCCAGCTCGTCCTCTGGATCGGCTACTTCCAGTGGCACCGCAAAACCACCGGCACCGCCGACACCAAAGACCGCCCCCTGCTGCCCAAGGAGCGCACCATCCGCCACCAGGACGCCGTGCTCGCCTACGACACGCCCGTCCCGCGCACAGTGGAAGCGGCTTCCAGCCGCTTTTCGGAAGTAGCTCTAAATAAGCGGCAGGATGCCGCTGCTACTGACGAGCGGCAAGATGCCGCTTCTACTTGTGCTTACCTAAACCCCTTCAAAGAGCTCCAGGAAACGAAATCCAACCTTCCACACTGGCGCCAGGAAGGCGTCAGCTACTTCGTTACGTTTCGTCAAGCCGACTCGATTCCGCAAACGAAATTGAAGAAGTGGGCAGCCGAAAAAGAGTCGTGGTCGGCGATCAACCCAGGGCCGCATACGCCCGAGCAGCGTAGAG
>JBHJGW010000116.1:0-26039 GCA_050331415.1 Opitutales bacterium | reverse complement strand
GCCAACACGCCAAAGGACCTCGTTTACGCAGGCCCCTTCAAGCTGAGTGATCCCTTGCCGGGAGCGGACGACATGACAGTAGGCGAGGCCCTTTTGTCACCAACACGCACTTACGCACCGGTGATCCGGGAGCTATTGGCGAAGGAGCCGGCTGCCGTGCGGGGGCTTGTCCACTGCTCTGGCGGCGGCCAGACCAAGTGCCTGCGCTTTGGCCGCGGCGTGCATTTCGTCAAAGACAACCTGATGCCCACTCCGCCGCTCTTCGAGACTATCCAAAAGGTGAGTAAAACCAAGTGGAAGGAGATGTACCGCGTCTTCAACATGGGGCACCGCATGGAAGTCTTTTGCCCGCCGGAAGCCGCCGAGGCGGTCATCGCGACCGCGCGTCGCTACGGCATCGCGGCCCAGATAATTGGCCGAACGGAGCCGAGCGAAGCCCCGGAGAAAGCGAACCACCTTAGCCTCTACCACGGCAAGAAGCGCCTGGACTATAAACTCGACTAGGGTTCAAACCCAATCCGGTGGAAGTCCCTTCCGCCACATGGCAAGCGCCCACCGCTCCCGGAGTCGCCGGAGACGTTCGCTAGGCAAAGGCGGGCGCTGCTCGGCCGAGGTCTTGATACTTGCTGTTACCGGTCGGGTGGTAGGGCAGGCGTTCAACGGCCCGGAAGCGGCCTGGGCGCCGCCGTGGGCGGCGGAGGCGTAGATGGCGTCGAGCACTTTCATTTCCGACACCGCTCGCTCCGATGAGCCTTCGGGCTTACGTCGGTTGCGGATGCAATCGAAAAGGTAAGCGTAAGCAGGTCGGTGGCCGGCATGCAGGTCGTTGCCGACCGGGGGAATTTCAACCTGCTGACCGCCGTCGGGAGTATTCTGGTAAAGGGTCAGGGGATGCAATTGCGCACCTCCGACAGTGCCATAGACGGACAGCTCGCCAAACCAGCACTGCATGAAATTAGGGATCGCCATGTGGGCGTCGGAAAAGGCGCGGATGGTGATCGTTGCGCGCGAAGCGCGTCGAGCGCGATCGTTTTGTGCGCCTCGGCTTGCGTGCGAATCGCGACAACATCCACCTCCGGGTCTGCCACCAGCGCTTCATGGCTCTCGTAAGCACGGGCCACCCGATGCTCCTTTGCAACTCGTGCGGAAACCTCAGGAACGAGGTCGGCCACTGCCGTCACCTCGCCGCCAGCCCGACGGATAGCCGGCAAATGTTCATGTACCGCCACCCGACCAAGACCGACGATGCCAACGTGTAGCAGAGTTTTCATAACAAGGCCAGTCTTTTGGCGGTGGTTAAGAACGGTATGAACTGCCGGAACAGAGCGCCTCTACCGGCTATTGCTGGCCGCCGTGGATGGTTTGCGGAAACAGAAAGTCGATAAACTTCTCGGCCGTGGGGGCGGGCTCATGGTTGGCGAGACCGGGGCGCTCGTTGGCTTCGATGATGGCGTATTCCTCACCGTCGACGCGCGGCACAATCAAATCGAGGCCCGTCACGGGAATGTCGAGCGCCTGCGCGGCACGAACGGCGGCATTGGCGAGCGTCGGGTGCAGTTGCTGCGTGACATCGGTGATGGTACCGCCCGTATGCAGGTTGGCGGTCTTGCGCACGGTCAGGGACGTGCCCGCGGGCAGAATGTCCTCGAGGCCGTAACCGGCGAGCTCCACGCAGCGCTGCGTTTCGTCGTCGACCGGAATCGAACTCTCACCATGCGTAGCCCCGCTGCGTCGGCGGCTGAGGCGTTCGACGAGTTTGCGGATGGTGTTGTTTCCGTCACCCATAATGACGGGCGGCTCGCGGACGGCGGCAGCGACAGCTTCGCCGTTGATCACGATTACCCGCAGGTCCATACCTTCGACGAATTGTTCGAGCAAAATGTTGTCATCGTGGACGCGGGCCTTGTCGATAGCCACTTGGAGGCTTTCGGCCGTGCGTACATCGACCGAGATGCCTTTGCCCTGCTCACCGTGCAGGGGCTTCACAACCACGGACTTGTGCCGGTTGAGGAAGGCGAGGTCTTCATGCCATTCACCGGAGAGCTTTTGATCCGGGACGCTCAGGCCGGCGTCGAAGAGGATTTGCCGCGTCAGCTGCTTGTCGTCCGTGCGGGTCAGCGCTATAGCGCTGGTCATCTCCGTGAGGCTTTCCCAACAGGTCACAGATCGAGCCCCGAGGATCAGCCGAAAAAAATTGCGCGGCGGGTCGAACGGGTCGACTGTGATTCCGCGGCGCAGGGCCTCGTTGATGATGATCTTGGCGTACGGGTTGTAACCTTCGGTCGGCGGGGTGCCCACAAACAGCCGCTCGTTGATCTGGTTGCGGTTCTTCACGGCGAAAACGGCAACGCGTTCGAAGCCGAGCTTTCGGTAGAGACCGGCGGCGGCCTGATTGTCGTGCATCACGGAGAGATCGAGTTCGTCGCGACCGCGTTCGAGGTACATTTCGACAACGGCGCGCGTGAGCCATTCGCCGAGGCCGGCGACTTCGGCTTGTGGGTCCACAGCGAGCGCCCAGAGGCTGCAGCCGTTGCGCAAGTCGTCGTAGCAGGCTGCGTGATCCGCCCCCATCACCATGCCGAGGATTTCGCCTCCTTCGTCACGCCGCGCCAGGAGGTAGCAGAATTGGGGGCTGTCGCGGTGCTCCCAGACGTGCTCGGTATCGAGCTGCACCATGCCGTTGGCGGCGAGGATGCGGTTCATGGCGTCGAGCTCCTCTTTGTGCCGCAGCGGGCTGATGGTGAAGCCAATTTGCGCTTTTTCCGAGCGCACGTAATTCTTGAACTCGAGGCGGTAGGTGTTCGAGGGGTCGAGAAAGAGCTGCTGGGGTGCGTAATTAAGCACCAAATGCGGGTCCGTCAGGTAAAAGGCGATATCCCGCTGGCCCGAACGTTCTTCGAGAACCGCTTTGGCCACGGTAACGGGGTCGGGAAAGGTATGCGCAAAGAGCAGACGGCCCCACCCGCAGTGCAGGATGGCGCCTTCGGTGTATTCCAAAGCTGTCATGGACGAGGGTAGCGATCGTTTCGGCGAGTTACCGGGGTAGGCGGGAAAACCCGATGCTGGGCGTGCGACCCAGCCGAGGCAAGCTCCGCTTGAACCCGTCGGCGGACCGCCGTCTTGGCGTTCCACCTTCTAAATTATGCAAAATGCAGCCGCTAAGGATTGCCAACCAACCCATTCTACAATAATACCACTATCAAGTTCGCCAGGATGTCGGTTGAGAAACGTCGCCGTTACCGGGTATTGCGGTGATATGGAATCTGTAAGCCGACGCGACGCGAACGATCTCAAACCCCTCACCACATCCTGCTTCCATGACCGCCCCGCCTCGATCCGTCCTTCTTTTCGGTCTCAGCGTCTTCCTGGCCCTGCCCGCCGAGGCCATGCTTAGCTTTGATTTGAACTTCACGACCCAAGCCGAGACCGATCTGACTGTCGATGAGCAAGCTTTGTTCTCCGAAGGTCTTTCCTTCTGGAGCAACATTTTGACCGGATACCGGGATGGCGTCAGCCGGACATTCACCCTGGACGTCGACACGTTCAATGAGGATGCCGACCCCGACACTGGTGGTGTCCGGCTGGGTTCGGCCGGCCCGCAGTCGCTGGGCTTCTCGGATCCCGTTCCCGGCGGCCCGACCGCCAATGGTGGCCGATTTGTGCTTCCGCTGTCAGGGGTGGCACGGTTCAACGTCAGCGACGACGCGGGCCTGCTCGACCCGGTGGTGATTCGCCACGAAATTGCGCACGCCCTGGGTTTCGGTACACTCTGGGAGGCCAACCGGTTGTACAATGACCTGGATCCGAACAACGATGTCGTCCTTCAGGATGATATGGGCAATATCGTGGACAGGCTGGTGCTCGAAGGGGGCGTCCCAGGCCAGTATGTCGGTCAGGCAGCTCTCGCGGCCTTCCAGACCGAGTTCGGGCAGCCCGAAGCGACGTTCGTCCCGGTCGAGCTCGACGGTGGGCCCGGCACGGCGCATGGCCACTGGAATCAGGCGACCGATCTTTTTCGCAACGAGAACGCACCGGTCGCGGACAGCCACCCCGGTGACACCGGCATTCCCTTGACCATCGTGGCCGGAGACAACGCCGGTGAAGCCCTGGGGGACGAGCTGATGTCCGGCATCCTGTCCACGGACGAGCCAATTGTCACCGAGACAACCATCGCCCAATGGCACGACATCGGGTACGAGATCGTGACTCCCATCCCGGAGCCCGCGGCCGCGCTGCTCATGGCGTTTGGCACTGGCCTGCTTTATCTGAGGACCTGTTCGCGGCGGCCCCGCGGCTTGCCGTCACGTGCGGCCTGACCGCCCTTGCTGCCAGTTCGAGAGGCCGGTTGCGGCTGGTCGATGGCCTGCCGGATGCATGGCGCAAACCCTGTCCCTGAGCGCCATGCCTCAGCAGGAAAAGACTTGCCACAAAGTCACAGTCGCGCCTACAGATACTTGGAACCTGTTCTCCTGCTATGAAAGTCACGATTGCGAGCTTGTTTGCCCTCCTTCTGATCAGCGTCTCTTTCGCGCGAATCTGGACAAACCGTGAGGGTCAGACCGTCGAAGCTGAATTGGTAAAGATCGTCGACGACAAGACCATTCAGATTCGGGTGGCTGCCAATGGCGCCCTTTATGATTACGCGATTGGAGAACTCTCGGATGCAGACCAGGCTTACGTTGCCGAAAAGCGTCAAGAGGAGCAGGACTCCAAGCGCAAGGAAATGCTGGCCGACCGCAATGCCAAATGGCATGAGGACTACGAAGACGCGGTCGCCGAAGCGAAAGCATTGGACCTCCCGATCTACTTCCTTTTCACTGGCTCCGAGTGGTGCGGCTACTGCATCCAACTCGAGGACGAAGTGCTTTCACAACGCGAATTCGAAGGTTTTGCAGACCAGAATCTGGTACTTATGAAAGCGGATCTTCACCGGGACGGCTGGCGAGGTCGTTACGAACAACAGAATCGCAGCCTTGCCGACAAGTATTCCGTCACGGGTTACCCGACCGTCTTGCTGCTCAATGCGGAAGGGGAAAGCCTGGGGCGTCTCGGGGGCTACAAAAGTGGCGAAGTCGAGGCTTACCTCCAGCTGCTTCAACGGCAGATGAAGTAGCGGCTCCCGGTGTGCCGGTGCCGGATTGGACCACCACCTCGAGAGGTCGGCGTTCTTTCGGGTTGCCTCGCTCGCCCTGCCCGGCTGATGCTCGTAGCCACCCCGATGAAGCAAACCTATCTCGGCCGCACTGGCATCTCCGTTTCCCCTCTGTGCCTTGGCACGATGACGTTTGGCCGCGAGGCCGACAGCGGAACGTCACGCGCTATCCTGGACCGCGCCCTCGAAGCGGGCGTCAACTTCATCGACTGCGCGAACGTATACGCGGGAACTCAGAGCGAGCAGTTGCTCGGTGAACTCCTTGAAGGCCGACGGGAGTCCGTGGTGCTGACCAGCAAGTGCGGCTTTCCGGTAGCAGGCGGGCCCGAACACAACAACCGCGGCCTGTCGCGTCTGCACATTTGCCGCGCGGTTGAAGACAGCCTGCGGCGCCTCCGCACGGACCACCTCGACATCTACTTCACCCACTACCTCGATGCCAACGTGCCTGTCGAGGACCTGGTACGCACGATGGACGATCTGGTGCGCGCCGGAAAAATCCGCCACTGGGGCATCAGCAACTGGGCGGCGTGGGAAGTGATGAAAGCCCTCGGCATCGCCGATCGCCACGGCTGGGTGCGCCCGGCCTGCCTGCAGCCGATGTACAACCTCGTCAAACGACAGGCGGAGGTCGAAATCTTTCCGATGGCCCTCGCGGAAAATGTCGGAATCATCAGCTACAACCCGCTCGGCGGGGGCCTCCTGACGGGAAAGCATACCTGGACGGAGCGCGCCGATGAATCTCGCCTGAGCTCCCACGAGATGTATATGAAGCGCTACGGCCAGGAGTGGATGTATCAGGTCGCTGCTGCTTTCAAGCAACTCGCCGACGAGCGCGGCGCCCACCCCGTAACCCTCGCCGTGGCCTGGGCACTGCGGCATCCCGCCGTAACGGCCCCAATTCTCGGAGCGCGGAGTGTCGAGCAGCTCGACCCCGCACTCGCCGCCGCCGAATTCGCAATGGACGACGAGCTCTATGAGTCAATTTGTGCGCTGAGCCCAAAACCGCCCAGCGCTACCGACCGCTGAGGACTGCCGCCAGCGGAAACATACGCTCCGCCCTCAACGGGCCCCGGGGCGGCCCGGTGATACCTGTCATGAATTTCAGTTGCAAACCCGCCGCGATTGTTTCCCCAACCCCATCCCAAACGGTGCCATGACCACCGCCATCGCAGACCTCCCCTCCCTGCCCGACCGCGTCCCTGAACGCCTCCGGCTATTGACGCCGGAAAGCTACCAACGCTGGCTCGACGACGGCTATATCGTCATTCCCCAGGCTATTCCCAATGGGCTCGCCGACGCAGTTGCCGCTGAGATCCTCGATTTCGCCGGCATCGATCCCCATGACCAGTCCACCTGGTATTCCGCGAACACGATGGGCATGGTGGAAATGTACGCCAGCCATCACGAATGGCTGGCGCGAACCTCTCCACGGGTCCACGACGCCTTTGCCGATCTGTGGGGCTGTGCCTCCATTGAAGCACCCCCAACCGCGCCAATTGCAACATCCCGGTCAGCGACTCGTTTCAGCGCGACGACATGCTGCACTGGGATATGGACCTGGCGCACCCGGAATTTAATCCCGCCATCCAGGTAGCCGTGGCGCTGAGCGACGCAGAAGAAGCTGATGGCACCTTTATCTGCGTGCCTGGTTCTCACCGCGAGGTGTATGCGTGGCGCGCAGCCGGTCAACCTGGCGGGAAGCCCGAGCCCGAGGATATCCTGCGCAACCCCGGCATGTCACCGATCAGGGTGCCGCTGAAGGCTGGCGATATGGTTTGTTGGTCACAGGCACTGATTCACGGCAACGGTGCCAATACCGGCGAGCGGTTGCGGCTGGCCACCTACATCTCGATGGGGCCCAGAGGTACCGTTCGGGGCAACGCCGGCGGGCTGGAACGCAGCAGCCACGTCAGCCGCCTCGACACGATCGACTGCTGGGAAAAGAGCCCGTGGCTACCCGCCCTGGCACGGGCGCTGGGCTGTGCCCCCGCCACCGTGGAGGCGTGGGCCAAAGCCAGAAGCGCCAACCAGGGTAACAACGAAGCTCTCCCCTCGACGCCCGGAGACGGCAGTCTGCTGTCTCCGCCCCAGCGCGAACGCGTGAACGCGGTGCTCACTCACGTGACTCCCACCCCACCGCGGCCCGACGCCGGCGACGGCGCACGCTCCGGAATGGCACGTGATGTCCTGCGCACCCTCGACTATTGCCGAGCAGTCTGTCTGACCATCCGTTCGGTGACCGGCCTCCAAGTCCCGGTCGAAAAGCCCGCGCCCCTCGATGCCTTGGGGCGCCGCATGATCGGTCTGGAACCCTGAGCGGCTTCGTCCGCAAACCGGATTGGCAAGGCTCTTCGTGCAACACTTGCGTCGATTGCGCCTCAGCGGGATGGCAGGTTCGGCGTGATCGGTAGCGACGGCTCCAGGATTACGGGCGCTGCTTGAGCGGTTGGGTCCGACCAAGCCGCGAAAGCAATCATTCCGGCGTTGTCACCGGTGTGACGGCGCTCCGCAATCAGAACGGGTAATTCCTCCCCCTCGCCGAGCGCCTCGAAGCCGCTGCGGAGCTCAGCGTTGTTCGCCACGCCGCCGGACAGACCCAGACTGCGGAAAGCTTTCCCCCGTAACGCATGGCGGGTCTTCAGCAGAAGCTGCCGCACGACCGCCGCCTGATAGCTGGCGCACAGGTCCGGCAGCACCGCCTCGACATCGGCGTCGGTCATTTTCTCCAGCCGGTAGCGAAGGCTCGTTTTCAAACCGGAGAAGCTGAAGCGCAGGTCCCGGGGGTCGGCTATGCCCCCGGGAAACTCGTAGGCCGCCGCATTGCCGCCCGAGGCGAGACGCTCGACCTGCGGGCCACCGGGGTACGGCAGTCCGAGCAGCTTGGCGCCTTTATCGAGAGCCTCTCCCGCAGCATCGTCCGCGGTCTGCGCCAGCACCTCGATCCGCCCGCCGTGGCGGAGTTCGAAAAGGATGCTGTTGCCGCCGGACACGATCAGGCCGAGGTGGGGCAGGCCGTCCCGCAGCCTCTCGGCGAAGCCGCCGGGATCCTTGGCGTGAACCGAAATGAAAGGTGAAAACGCATGCCCACGCAGGTGGTTAACCGCCCGCACCGGCACCGAAAGGGCGAGCCCCAGAGCCTTCGCCAGCGCCATCCCAACCGCCAGGCAGCCAGCCAGCCCCGGGCCCACTGTAACGGCAATTTCACGCACTGCCGAAAAATTGATGTCATCGGCGAGCGCCCCAACCAGCTCGGTAAAGGCGGCAACATGCTCGCGACTGGCGAGATCGGGCACGACGCCCCCATAATGCGCGTGAAGATCGGTCTGGCTGAACACGCGCTCGTCCACAAGGCCGTTGGCCGGGTCGAAGAGCGCCAGGGCCGATTCGTCGCAGGAGCTTTCGATGCCGAGAATCATTTGTTTCGATCTTACCGCCTCTGCGAGGCACCCATTCGCTGAGAACAACGCTGCGCGCCGCGCCATGCAAGCACCGAGGCGATAGACCTAAGCGATGGGCAATCTCTTGCATCGAGACCTGCAGCACCCCGGCTGGATGTACCTCAAAGCCCTCCTGCTGGCCGCAATTCTCGTCACCTGCTTGGTCGCAGCGCTCTTCGAAAACCGTCTCGCATTTCGGGCGCTCTTTCTCGTGTTGTTGGTTTGGTCATCCGCACGCCTCTACTACTTCGCCTTTTATGTCATCGAGTGCTACATCGATCCCGGTTACCGCTTCGCCGGCATCGGCTCGGCCTTTCGACACCTGTGGCGAAAACGGAGGCGCAAGCTGAGATAAACGCAAACCACGAACGCGCCCAGTGGCCGCCACCTGGCGAGCGCGGACGCCCGCGCCGCCGCTGCGTTGAGGCGTGTCCGGCAGTCACCGCGGGGCGAATGCGGAGCCTACACCTCCAGGAAGGTCCGCACGAGCTGGCCGACGATCTCGCTTTCCACCAGGAAGGAATCATGCCCCAGGCTCATCTCGACCTCGGCATAGCTGGCGTCCTTCCCCGCGCGCAGCAGGCCATCGACGATCAGGCGGTTCTGCTCGGGCGGGAAAAGCCAGTCGCTGGTGAAGCCAACCACCAGGCAACGCGCCTGCACCTCGGCAAACGTGCTTTCGAGGGCGCCCTGGACGTCGAAAAGGTCGAAGCGGTCCAACGCTTTTGAAAAGTACAGGTAGGTGTTGGCGTCGAAGCGGTTGACGAAACTTTGGCCCTGGTACCGAAGATAGCTCTCAACCTGGAACTCGACATCGAACTGCTGTCGTGCGGGCGAGGACGGCGCGACCTTCCGCTGTCGCCCAAATTTTTCCTCCAGCCCCTGATTGGACAAGTACGTGATATGCGCCATCATGCGCGCCACAGCGAGCCCGACGGCGGGACCACCTTGCGAGCCGTAGTGGCCGTTGTTCCAACCCGGGTCCTGGCAAATGGCCGCCCGCCCCACCTCGTTGAACCCGATTGCCTGGGCATTCTGCCGGGCCGTCGTGGCCATCGGTAGCGCGCGCTTCACGTAAGTGGGGTACTCGATCATCCACTGCAGCACCTGCATACCACCCATCGAGCCGCCGATCACCGCCGCCAGATTGGGCACCCCGAGGTGATCCAGGAGGCGCCGCTGCGCACGGACCATGTCGCGGATCGTCACCAGTGGAAAATCCAGGCCGTAGCTGTGGCCCGTTTTCGGGTTGATCGAAGCCGGGCCGGTTGAGCCGTTGCAACCGCCCAGGCAGTTGCTGCAGATGACGCAGAGCTCGCTCGTGTTGATCGGCTTGCCCGGCCCGATCATATGGTTCCACCAGCCCGGTTTGCGATCCGACAGGGCGTGCACCCCGGCCACATGGTGGTCACCACTTAAGGCATGGCACACGAGCACCACGTTGTCCCGCTTGGGAGAAAGGCGCCCGTACTGCTCATAGCGCAGCGTGAAACCCGGCAGGGTAGAGCCGTCGTCGCACGTGAAAGGCTCCTGGCTGACGAAGTCACGCGGTTCGACCAAGCCGACTTCCCCCGGCCGCACCGCTTCGTTGGCATCGCTGACGTCCATGAGTTGACAAACACTTCACGGCAATCTCCCACCCCAACGAAGTCAAAGCAGAACCTTCACCACGGGTTACTCAACTCGGATCGCCCCGCGGAAGGCGCTTTTGCCTTGCCATCTCCATAGACCCCGCAGAGGCTTCTTGACTCCGAGGATGGGTGGCAGAGTGGTCGATTGCGGCGGTCTTGAAAACCGTTGAGCCGAAAGGCTCCGGGGGTTCGAATCCCTCCCCATCCGCCACCAAAGCCGAGCTTTGGAAACGAGAAACTCGCGTTTTCTCAGAATCGCGCAAGAAGCGGAACCTGGTGTTGAAGCTGACTCCCTTACATGACGACAGGAGCTGTCGGCGTATTCCCGAATGCCTCGATGTCGGCCCGCTTGACTTCGCGCTTAGCGAAGGACCTTTGGCAATAGGCTGGATCATTTGCCAGGCGTGAGGCTGCGGGCGAAATGAGCAAGACTTGGGCGCCTTTCCGTCCTTTTTTTCCAGTTGGTATCGCCGAGGTCAGGGTTTTTCACTCAGAACCCAGTGGAGCCTCGTTCGTTGTCCGGAAAAAACGGGGCGGTAAACCCAATTGATGGTTGCTCGGGGGCGCGGCGGTCGTTAGCTCCGAGTCAAATAAACGAATTTTCCGCTTTTGGTGAGTTGAGGGCGATACACGCCCCTGGCACACCGGGCGACATTTCTGAAAGACAACACCCTCCGAATTATGAGATTCATCCTCGCATCACTTCTCTTTGGCGGTGCCGCTGCCGTTTCAGGCCAGTCGATCGCCGGCTATGACATTCAAGGCAATGTAGCCTCCGGTGACGGTCTGACGGCGTCGGTGGTTGACCCCGTCCTCTCGGTCTCCCCCTTCACGATTGGCGCTGGCCTGACTGGCAACTCGACCTTTGGCTTCGAAGCCAACCAATTTGTCGGCAGCGGCGGCGTCAACCAACCCGACTTGGCGAGCGCGATCGCGGATAACGACTATTTTTCCTTCACCGTCACCCCGAATGCCGGTGCGACGTTCAGCGCTTCGCAATTTGATGGGGATATCCTCTTCAACCACCCCGACAACGCTGGCGAAGGGTCGACCTTCTCGGCATTCTTCCTTTCGGACGCAACTGGCTTTGACGAGAATAGCTCTCTAGGTGGCTTGATGGAACTCGCCGTGGGTAGCGCAGAAATTTACGATTTCACCATCGATCTGAGCAGCGTCGGTGCTCTCCAGAATGTGGCCACTCCCGTTGAGTTTCGGGTATATGTTGCCCAATCGGTTTCGGCAACCTTCCAGGCTGTGGGCTTTGTCGGTGATGACACATCAGCGCCCGACATCACGCTCAGCGGGACCGCGGTTCCCGAGCCGGCAGCAGCTGGCCTGCTTGCCGCGGGTGCGATTGCCCTTGGGCTGATCCGCCGCCGCTAGGCGGGAACGCAACCCCTTCCTGGACTTTTCAAACCGGTGCGCTCTTTGGGCACCGGTTTTTGTTTGGCCTCCGGAAAGGCCCCTGCCTTTTTGCGTCGACAGCATTGCGGGCCGCCGCGGGCGGAGGCATCCTGCCCGCGTGCGTTGTTTTTACCATCCCGATTATTACCTGCCACTGCCGGAGGGGCATCCGTTCCCGATGGAAAAATTTCCGGAGGCGCGGCGGCTGTTGGGCGCATGGGCGCCGGAGCAGGTCGAGGTCGTCCACGTCGAGCCAGCCAGCCGCGCCCAGCTCGAGCGGGTGCACACCCCCGCCTATCTCGACAGCATCCGCTACGGCACCCTGACCCCGAGGGAGCGCACGAAACTCGGCTTGCCGCATCACCCGCGCCTGCTGGAGCGGTCCGCGCTGGAAACCGCAGGGACAATCGCCGCCGCCCATGCCGCCCTGGCCGAGGGCATCGCGGCCAATCTTGCCGGCGGCACCCACCACGCCTTTGCCGACCGCGGCGAGGGCTATTGCGTGCTCAATGACGTGTGCGTGGCGCTGGCCGACCTCTGGACTCGCGACCCTCACCTGCACGCCCTCGTCATCGATACCGATGCGCACCAGGGCAACGGCACCGCCGCGCTGCTGCGGGAGGAGCCCCGCGCGTTCACCTACTCCATCCACGTTGGACGCAACTACCCCAGCAAAAAAGAGCCCAGCGACGTAGACGTGCCGCTGAACCGCTGGGCGCCCGGCCACACCTATCTGGACGCCCTGCGCCGCACCCTGCCCGCTGCGATCGAGCGTGCCGATCCTGACATCGCGTTCTGGATCACCGGTGCCGACCCTCACGAGGACGACCGCTTTGGCCAAATGGCCCTCACCGACGCCGAGCTTGCCACCCGCGACCGTTTCGTCCTCGCAAGCGTACGTGCACACTGGATTCCGCTAGTCGTGCTCTACGGCGGCGGGTACCACCGCTCGGGGCGAACGGGAGAGCTGCACGCGCAATCCGTTGCACGTTCGGCCAAAAGCGAGCCTTCGAAAGTTCCCACCGAAGGAAAAATCTAACGCATTAGCATAAATGTTTTTAAAACCTGCAAAGAAAAGGTCTTCAAAGACCCACTACAGGCTTGCATTGACGGGCGAGGGGCCTGTAGAACGACGACGTTTTGAGCGTATCAGGCCACTTTCGGGCTTGAATCTTTAAACAATTCCCTTCAACCAGAGCGCCATAGCTCTACCTCAACCACAACCCCCCTAAAATTATGAAATACCTCCTCTCAACGCTCCTCCTCGGAGCCGCGGCTACCGCAGCCGCCCAGTCAGTCGTCCTCCAAACCCCGTTTGCTGACTGGGGCCTTGGTTTTTCCACTGGAGCCACCGGCGGCGGGTCACAGGGAAGCACCACCACGGACTTCACCTTCACGACGAACGCGGCTTCCAACAGCGCCCTTTTCGTCGCTCTGACTTCGGAAGGCCTGACCAGCGTGAATAGCCTCACCTTCGACGGTAATTCATTTGACGATGAGATCGTCTCCTCGTTCGGCTCTCGTGACGCCGTGGTCTACGGTTTTGACCTCGGAACCACCGCCGGTGTGGTCGATGGCACCCTCTCGCTCGACATCGGCACATCATTCGGTGGCCAGAACGCGTACGTCTGGGCGTTCCAGGTCTCCAACGCAGACTACGCCGGTTTGACCTCCAACCTCGGAACCCAAACGACGACTGCTTCCGGAAACAATGTGCAAGCGGATCTGACCATCTCTGGAGCGGACGCTGGTGCCCTCTACGGTGGATTCATCGCATCTCAGGGCGGCGCTAGCTTCAATACCATTAGCGGCTTCGATGCAACCGATACAGTTTCCGGCAACAGCGAAGAGCACTTTGCAGCCATTGAGGAGATCGGGACCGCAGGAACCATCGGCGGCACGGTGACCCCCACAGATGCCTACCAAGGCGTCGGGTTCTACATCAGCCCAATCCCGGAGCCAGCCTCCGCGGGCCTGCTCGCCGCCGGTGCGATCGCCCTCGGTTTGATCCGTCGCCGCCGCTAAGCGGTTTTCCGGGATCACGCGATACCTTTCCAGCCGGTGTCCTTCGGGACACCGGTTTTTTTGTGCTCAGCAGGTCTTTCGGATGCTTGTCGCCCACCGCGATTTTGCATAGGCCTTGACGCTCGCTTCGTCTTGCAGGTTCGCCTTGCCTCCTCCGATCCCAACCCATGCGCTCTTCCCTTCATGCAGCCTAGCGACGTTCCTCCGCCCCTGACGCTCGATGCGCTCGATACCTGGCCGGTTACCGGTTGCGACCTGGCTGTGCTCGGGCAGCCGGTGGCGCACTCGTTGAGCCCGGCCATGCACCACGCGGCGCTCTCGGCCCTGGCGCAAACGTTGCCGCCGCTGCGGGAGTGGCGCTACCACAAGTTCGAGGTGGCCCCGGCAGACTTACCCGTCGCCCTGCCCCGTTTTGCAGAGGCTGGCTTTCGCGGGCTCAACCTGACGCTGCCGCACAAAATCCAGGCGGTGGATCTCGTCGAGCAAATCGCCGCGGAAGGCAAGCGGGCGGGAGCGGTCAATACGCTCAGGCTGATCCCGGAAACCGGGCGCTACGCCGGGTACAACACCGACGGCTTCGGCCTGCTCAAAGCGCTGGAGCGCGACTTGGGCGTCGACTCCTCCGCGCAGCCCGCCGTGCTCCTCGGCGCCGGCGGCGCGGCCCGCGCGGCAGCGATGGCGCTGCTCGGAGCGAACTGCCCGCAACTGTGGCTGGCCAACCGCAGCCCCGAGCCGCTCGCCCAGCTGAAGTTGAGCGTCGCCACGCATTTTCCCGACGGGCCTGTCACGGCGTACCCATTGGGCGAGCTGCCAGCTCTGCCGGAGGGGGCAGTCATCGTCAACGCGACCTCCCTCGGCCTCAAGCCCAACGACCCCTGCCCGCTGCCCGTGCCCCTGCAAACCGGACACCGCGTCTACGACATGACCTACGGCTGCGACAACGCCCTCGCGCAGAAAGCCCGCGAGGCCAGCGCAGCGTATGCCGACGGCCTCAGCATGCTCGTCTGGCAGGGGCAGCGCGCGCTGGAAATCTGGACCGGCGTCCCCGTCCCCGCTCAACCCATGATGCTCGCGGCCTGCGCCGCCAAAGGCATGCCCGCACGCGAGGTGTGAGGGAAGCAGGAACCCAGAGCACGCGCAACCGAACCTCAATGAAGCCGCGGAGAAGGGATTGATTTGCTTCGAGGGAGCAGCGATGACTTCCCCAATGCGGTTTTGCCTCGCCGCAAGTTTTTTGAGATGAAGCGCTCTCCAATAGCCTCTTTATCCATGGCCCGCGCAGCCCATCCTCGGTAAATCTCATAGCCAGCGTGCCATCCTGGGCCCGCCCTGCCGTCCTCGCTCTCCCGCGTCCCCGCTATGCTCGAAGACTTCCTTTTTGTGAACGAACAGTACCCGTGGTTTTTCGCCACCATGGCCTTCCTCTTCGGGGCTTGCTGGGGGAGTTTCGCCAATGTGGTGATTTACCGGGTGCCGGCGGGAAAATCCATCGTGACGCCGCGCTCCCACTGCTACGCCTGCGGCAAACCCCTGGCCGTCCGCGATAACCTGCCAATTGTCGGCTGGCTGATCCTGCGGGGGCGGGCCCGTTGCTGTGGGGCACCGTTCAGCCCGCGCTATGCCATCGTCGAGACACTGATGGGGGCGCTGTTTGCCACCTGCTGGCTCGTGTACCCGCCGCTGACGGCTCTCTGCGGCTTTCTGCTGATTTTTCTCCTGGTGGTGGGCACGTTCATTGACTGGGATACGCAGGAGCTGCCCGACTTCGTCACCGTCGGCGGCGCGGCGGCCGGGGTGCTGTTGTCCGTCCTGGTCCCGTCCCTCCACCTGGGCTCGGGCGACCAGCTGTTTCCGCTGGCCAATGCGCAGGCCTTCCTGAGTGCCACGCTCGGGGCGACCGTCGGCGCGGGCTTGCTGCTGTGGATCGCCATCTTTGCGGAGACCTTGCTCCGCAAGGAGGCGATGGGCCTCGGCGACCCCCTGCTGGTCGGGACCATCGGCGCGTTCTGCGGTTGGGAGGGCGCGATCTTCTCGATCTTTGGCGGGTCGGTCATCGGGGGCGTCTGCCTGGCGATCCTCATCCTGCTCAACGCAACCACCGGCTGGAACCTCACTCCCGGCAAAGTCGAGCCCGCCCGGCAAACGGCGAAGCCAACCACCCCCGGTGATGGCAAAGCCATTACCGCCGACGCCCTCGACGCGCCGAAGGCCGATCCAGCCGACGGCTCGGGGCAGGCCGATCCCCGAGCGCAGGCCGGTGACCCCGATCCAGAAAAACGGGACGAAGACGAGGCCGACCCCGCCCTTGCCTTTGGCGCGGGGATCCCCTTCGGCCCCTGGCTGGCAGCTGGCGGTCTGGTTTACTTTTTGGGCCTGCGCGAAACGGTCGACGCCTTTTTCGCCCAGGCGCGCTTCCTGATCCTTGGCAGCTAGCCAGATGACCGGACGGGTTCGGAAGCCCGACTCTCGGCGCTCGAAGGCGTTTCAGGCTCGACGCCCGGCGCAGGCGCTTTTCGCTTTTGGGGGCAAGCCGTTCCCGCGTCCCGGGGCGGCATCGCCTCTGCTTCGTCCGTCCCGCCATGTTTCTCGACTTTCTCCGCGCGCTACTCGGCGTCGTTTTCCTTCTCGGATTGTGCTATGCGCTGAGCGCCGACCGCAAACACGTCAACTGGCGCCTGGTGGGCATCGGCATGGCGCTGCAGCTGGTTTTGGGCATCCTGCTGCTGCGGGTGCCGCTGTTCGACCAGCTTGTAGGCGGCATCGCGACCGGGTTTGCGCGTGTGCTCGGCTATGCCGTGGAGGGCGCAACGGTGGTCTTCGGCGATGTGGCTGGTGACGTCTCGCTGGGCGGTGTGCTCGCCTTTCGGGTGCTGCCTGCGATCATCTTTTTCAGCGCACTGACGACCCTGCTGTACCACCTCGGCATCCTCCAAAAAGTGGTGCACGGCTTCGCCTGGGCAATGGCCCGCACGATGAAACTCTCAGGCGCGGAAAGCCTCGCAGCAGCGGCAAATGTCTTCATCGGACAGACGGAGGCGCCGCTAACCATTCGACCCTACCTCGCGGCGATGAGCCGCAGCGAGTTGTTTCTGGTGATGACAGGCGGCATGGCGACCGTGGCCGGCAGCACCATGGCCGCCTACATCAGCATGGTCGGTCAACTCGCGCCGGAGCTGGAGGAGATTTTCGGAAAGCACCTCATCATCGCCTCGCTGCTGTCTGCTCCGGCAGCGGTCGTGGCGGCGAAGCTGATCGTGCCCGAGACGGAAACCGTCGACAGCACGGTAAAGGCGCAGGAAAAACCCGACACGCTGAACAGCTTCGACGCGCTGGTAGAGGGCACCCGCACCGGCCTGAACCTGGCGCTGATTATCGGCGCTATCCTGATCGTTTTCACTGCGCTGATCGCGGGCGTCAACGACCTGACGGCAAACTGGCTCGGCGACATCACCGGCCTCAACGGCCTGATAGCGGAATGGACCGGCGGCCGCTACGAGGCGCTGACGCTGCAATTCGTGCTGGGGCTGCTTTTCGCGCCGGTGGCGTGGCTGATCGGGATCAATTCGCCCGACCTTCTCGCAGCCGGACAGCTCCTGGGCATCAAGACGGTGCTCAACGAGTTCATCGCCTACCAGCAGCTCAGCGAATGGCTCGGCGCGGGCGGCATGACAAACCCCCACACCCTGGCAATCACAAGCTTCGCGTTGTGCGGCTTTGCCAACTTCGCCAGCATGGCGATTCTCGTTGCGGGCATCGGTACCCTCGCACCCGAAAAACGGAAGACCGTGGCCGAGCTCGCATTTCCAAGCCTGATCTCCGGAACCGTCGCCAGCCTGCTCACCGCCTGCATCGCCGGCCTCCTGTATTGAAGGCTGGTTACTGGAAGCACTGCCTTGGGCTAAAGGCTCTTCACGTATTCGACGAGGGCGGCCATTTCCACGTCGGTCAGCTCGTCCACGCCGCGGTCTTTGATGCGCAGGGCTTCCTCGATCGAGGTAGCGCGCCCGTCATAGAGGTAGGGACCGGTGCGCCAGATTTCGCGCAAAGTGGGCGTGTCGAAGCCCCGCCCGCGCGCCAGACCATCGGCATGGCTGATGCGGTGCAGTGCCATGTCGGTAAAGTAGGGGCCGGAATGACAACTGGCGCAGCCGACGCGGTCGTAGATGGCTTTGCCATGGCGGGCAAGCTCGCTGAGCTCACCATCGACAAGGTGCGGGCTCGGCAGAGGGCGCAGGTTGGTGAGATAGGCGTCCATCGCCTCGGCGTCGACCTCATCGACTTCGGCAAACTGAATGAATCGTACCCCAGCGCGGACCGCCACTTCCGCCTTGGCCCGTACGCCGTGAGCCATTGCCGGCGGCGTAGCGTGGGAGAACAACAGGCTCTTGGTCTGCTTCGGATTGCCGATGCCGTCGTTGAGCAAATCCCAATTAAGCCCGTCATTCCGGACAGACGGATGGCAGCTGATGCAGCTCTGCCACCCCTGAAAGCACAAGCGTGCGTCGGCAAAGCGCAATTCTCCGCGCCGGATCTGGTCCATTGGCGGTTCCTCGCCGAGCGGAATCACCCTTGGGCGGATACGCCCGACATCGGCTTCGCCGCAATCAACCACAGTCAACTGCCCGCTGAAATACACGCACACTAGGGCATGGGAGCCCGACATGGCGAGGGAACGCGGCCCTTCACCGGGCAGGGGAATACGCTTGCGCCCGACACGGGTCATCAGGGTCAGATCGTGCCCTGAGCTGTAGTCATCGCCCTCGACGGCCCGGGCGGAACGGAGTTCCTCGATCAGCGCTGGCAAGGGGACGCGGCTCATCTCGTGTAATCCGGAGTGAGTGACGGCGAGCCACTGCCCGTCCGCGCTGACCCCCACACCCGACGGGTTGGCCGCGCCGAGCGTGGTGTCGTCGAGCAAGGCAGTTCCCAGGATTTCCTGCGCTTCGGCGTCAATCACGGTGACGGCATTGGTATTCATCCAACCGCGCTCGAGCTGATTGGTGGGCAGCTGAAAATGCCCGATGACATGCGTCACGAAAACCCACTTACCGTCGGGCGAGATGGCAAGGTCCCGTAAACCGGTGCTGCCAACAGGGAGATCAAGGGTCTTGAGGTGCGCTCGCTCGACGGCATCGATAACTTCGACAGTCAGGCCAATCCGCTCAGCCGTCGCTGGCTGGCTGGGCATGTGGGTACCGACGAAGAGGAATCGCCCCTCAGGGTCCGTCACCGCCGCAATCGGCTCGCGTCCCGCCGGTACCCGACCCAAAGGAGCCCCGTCGGACCGGCGGTAGAAGGACACTTCACCGAGAAATCGGTTGCACACGGCGAGCGCGTCGCCGCGGTCGACAAAAACCGGACTGACGGGGCTGAACCCCGCCTCTGCGCGCCAGCTCACCGCCCCGTGACCGTCGAGCAGGACTAACTCGCCCTCGGTATCGCCCAGGGTAACAGCGAGTGCTCCAAGGGTCGAGGTCGCCAGCCCAGTGGGCGTTCCGAAGACATCATAGAAACCCCAAACAGGATCCGTTGCGTGAAGGTCGAGCACCGCGATCTGCTCCGTCCCGGCCAGCGCCACGTAGGCAATCTGACTAAGATCACCCACGGCGACGTCCACAGGATTAAGGTAGGCAGGGCGATCAGTGGCCGCGCATACCGTCGACCCGGCCAGTGCGGCCAAAATCCAGAGTTTTGTCAATGTCACCACGCTTTTAGTCCGAAATCCGGGCAGCCGGTTGCTCTGAAACGAACGCGCGAGCTCCCGGTTCGCGCGCCCTGCCCTTTTGTCTTTGGTCGGACACCATTGCCACTAAGGGGCTTCAATGCTGTGCCATGGACTCGTGGTCGGAATTGTCCGCGCGGTTGTAAAAGGTCGGGTTGAGGTCGGCTGGCTCTTTCCAGACGTCTGGCAGGTTGTAGGGAACGCGCGGGAAGGTTCCGGTTTCGTTGAAGTTGCGAACATCGAAGAGCGAGCCGTGGTAATAGGCGTTGTAGTCGACCCACGCCACGAGCGTGCGCCACGCGTCTTCGCCCATTTCTTCGCGAGCGAATTCATGATCGGGGTGTTCGAGCAGTGTTTGAATGAGCTTGCTGCGGTTGCTGCCAAATTCGAGCACCGGGCTGATGCTGGCATCGCCCATGCGGTCCGAGATGGCCACAAGCTGCCCGGGCCATTTATTGGCCTGCATTTTTTCAAAGATCTTCACCGCATCGCGATTTTCGATATAGGCATCTTCCTTTGCGTCCGGGTTCAGGACGAGGTGCCATTTCAGCGTCTTGACCGGCGTGGGGTCTTCCGGCTTCAGGCCGAAGACGGTTCGGTAGCTCTGGTTGAAGCCGCCGATCTTGCGGGCGGTAAAGTCGAGGCCTGCTTCCGGGTTGCGCTCACCGTGGCACTCCACGCAATTTTTATCAAAAATCGGCTGAATATGTTTCTCAAAGTCCAGCACGGTGCGGTCGCCCCAAGGCTCGGGCTTCGGCTGCTGCGGACCTTTGGCAAGCAATTGCCGCGGCATCGGCTTGCGGTTGCCAACCGTTTCGAGACGCGTCTCGTGACAACCGGTACAACTCCGAAACTCGCCGCGTTGCAGCGTGAAACTCGTGCGCATGCGGCGGACCTCGCAGAAATTTTCGTCGAGCGCCTGCAGATAAACCGGCGTGCCTGCGGGGACCTTGAAGAAGGCGCTGCCGTCGGGCTCGACATCCACAATGCCGATCGTCCGGCGGGGAGCCCACACCCAATGCCCGAAGTGCCGCATCGTGGCGTCGCCCGGCAGGTAGTGCAGGTGGTTGTAATCCCAGGTGTCATCGCCTTTCTGATACACCGGCGCGGGGAGCATCAGCGCCTGGCTCATCCGCAGATATTTCACTTCTCCGCGCTCGACGCCGGGCAGATCGCGGTACACATCTTCGAGGAAGGCGGTGGCGAAATTAGCCTGAGGGTCGATCATATCGGCCACTACCGGCGGCCGTTGGCGCTGGCGCAGGGCATAAGGCATGAAGCAGCTGCCATCCTGATCGCGATGGATGAGCTCGCGGTTGCCCCACACATCAACGTAATAGAGGTTAAACTCGACCTCGTTGCCGGTCATGTCGTTCCCCGCAAGGAATGCCTTGTCGGACATCGGGAACGGGTTGATGTAAGAGCCGCCGCCATTCAGGACCCCGCCTTCCGGCACGATCTGATGCGCAAGCGGACCAAATCCACCCTCGATGTCGCTGACGCCCGGGGTCAGGTTCCACATCGCTTCCTCGTTGTTGATTCCGAGGCTTGGGTTGAAGAGGATGATTGGGCCGTTATGCGCGTCGTGGTGCCCCTGGGCAGTGGCGACATGCAGCACCGAGCCCGGCACCTGACGCACGTCGCGGATGGACATTGGGGTGCTGATGTGCTGCTTGTAATAGGCGTCCATGTTGGTGCCGTCGGGGCGGCAGCGCCACACGTTGTGCGAGTGGTACAAGCCCCGCTCCTGGTACTCCCAGTGCATGAAGGCGATGGTGCCGTCGTTGAGCACGTGCGGGTGCCGGTCGAAATCCTTGTTGTTGCTCAAGGCAACAGGCCTGTCGGCGCGGCGCGGTTCGACTCGGAAGAGCGTGGTGCAGCGCTTGTTTTGCAAGATCGGCCCGGCGCACTGATTGCCATAGCTGGACCGGTCGCTGGCGAAGACGTAGCCACCGTCCGGAAGGAAAGCCGGCTCGATGTCGTTGTAACCGGGCTCGTTGGTCAGCTGCTGAATCGCACCGGTACGGAGGTCCAGCTCGTACAGACAGGCGTTCTGATTGACGTTCCAGCCGAACGGGGGCGAGCCATCAATTTCCTGATGCCACCACGACAAAACAATTTTGTCACTTTCCCAATTCAGGTCGATGCCCCGGATGGAGCCGTCGCCAATTTTCGCTGCGACGTCCAGCGGCTTCGCAGGGTCGGCGGGGTCCGCCGACGTCTTCAGGAAAAGATCGCCGACGGGCATGTTCGTACGCCCGATAACAGGCACATTGACGTTCCAGACACCTCCGGTAATGCGCGGGTTGGTGTAAAAGACAACGCCTTCGCCCGGAAAGTCCGGTCGCGCGGCAATGATCTGATCGCGGGCCGTTTTGCGCAACTGGAGGTAGGACCAGTGGGCGGCTTCGAGATTGCCACCTGCCAGGGAGGCGCGCGCGTTCTCCAGCGCTGGCATGTAATCGGGCGTCGCGGCGCCCTGGCGTGTGGCCGGGTCGCGGGCCAGTTTCGTCATGCGCTTGGAGACGGCATCCACAGCTGCGCTCATGCCCTCGATCGTGAAGTGCTGGCCCAGCTGGATCACTTGCCGGCAATAGTCATCGCGCAGGTCCAGGCGGGGATCGCGGGACTTCCACTGCTCGTACCAGGGCGCTCCCACAGCGCCCGTCTGGAACATCTCACCAAGCTTGCGGGTGGAGCCGTCCTGCTGCTTCACGCGCTCGCTCAGCATCCATTCGGCAGTGGCCTGAACGAAGGGATTGCTATGGTCGAGCAGCTCAACAGCCTTCGCGCAAATCTCGTCGGGAAAGTGCCGTATCTCATCGTTTAAGCCGTAAGAACTGCCGATAAGTCGGGACGAGGTCTCAAAGAGCAGATACGACGCAATCAGATCGGCGCGCAAGTCTCGTTTGGACAACAATTCGTCCACAAGCTTGAGCGCCTCATCGTAGGCGCCTTCGAGGTTGATGATGGCACCCATATCAGCGGCTCGCCGCCGGAGCTCGTCGCTTTCCAACGTGTAGAGCTCGGCGGCCATCGACGCCGAGATGCGGTCAAAGCCGAGCGCACCTTGTTTAAAGTCGCGCTCGATCCGATATTTGTTCACCTCGGGAAAGGCGGACAAGAGGCTCCCGGCAAGCAGCCCGAGAAGAATTAACGGGGTCGTCGTCTTCATCGTGTGTGGGGTAAAAGCAGCTAGGGCAAAGCTCTCGCTAGAAGGTGTCGACCTCGAGCTCGAAGAGCAGGTCGTCACGGCAGACCACAGAGGGCACGACCAGGCGACCGATTTCCGGAATCAACCCTTCAGCTTCCATGTGGAGGAATTGAGGAATGTCCTGCGGATAGCGAATGTACGCAGTGGCGCGGCAGACGTCATTCCACCCGCGGCCGCGTTCGCCAAGGATTGCCTCGACCACCCGATAGGTGCGCTCTGTCTGGCGGACAAAGTCACCGAGGTACTGGGTCTTGCCCGCAGGGTCGATCGCAGCAGTTCCCGAAACGAAGATCGGCGATTCAGGACCGCCAGGAGCCCAGGCGCGGCTGAAGTGGCTGCCGTAATCCGCAGCGGCGTTCTGCTCCGGCGAGCGGACCGGACCGGCACCTTGCGGTTGATCCGCCGCCAGCAGCGAGAGCGTCAGCCAAGCGTCATCGGCATTATCCATCCCGATACCGGTACTGGCCGGAACGCGGGTCATATCGACGCCGAATCGGTGATAGGTCTCCCGACGGACAACGTTGAACTCATCGTACCAGCCAAGGATATCGTGGTTGAAATACCAGGTGCGGTAAACATCCGCCCAATACAATCCGCCCAGCTGGAGCAGGTGAGCGGCTCGCTCGATCAGTGTCTCCGTGGCGGCGCCCGGATCGTCCTTACCGGAAGGCGTCATGCCGCAGAGGGAAACCTGGTGGCCGTGGGGACCCGTACTGGCAATGCCGACAACCCGTCCCTCGTCATGGAGTCGACGTCCGGAGGGCACCCCTATCCACTGCAGGCCGCCGTGCCCGTGATGAGTGGGCGTAAGCACGAGTAAAGGCCATTGCGTCCAGGCGCCGATGTTGCGAAGGTGCGCGACGATCTCGGCTTGCACGGGTTCGTCCGCGTATAATGCCACCCATCCCGCAGCCATGCCGCGGTCGGCCAGAAAAGCAAGGACTTCAGCAAATGCCGCCGCCAATTGCTCGGCGTCTCCACGCCAGGGCAGGTTTCCACAGGGGCGGTCAAGCGAGGCCATCTCAGACATCATAAAGGGGACGTTAACGATTGATTTCACATTAGTAAATCTAAAACAACCTAGTCATTTCATCAATCCCCCAAATAGGGGACGGGCTTACTTGCGAATCGAAAAAGCGCTTTTCGACCTCAGAAACCCTCCTTAAGGCTTCGGAAACATTTTCGCCGAATCACCGTTTTCAGGGCGGGGCACCTTTAGTGCAGGGTTCGTTTTTAGGCTGCCAACGTGCCAGGTTCGGGCACGCCCGCCTCGAAGAAATGTCCGCTTTCGATTGCGATTCCTTGCAGAATCCGGCAATGGAGGGATAGAGATTCCCGGAAACCTGGCTATCTTTACCGGGTCACAACCACTTCAACCTCACCCCGTTTATGAAATCCTTGCTCACTTTTCGCGCCCTTATCTTGTCCGGGCTGATCTGTTTCGCGCCGCTTCCCGCCGCCTTCGCCCAATACGGTGAAGAGGAAGAGAAGAAGTTGACGACGATGGAGAAGCACTGGACGAAGCTTGAGGACGCCTACCGCGACGCCCGACGCTCCATGCGCGGCGCAGACGAATCGGATAAGGCCGAGATTCTGGGCCTGCTGACCACAATGCGCGATGAAGCGGTCTGCGTGAAGGGCCTTGTGCCGGTCAAGCTTCAGTCACTCGAAGGCAAAGCACGCGAAGAAGCACTCGCTGCCTTCCAGAAGGACATGACCGCCTTCATTACCGACATCGAGAAAGCCATCGCGGCCGTGGAAAAAACCGAGTTCGACACGGCAAACGATGTTCTCCGCAACTTGCGTAGTCACAAGTCGAGCGGTCACGAAAAATACAAGTACGACTACTAAACGCCGTTCGACGATGAAGGGATTGCTTGCAGGGCTGGCGCTTGCGCTGGCGGGGGCTTTGCCTGCGCTCGCGCAGGGCACCTCCGGGACCGCCACCAGCGCACAGGGGGCATTGACACTCGACCAACAGGTGTTGCGCCTGTTCAAGCGAAGCTGCGCGGAGTGCCATGACGGCTCCAGTCGCAGCGCCTCGAAGGGAGATTTCGATCATGTGCTCGATCCCCGGCAGATGATCGACGGCGAATGGTACCTCGTCCCCGGCGACCCGGAATTCAGTGAGCTTTTCCTGAGCATGATATCGGACGATCCCGACATCGTGATGCCACCGCCGGATGCGGATGCGCACAAGCCGACGCAGGCGGAGATCGACATGGTTCGCGATTGGATCGTCAAACTCGGCGATACCGGTTACCCAACGGAAAAGCCTTCGGCGACCGTCACCGATAAGGTCGATGAGGGCGAGCCTGCCGAGCCCAATCCAGTGATACCGCCACCGCCTCCTGAAGGAGGGCCGCCACTGAGCACCGTCTTTGCGCGGATGCACCCGCTGGTTGTGCACACGCCGGTTGCGGTGATCCCAATGGCGGCGATCATCGCCGCGCTGGCGATTGCTTTCCGCCGTTACGACCAATGGTTGCCCGCCCTGCGCTGGTCCCTGGTTTTTGGAGCGCTCGCGGCCCCAGTAGCCGTCATTACGGGCTGGAACCTCGCCGATATCTCCGGTTATCGCGAAGAAACCGTCGGCCTGCACCGCTGGCTCGGGGTCTCGGCGCTGGTCGTGATCTTCGGCTGCCTTGCGCTGGTGGAGTGGACCGAACGCAAAGCTGGCGACCGGGCGAAGTTCCGAAAAATTACAGCCGGAGTGCTCATCGCGGCCGCGATCCTGATTGCCTTTACAGGCCACTCTGGAGGGGAAATTGTCTACGGCGAAGGCTATCCTTTCAATTAAGGGTTACGCTCTTGCCCGGGCCGTGCGAAGCGGCTACAACTCGTGTCGCTGCGGCAGGCCCTGCGGTTGACCGCCTGGCTTAGCCTTTTCCGTATGCGGCGTGTATCTGTGAGTTTTCGCTTCACCGCCATTTGTCGCTTTTGCGCCACCTGCCTGCTGGGGGTGTGGGCTGGCGTCGCCACTGCCCAACGTTTGCCGGAAGGGTTCATGCCGCCGGACCCCGAACCTCCGCCTGTCCCGGAAACGATTCGCAGCGTCAAGCAGTTGCGCTCCCTCACGCCTGAACAGGCGGAACTGGAAGTGCCGGTTTCCATCACAGGCGTCATTACCTACTTCGAGCCGCTTCGGTCGCTCTATTTTATCCAGGATGAAACCGGTGGGACGTATTTCGAGTCGAGCCTGATCTGGGAGGAGGATTCGGGTGACGCGCAACCGCGGCCCGGCGATTTGTTCCAGGTCAACGGGGTCAGCAGCGCAGGCGGCTATGCACCGATCATCGTCGGTCCTGCCTTCGCGCCCCCGCGCTACCTTGGCCGCAGCCGCATGCCGGAACCGGCACCGCTGGATCCCAGCCGCCTGCTCGCCCCCGAACTCGAAGCCCAATTCGTGGAGGTCCCCGGAGTTGTACGGGCCCTGGGGGGGGGGGGCCGC
>JBHJGW010000115.1:0-9308 GCA_050331415.1 Opitutales bacterium | reverse complement strand
TGATGTTCATCCGTGCTTCTTCTCTTCTAATGTCGTCTAGTTTAGGACTTGTTACCTCTTCTTACATTTTTTTGGAAAATATATTTTTTTATATATAAATTCGCTACTCTGACTTTTTGTCTAGCTCTAATCGTTTCCTTTTCCACCGTCCCCGGACAGGAGACCGGAAGTGAAACCGGGCGCTCCTCGATTCAGTCGAACCACGTCATTCGCTCTGCCGATGAAATATCAGTAGTCGTTTTCGGAGAACCCGATTTGAGCGTTCGGCAAACGGTGGACGGCGATGGCAACATTCTGGTGCCCTTACTTGGCCGCATGAACGTCGAGGGAAAAACCGTTCACTCTGTTGAGCAGCGGCTTGAACGGGATTTTGTCGATCAGGAGTATCTTCGGAAGCCCGAAGTGAACATCCTCCTCCACACCCAGGCACGACAGGAGGTTACCGTTATTGGGCAGGTTCGTCGGCCAGGGCCGGTCGCAATGCCACCAAACACGGATCGTCTCGATATTCTCGAAGCGATTGCACGGGCAGGCGACCTGACCGATGTGGCCGACCTGAAGAAGGTAATTGTCAAGCGGAAAACTCCCGATGGGGACTTCCGCGACCTAGAGGTTAATCTCAAACCTTTGCTCGATGGTAGAGATTCACGTTCGTCCTCCCAGCCTTCTTTTCCTGTTTATCCTGGAGACATCATCGTGGTCGATGATACCTTGTGGTAATATCTAGCTTCTCCATCCTTTACAAACAGACCAATTGACGTCCTGGCTATATGAATACCCTCAAGCAATCTTCTCATTCGGGTCAAACCGGAGATCCTACGGACCGAACCTACAGGTTTGGAGACTTCCTGCTGATGATTCAACATCGTTGGTTCACGGGAGTGGTGGTCGCTGCACTAGCCGCTGCAGGAGCCATCCATTTCGGTCTAAACCAACCGAAAGAATATGAGGCGACCGCTCTTGTAGAGATCCGCCCTGGAACGTCATCGGTGCTCAATATCGAACAGCTTGTCGATGCGGTCCCGTCCGACGAAGCGGCGTTATCCCGTCACGTTGAGCTGCTGACGAACCCCGGGTTCATGCGGCAAGTGGAGCACGGTCTGCCAGAACATGTGCGCCAGCAACTGCTCTCTCCCTACCGGGATGATCAGACACACGTAGATGCACTTGCTATCTTGAGAGATAACCTGAGCATCTCGCGCAGTGAGGGCTCCTACTTTTTAGCAGTTACGATGAAGCACCGGAACCCACAGGTCGCGGCGGAAATCGCAAACCGGGTTTCTCGGGAGTACCTGCGCTTTATTCGTGATCAAGCGGAATCCGGAACGGCAACCGGCCTCGATACGTTGCGCGAACGCCTTACCGAGCTAAGAACCGATGTGGAAACCACTGAAAGAGAAATGCAGAACTTCCTTCGAAGTCATGGCATCGTTTCTTTCGAGAATGCCCGGCTCTTGGTTGATTCCCGGCAGCGAAACCTCGACGAAAGGATCGCTGAGATCGGTTTGTACATGCGGGGGGCCGATCGAACGCTTCAGCTCATCCGCGAGGCCGGCGACAGTATTCCTGAGCTTCGCCTGATCCCGGAAATCGCAGAGTACGACAACCTCCCCATGCTCTTCGCTCGTTACGATGAACTGGAAAGGCAGCGGGAGGTGCTCGGCCAGCGCTACCTGCGGCGCCACCCGCAGATGGTCGCTAACCGGAATGAACTCGATGCCCTTCTCTCCCAGATCACCGCGCGCCTAAACGACGCACGAGAGCATTTCAGCAAGCAACATGCTGAAACGGCAGCCACGCGGAGCCACCTCATTGCCGAGCTCGACGAGGTCAATCAACGCTCCCTGTCGCTCGACGAGATTGCTATTCAGTATAACAATTTCCAACGGGAGATCGCCAGCGATCAAGGGATGCTTGCTCAGGTGTCCTCCCGGCTCACGGAAGCTTCGGTTGCTAGCCACCTGGAAAGCGGCGACGTGCGAATCGCAAATGAAGCGCGAGCACAGACAGACCCCGTTCGCCCAAACCCACGGGCGGTGTGGATTGCGGGTGGGTTTATCTTCGCACTCGTTGCCGTCTCCCTTCCAATCCTCCTGGAGATCAGCAACGCAAAATTGCGGACCCAGTGGGATGTCCAGACCTTCCTCGGCATCAACCTCCTAGGAGGCGTGCCGCCAATTCATCACCATAAAGCAAATGCCGAAGCTTCAAAGCGCGCACTCCGTGAGGCGATTCGAATCATCTACAGCCAGATTATCATCAATTCGAAGGCCCCGGTTCCAAAAGTAATGGTTGTAACGAGCGCTTTGCCGATGGAGGGTAAAACTTATCTGAGCAGCGAAATCGCTCGTTCGATTGCGGCTCACGGATTCCGAACCTTGGCGATTGATGTCGACCTGCGTGCACCCTCCCTACACACCGCATTCCAACTGCCAAACGACCACGGACTCCTGCAGGAATGGCAACGCGGAAGCGCTACCGGAGAGGCGGTCGGCGTCTGCGAGATCAATGCCAACCTGTCCGTGCTGACCTCGGGCGGTCGCAGCGCATTGACGTCTGAAATTCTTTGCGATCGAGGGTTCCAGCAGCTTTTGGACACCCTCAAGCAGGAATACGACTACATCATCATAGACACGCCTCCCCTTGGGCTCTTCCCGGACGCTCAATTGGTCGCGCGCCTTGCCGACGACATCATCTTTGTGAACCGGCACAATTCGCTCTCACGGGGCCGTGTTAAACGAGTCGTTGAGCAACTTCAGAAAACTGAAGCCAACTTGCTCGGCCTTGTCTTCAACTTCGTCAAAACAAAGTACCTGCACGATTATAGCTACAGCGGATCCTACAACAAAGCCTATTCTCGGTATTACGATCAGCCCGATCCCAACGAAACATCGGATTCTAATGAACCTGGTTCTACGCGAAAGGCCAGCTGACTCCCTTCGAGCCCGCGGTGACCCTCCAGAGCGGGCTCCGGCGAGACGCGCTGCATCGCGATTCGACTAAACTCACGCTTCCTTTAGAAAATTTAACCTACTACACCTGCCTATCATGACCTTGCATCGATTTCTAGGATATCGCGCTACCTTCAGCGTGTGCCTTTTATTGTTCTGCGCGGGAATTTTTTCCGCTATTCTTTGGTCAGACTCACACCTTGGATTCTTCCGCTTCGAAGGTCGTCCTTTGCCCTGGGTCTATCTGATCGCAGTATTGACAGCGGTTCTCAGCCTACAAAGCGCGCTTAGCGAGTTTCTCCGAATTGCGAGCACGACACGACTCTTGAACGTGTTACGTCTGAGTGTCCATTTCGTCATCATTCAGGGCTTCCTTTTCAGTGCTCTGTACGTAGCGCTGAAAGACATCTCCGTTAGCCGTGCCTTTCTTTTGTGCTACTTGGTGTGCCTGACTATCGCAGTCCCTATATTTCTGTACATCGCGCCGCATGTCATTTCCGGGCTCCTTTTTCCGACCCGGCTGCGTGAACGCGCGGTGCTTTTTGTCCACGGCTCCCCGCCTTCGAAGCTGCTCGAGTACATTCAGCGCTGCCCCAAACTGGGGATCAACTTTGCCGGCTATTTTTCCGACGAGCCGCAGGAAGGCGTCCCGTTGCCGTACCTCGGACGTCCTGAACGGCTCTTTTCGCACGAGCGGGCCAGCTTCACCCGAATTCTCGCCTGCCATGACGGTTACGACGATGCGAGCTTCACCCGAGTGATCAACCACGCTGAGCGCAACGGACTCCGCCTGCAAGTGTACACCTCATTCGCGAATGCATTCCCCGACCGGGTGCAGATTCATACCGAAGGCAATTTGACGTTCTTCAACTTCCAGGAGGAGCGCCTCGAGAACCCGATCAATTGCCTCCTGAAGCGTTGGTTGGATATCGCAATTTCCCTTCCGGTGGTGCTTTTCATCCTACCGCCCCTGAGCGTAGTGGTTGCGCTGATGCACCGTCGGCAGTCCCCTGGTCCCCTTCTCTACCGGCAAGTGCGCTACGGGCGGGACCGCCAACCGTTTGAAATGCTGAAGTTCCGCTCCATGCACCTCAACCTGGAGCAAGCCCGGCAGGCAACGCGAGATGATCATCGGATATTTCCTTTCGGCGCCTTCCTGCGTGCCTCAAGTCTCGATGAGATTCCTCAATTCATCAACGTGCTTTTGGGCCAGATGAGCGTTGTCGGCCCCCGTCCGCATTATGTCAGCCACGATGAAGCGTTCGAGAAGTACCTTCCGACCTATCGTAGCCGGCACTTCGTCAAACCGGGTATCACCGGGTTTGCCCAGATTAACGGCCTTCGCGGTGAGATTCTCAGTGAAGACCTCCTGATCCAGCGTGTGAAACACGATATCGCTTATATCTCGAAGTGGAGTCTTCTTTTCGATGTCTATATTGTCTTAAAGACGGTTTGCCAAGTCATCCGGCCGCCCAAGTCTGCCTACTAACGCCCTTTACGATGCCATGGAGAAGCGAATCGGCGTCCTTCTCCTAAGGGCATGTTCGCTGAAGCTTGGCGACCACTTTACCCTCTCGAACGATGAGAATTCAAGACTACGTTCGGAGCGTTATTCGACGCTTCGGCTTCGACCTTTGCAGCTTCGATGCGCGATTCAACTTTCACGCTCGAAAAGAAGCATTGTTCAAGCAGCTTAGCCCAGATGCGGTGCTGGACGTTGGCGCAAACGAAGGACAGTTTGCGCTGGAATTGCGACGGGGCGGCTACCGCGGCAGGATTCTCTCTTTCGAGCCCCAGAGGAATGCCTTCCGCAAACTAGCAGACCAAAGCCGGGAGGACAGCAATTGGGAAGTCTACCCGTTCGGGCTGGGTAGTGACGAAGCTCTGGCCACAATCTACAATTCGCAAAACTCTTTCAGCAGCTCTCTGTTTCAACCTTCGTCGACCAACCTCGAAGCGCACGGTGACGTCGCCGTTCAGAGCACGGAGGAGGTGAAGCTGCGGACCGCCGATACAGTTGTTGAGGAGCTTGGCCTTTCTGATAAGGGCCTCTGCATGAAGGTCGACACACAGGGCTACGAGCTCGAGGTACTCGGCGGGGCGAGCAAAACATTGGAAATAACGTCCCTGCTAATTCTAGAAGTATCCCTGGAAGAGCTTTATGTCGGGCAGCCACTGTTTCCGGAAATCGACCGAGCGGCGCGCGCTGCGGGCTTCTACCCGGCGCTTCTATCACCGGCCGATGAAGACTACGCGCATTTTCGCGTTCTGCAGCTTGACGTCTGGTACCTCCGCGAAGGCTTCCGCGCCTCAACCTCTCGATGAAACGGTCAATCCCACTGCTGCTGCGGTTATTAGCCTGCAGCTTCAAACCAATTCATCCGGCGGACGGCGTAAGCATCCTGGTATTTACCAAGGACCGCCCGCTGCAACTCGAAGCGCTGCTTCGCTCCATGGCGCAACATGTTCGTGGCGTTGAGCATGCCTTTGTAAATGTGCTCTGGAAAGCTTCGAGCGAAGCCTACGCGTCCGGGTACCGCGAACTTCAGCGAGAATACCCGGGCATCACCTTCATGCAAGAGAATCAATTCCGGGACGACCTGATTTACCTCCTACGGCAGTCTCAGACAGCGGCGGTCGTTTTTCTCGTCGATGATCTTCTTTTTGTGAACAGCTTTGACCTTGATTGGCTTAGCAGCGTCGATCTTCGCTACCAGGTTCCCAGTATCCGGCTGGACTCAAAAATCACCTATAGCCAGCCGGGAGCCCATCCTGCCCCACCGCCTCCGCTTCAACCCTCGGCCAAACAACCTTGGCTTCGGTTCTCTTGGACCCGCTCCGTAGGGCCGTGGGCCATGCCGCTTTCCGTAGATGGAAACGTCTTTTGTCGCGACGAGATGCTGCTTTTGGCTTCGCATACCGCGTACCGGGCTCCCAATTCATTTGAAGCCGCCCTCGGGCCCTATCGTTTCTGGTTTAAGCGACGCCAGGGGCTTTGCCTGCCGCAGCGAGCAATCCAGAATTTTGCGTTGAACCGAGTTCAAGACGAAAATCTTTCCTTTGCCTGCGGGGATTGCGGGCCGGAAGTTCTCCAGCAGTGCTGGAATAAAGGAGAGCGGCTCGATGTCGAGGCCATGACCCAACGCTCAGCAGCTTCCACTCATCTGGTCTGCGAGCCCGAGTTCTTCAAAAAGTCTCTGAAAATGAACACGATGCAAAGCGAGGTGCTTGCCTCAAAATAGGCGGGAATCGCTGAAAATGTCTTAATCCGACCGTAGCAGTCGAGTGCGCTTCATCACCCTGACGACGTTCTACGCTTATTTGTTGTCCCGAGATTATTACCGATTCTTCTAGTGGCTTTTTTCCTCTTTTTATACTCCTATTTACCTAGACTTTGCAGTAGCCTGTCTCTGTGGCTACTACAAAACCACGAATAACAAACCAAACACAATCATGAAAACTACACGAAATCTGATCGTAGCGGCAAGTTTGCTGGCTGCTACTAGCGCCTTCGGCGCATTCGGCGTCAGCGGCCTCGGCCTCGGAGTCTCGGGTGTCAACCCGGCTGGCGGAACTGCCACCTACAGCTTCGCTGCCAGCAAGGCGACGGACAATTACCTGCTCGTCGGTATCGCTGGTGAAGACGCAGACGTAACCGCGGTGACCTTTGGCGGTGTTGCGTTGTCGCTGACTGAAGCTCGGGCTCTTCCTGACCCGGATTCCGATGAGCAGCGTTTCACTGCTATCTGGGGCCTCGATCTGAGTGGGGTCCCGGCTGGTCCCGGAACAGACATCGAAGTCACGACGAATGACCTCGGCAGTGGCGAATTCGTCATCTCGGCCCTCGAGATCACGGGAACCTCCTCGGCACCGTTCACGCTGATCTCGGGAAGCTCCGTAACCACGCCCCTGGGTGCTGCAAACACAGCTGACATTGAGCCGTTCGGTTCGCTGCTGCCTCCCGGTGGAATCTACTTCGACGTGGTAGCTTCCGGTCGGGACTCCGCAGCTACTCCTCCGGTCACCGCTGACGGCGAAGTCCGTGACGACTCCGTTCTGACCGACATCCCGATTGGAGACGCTGTCACTGGTACCAGCTACATCGCAGGCTATGCTGGTGGCTCGGCCCCAGGATGGGCGGATGTCAATGGTGGCGCTTCTATGTCCGCCGTAGTAGTCAGCCCGATCCCCGAACCAGGTGTCTACCTGGCTGGCATCACGGCTATCGGCCTCGGAGCCTCGCTGCTGCTGCGCCGCAAGCGCAACTCGGGCGAAACCGAAGCTCTGTCGGCGTAACAGCTGTGTTCCCGAGCTCGTCTTGACGGGTTGCCACCTCCGATGGTGGCAGCCCTTTTCCCCTCTCCCTTTTCTTTTGCCCTGGCTCGATATGCGCTGCTGCACGCTTCATTGCCTGCAGAGCTTGCTGGCAGGCTTGCTCCTGATCGCCGAGCCTGTCCTTTCCGCGAGCAACGGCGGGGCGTGGGTCCTCACAGAGGCCGACCTCCAGCCGGCCCGCATGCTGCTCGAGGAGCAGCCCCTACCGGTAATCCTGAGCCGCGATCAAGGAATCGCCGAGGAACGCGCAACGCGGCCCCCAATTGTCGCCCCTCTTGAGGTCGGGCAATGGCTCAATCAGAAATACGAATCCGGCCTTGTCGCAGGCAATGTCGGGGACCTCTACGAAAACCGCGATTCCGGTCATTCCCGTTTGCGCCTGAGCTACTTTCCGCAGCTCACCCCGGTGGAGTACCGGCTGTCCGCTCCGGAGCGCCTTCCGCTGACCGGCGTACAGACGCGGGTCGTACACCCTCGCCCTACGATAGGCAACGCCTCGCTCGCAGTGACTGCAGGCATGCCGCCCCGAAGTCTTCCGCGAATGCTTTTTCACAACACGCCGTATGGGCCCACCCAATACCTCCTTTACCGGGCAAACCAGATCTACCTGTATCCAGAGCATCGCGACCACGACGACGTCGATCACTTTGCGCTTAATACCCCGTATCTCCTGATTACACAGGGCTCCTCTGGTTCGGACCGTCCTTTCCTTCAGGCGATTGCGGCCACTTTGGCCGCATTCAAGCCAGAGGTCAAAATACGTCTCACTGAAGAAGGCATGTTGATGCCGGTCCTCCAGTACCTCTTGCGTTCTTCGTATCGAACGAACGAAGGCGACTACTTTAACGGGATTTCTCACCCAACGGTCTTCAATATAGACCATTTAGATGTCAGCCGAATGGTGCACGACGCCTTTGCTTTGCGTGGCGATTCCCTGCCCCCGCTTGCGATGCTGAAGGTTCTTAAGGAGCCCAGCGAGGAATCCGGAGTCTCTTCTTTCGACGCCGGGCTCTCTGAAGAATTGCTGACCACGCCCTGCGCGATCGCTCGGCTTGCCAGGGGGAAGGCGGGCTCACTCACCTACCGCCTGAGCGCGCTGAAGAGTTTTGATCTCAACGAAAAGCCGTTGACCTACCAATGGAAGATCCTCCGCGGAAACCCGGAGTCGATTCACATTCGGCCACTCCTGTCCGACCACTCAATAGTGGAGATCACGATCGACTATCCTGACGCCCCTACACTGGCAAACCCAGAGTCCTTCCGCATCGATATCGGACTTTTCGCCAGCAACGAGGCCCACAGTTCACCACCTGCGTTCTTTTCCGTTTACTTTCCTCCAAACCAGACCCGGTCTTTCGATTCGTCAGGTAAACTTCTAGCCATCGACTATCAGAATCACCGGAGCACGCGTTTCGACCCTACCCTTTTTCCGCACAAACCCTGGAAAGACACCTATGTGTACGCCGAGGGCGGCACGCTGAAGGGTTGGACGCGCGAGAGCGCGAACGGCGCAACGCATCGGTTCAACGCTGACGGCGAACTCCTGGCACCTGAAGCAAGCTGGAAAAGCGCGGGCCAGGCGGTTCGCTACAACCGGACTTGGTCAGACGAAAAATGGACTGTCACTTACGACGCCGTCTCTACGGGTACGGCAAGCCATCACTAACGCTTCCCACGCAAACCTTACGCAATGAAATCTAGGAACAAACGCCACCAAAGCTCCCGCACCAGCCCACACTGGCCTATTTGGGGGCTAGCACTCTTCCTCGTCATTGGCTCCGCCCTGGCTGCGGGTCTTGCTCTCCGAGACTATCGGGAGGGTTTTCATCTGAAGCAGAGTCGGCAAGCGGCCACCCGGGGCGATTGGCCAGCCGCGGCTATCGCGGCGGAAAAGACGCTTGCCTGGAACTCGAACAACAGCGACGCGCAGATTCTCGCTATGCGCGCTCACAGTGAAGAAGCTCCTGAAGAGGCGGCGGAGCAATTGATCGAGTACGCCGGACCAGTACCGTCGGAAAGCCT
>JBHJGW010000114.1:0-5398 GCA_050331415.1 Opitutales bacterium | reverse complement strand
CGCGAGGAAACCGTCGAAGCACTCGAACTCGGCTCATTGCTCGACCGGCCGGTGGACACACTCTCCGGTGGCGAGCGCCAGCGAGTGGCGCTCGGGCGGGCGCTGTGCTCCGGTCCGCGCCTCTTGCTGCTCGACGAGCCTTTGTCAGCCCTCGACGCCGGACTGCGCCACCGCATCTTGCCTTTTCTGGTCCGCATTCGCGAACAGTTCGACCTGCCGATGGTGGTCGTTTCGCATCAACCGGTCGAACTGCAGGCGATTTGCGACGAGGTTTCCGCGCTTCGCGAAGGCCGCATCGTCGCTACCGCGCCGCCCACACAGCTGTTCGCCCGCCCCGACATCTACCCCCTTGCCCGCGAGGGCGGCCGTTTCGAAAACCTTCTGCCGGCTGTCGTGAAAACGCAGGACGCGCGCACAACCGAACTCGCCCTCGGTCGGACCGGCACCGGGCCAACTCTGGTGGCACCACCGCTGGACCGCGCACCCGGCCAGCGCCTTACGGTGACCCTTCCAGCGCAGGATATCATCCTAGCACTGGCTCCCCCGACAGGCCTTTCGGCGCGCAACCTCCTGGCCGGAAAGATTACGAACCTGCAGTCGGCGGACGGACAAGAGGTGGCAACCCTCGTGTTTGCCGGACTACCTGAGCATCCGGTACTCGTCGAGCTTACCGGGACCGCCGTTCAGGACCTGCAACTGCGGACCGGCATGGGTCTGTGGGCCCTGTTCAAGTCAAGTGCGCTGACCGTAGCAGGTTGACGCAGCGAGCAAGTCCGGCGCGCCGAGCTGACGCAAGATCGCCGTACCGCGCAGGCCCGCCCGCCAGCGCTCCGGGATCCCCGCTATGCCGTGCCGCAGCCCTGCGATGCCTCCGGCAACACAGGCAGTCGTATCCGTATCGTGCCCGAGCGAAATCGCTCGCTTGATAACGCGCTCGTAGCAGGGCTCGGCGCAGGCGAGGCGCGCCGAGTGAAGACAGTCAACCGTGTAGCCGCTGCCCTTTCCCGCCGGCGGCGCGCCAGGCCTGATGTGTTTTTCCAGCTCCGCCGCGCAGACTGGGTCGGCACGATAAATTTCTCGCAGAGTGGCTGTCGCGCTCTCCCAGGGCGCGGTGTGCCGTTGCAACTCCCGCCTCGCCCACAGGCAATACAACGCACAGCAGACCTGCGAGCGCGGATGGCCATGCGTTACTCGGGACTGCCGATGGGCGTCGATAACCAGCGCCACATCATTGCCCGCGTGCAGCAAGGCCAGCGGCAGGCAGCGCATCAACGAGCCATTGCCATTGTTGCGCTCGCCGCAAAGGCCGGAGTCCGTCGTGGTCCCTCCTCGCTTCAGGCGCGCAATCGACTCGCTGGTCTGGTTGCCCACATCGAATACGTAGCCATCCACGGCCAGGTAACCCGCGTCATGCCACCGCAGCAGACGCTCGGCAAAATCGCATGCATGAAACTGGCCGCAGGCCTTCAGTGACGCGTAAAGGCAAAGCGCCTGCGCGCCATCGTCGGACCATGTCCCGGAAGGCACCTGCGCGTAGGTGCGGATGAAGCCCGGGGGCGGCTGCATTTCAAGCTGCTGCAGCGGCGGCAGGGAGTGGGCGTCCCGAAACTCATAGGGAACGCCGCAGGCATCGCCAATCAGCAAGCCGATCAAACCGGACCAAACCTCTGCCGAAGTCGCGCGCATCAGAAACTCAGTACAAGAGCTCCTCTACCCAGTAGTCGCCCCCAATCACCAGATACTCCTGCTCGCCGAACAAGAGACTGTCGGGCAAAAGGCCACTGAAAAACACGACCTTGGCAGCCGCGACCGTCGCCCGCCACACTGTCGAACCAAACTCCCATGCCTTCTCCCGGTCGGCGGTGAATGACACGAGGTTGTTGAGGCGCACGCAGCTGTGGCGGGCTCCTCGGCCCTCTCGTACGGGATGTTCCTCGGGGTCATTGGTGCCTCGAAACAACGTCAGGGTTGCCTGTTGGGGCCATCTTCGGTACAGCTCGTACTGGCAGAACTCATACAGCAGGTCGAGCTGCGAGTAGATCGCGCACGTTTTCTGACTGCCCCGCATGCGATCATAGGCGAATCGGGAATCTTCGCCACCATCGCCAAGGCCCGGTTCGAGCAGACCGCGATGATAGGTCGGCGCGATACCGAAGCGACTCTGTACCCAACTTTTCATCACAGCGCCTTCGATCCCGTTGCTTTCGATTTCCCAGCCGCGCAGGAATCGCATGTAGCTGTTGCGCAGGCTGCTGCGGGCCAGCCCCTGATACTCACCCCAATGGTGCAGCCCAAAGCGCACTGAAAGATACTCGTGAAACGACTGGCCACGCCGGGAGGGCTCCGGAAGGCTCTCCAACCGTTTGAAAAACGACCGGTTGGAAGCGCGCACGCCCGCGAGTGACAAGCAAGCGGGCGCTAGGTTGAACTCACTGGAAGCGATAACCCAAGGAGGTCGCTCACAAAGATTCCAGGCGGACGTCATCTGGCCGAGGTCGTCACGTTGCGTTTCGTTGGCCCTCGAAAGTTTGGTACCGAGCCGGGAAATTCCTTTCTCTGCCTGCTTCTGAGTGCGCCCGGCGATTTTTATCCCCAGCCGTCGTCGTCGTCCTCTTCCGCGGCATGGGCGGCGAGCCTTTCGAGGGTCCGCCAACGACTATCGACCTGAGCCTGAGCGGCCTCGAGCAAGGCTGCGGCGCGTTCTGGATTCGAGCGCTCGAGCGAGCGAAAACGGTTCTCCTGCTGCATGAAGGTAGCCACTGGCGTCGACGGCTCGAAGGAATCGAGGCGCAGCGCGGGCATCACCGAGCCGGTGCGGCGCGGGTCGAAGCGGTACAATGGCCAGTACCCCGTGTCCACCGCCGCCTTCTGACGAGCGGGTCCGTGTGTCAGATCGATGCCGTGCGCGAGGCAGGGCCCGTAAGCGAGCACTAATGACGGGCCGTCAAAACTTTCAGCCTCGCGCAGCACGTCGACGCCCTGTTGCGGATTGGCACCGAGCGCGATCTGGCCGACGTAAATGCCCCCGTAGCTCATCGCGATCTGCCCGAGGTCCTTCTTCGGTAGATGCTTCCCCGCCGCCGCAAACTTTGCCTGTGCGCCAATCGGCGTTGCCTTGCTGGCTTGACCGCCGGTGTTGGAATATACCTCGGTATCGAGTACCAGCACATTGACATTGCGCCCGCTAGCAAGGACATGATCGAGGCCACCGTAGCCGATGTCGTATGCCCAACCGTCGCCGCCGACGATCCAGGTAACTTTCTCGACGAGGTAATCGAGGTGCCGCAAAAGCCGAGTTGCTCGCGGGTCGGGGTGGTTGTCGAGGCGCTGCCGAATCGAAGCAATCAATTCTCGAAGCCGGCTTTCATCGGACTCTGCGAGGGCCGCGGTGGCAATGTCGGTGCCGACCTCATGAGCGAGCTCGGCCAGCAACCGCCTAGCAGTTTCCGTTCGCCGCTTCGCGGCGAGATGTAACCCCAGACCGAACTCAGCGTTGTCCTCGAAGAGCGAGTTGGCCCAGGCCGGCCCTCGCCCGTCCGCGTCACAGCAGTAAGGTGTGGTGGGCAAATTCCCACCGTAGATCGATGAGCAACCCGTGGCATTGGCGATCAGCAGTTTATCGCCAAACAGCTGGGTCAGTGTCCGCACATAAGGGGTCTGCGTGCAGCCCGAACAAGCGCCGGAGAACTCGAAAAGAGGGCGGCGTAGCGGCAAATGCTTTGCCGAGATTTTCGTTGGGTCGAAGGTTACTTCCGTCAGCGTTTGGAAAAACTCGAGGTTGCGCTTCTCGGTTTCCAGAATTGGTGACAGCGGCTCCATTTCGATAGCTCGTCTGCCTTCGCTGTCCTGCGCCGGGCACAGCGCTACGCAGGCGTTGCAACCCGTGCAATCCTCGGGGAAAACCTGGATCGTGAAGCGTTTTCCCTCTGCATCCGGGCCTCGGAAACCAGTGCTGCGGAAGCTCTGTGGCGCATCTGCCAACTCAGAGGTGTCATAGACTTTGGGCCGAATCGCGGCGTGAGGGCAAAAGAACGCACACTTGTTGCACTGCGTGCAAGTATCGGCATGCCACACAGGCACATTGGCCGCGATGCGCCGCTTTTCGTACTGCGAGGTACCTGAAGGCCAGACACCATCCACCGGGAAGGCGCTCACTGGCAACAGATCGCCGCGGCCCGCGAGTAATTGCGCGGTGACGCGCTGGACAAAATCGGGAGCGTCGTCCGGCACGCACTGGACCGCTTCTTCGGCTGAACTCGCCTCTGCGGGTACCTCAATGGCGTGCAAGTGCGTAAGCGCGAGGTCGACGGCCGCACAATTCTTCGCCACCACCTGCGGACCCTTCCGTCCGTAGGTTTTCTCGATCGCGGTCTTGATCCGCCCAATGGCGTCGTCCGTCTCCAAAACGTCCGACAGCGCGAAGAAGCAGACCTGCATGATGGTGTTGATCCGTCGGCCCATCCCCGCCTCTCCGGCCACCAGGTAGGCGTCAATCGCGTAAAGCCTGGCTTCCTTCTCGATCACTGCTTCCTGCACGTCGCGCGGCAGGCTGGCCCAAACCTCAGCCGGAGCGTGTGGCGAGTTGAGCAAGAGCGTTCCGCCCTTGGCGAGCGCGCTCGTTACGTCGACGCGCCCGAGAAACTGAGGCTGGTGGCACCCAACGAATTCAGCGGCATTGATCAGGTACGGCGCCTTAACCGGTTGCGCCCCGAAACGCAGGTGGGAGGTCGTCAGGCCACCTGACTTTTTCGAATCATAGACGAAGTAGGCCTGCGTATAGAGGTCGGTGGCCTCACCGATGATCTTGATGGTATTCTTGTTGGCGCCTACGGTTCCGTCGCTGCCGAGGCCAAAGAATAACGCGGACCGGGTGCCGGATTTGCCGATAGTAAAATCGGGGTCAACCTCGAGCGACAGATCCGTAAGATCATCGCGAATACCCACTGTAAAATGGTCGAGCGGACGTTCACGCGCCAGGTTGTCGAATACAGCCTTCACCATTCCGGGCGTGAATTCTTTCGATCCAATGCCATAACGCCCCCCGACGCTGACGGGATCGACCGCGCGGGAACCGCACTTGCACCGCGTTGCTTTGCGCAGCGCGAGCGAAACGTCGAGGTACAGCGGTTCGCCCAGGGAACCCGGCTCCTTCGTCCGATCGAGCACAGCAACTCGCTCCACAGTAACCGGCAACGTATGCAAAAACGCATGCGCGTGGAATGGCCGGTACAGGCGGACTACCATCACGCCGTACCGCATTCCGGTGTTTTCGTTGAGCCAGTTGACGGTTTCTACAGCGGTCTCGGCTCCCGAGCCCATGATAACGAGGACCGACTCGGCCTCCGGGTCGCCGAAGTAATCGAAAAGCCGGTACTGGCGCCCTGTCTGCCGCGCAAAC
>JBHJGW010000113.1:0-7186 GCA_050331415.1 Opitutales bacterium | reverse complement strand
GGATCGTTGGACTCTCAAGCCCTTGACCAGCTCGCGTCGAGCCTGTTCCCGCGTTCGTACGAGCTTACTGGAGCAGGAAACGCGCCGCGGGGGCGGCTATTACGGGACGAGGGTGCGGCTGGTCAGCCAAAGGCCCAGAGCAGTTGCGACGAGGCAGCCAGCCAGGTTGAGGGCGGCGTTGGCCAGGGCGGCTCCGGTTTGGCCCTGAGTGGCCAGAGCGAGCGTTTGCTGGCTGAAGGTGGAAAAGGTGGTGAATGATCCGCAAAAACCGCTCGCCAGGCCAAGGCGCAGCGCGGGGGGCAGGCTGCCGGGCCGGGCCGCCTCGAGCCCGAACACCGCCCCGATCAAAAAGCTGCCGCCGAGGTTTGCCAGCAGCGTTGCCCAGGGGAAGGCGCTTTTGAGGGCCACCGCCAGCAGCACCCGGCTGACGGCTCCCAGCGCCCCTCCAACCGCCACTGCCAGAAGCATCACCGGGGTCATTCGCGGAGGGCATTGAGCCGCTTCTGATAATCGAGGACGCCGGCCAGCAGGGCTCGGGCGATGCGGTCGCGGTAGGCTGGTGTGGCGATCTTGCGTGCGGAAGCGGGGTGGGTGATAAACCCGCATTCGACAAGCGCGGCGGGACACTCCACCTGGCGAAGCACGGAGAACCGCGCCCGCCGCAAACCGCGGTCATTGGCGGCGAGGTTTTCCACCAGCTGCCGTTGCAGGTAGTACCCTACGAGCGCGTTCCAAGGGTCATTGGCATTACCCGGGTGCGACTGGCGGGCGCTGGCTGTAAGCTGGCCGGAATTGGTCGACGGGTGCCCAGCCAGCGTCATCACATAGGTTTCGACACCGTCCACACTCGGCGTGGCGACGGCGTTGAAGTGGATGCTCAGGAACAGGTCGGCGTTGACCCGGTTGGCGAGGGCAGCGCGTTCATCGAGGGTTGGGTAGGTGTCTCCGGCGCGGGTCAAATGCACATCGTACCCGTACTCGCGGAGAAAACCGCGCAGGCGCAATGAGATGTCGAGCGCGAGGGTCTTCTCGTCGAGGCCGAATTGCTCGTTGACTGCGCCGGGGTCGCGCCCACCGTGGCCGGGGTCGAGTACGATCCGGTAGAGTTTCGGAATGGGAGCGAAGACCTGAGGCGCCAGCAACGGCCGCAGGACGCCTTCTTCGTCAAGGTCATCGATGTAAAACCGGCCTGCGTCCCGTGCCACGGGCCGCCCGAGGTACACGCGCAAGCCATTGAGCATCGCGTAGCGGTCGTGAAGGCCGAACCCGAGGTCGGTCCACTGACTTCTGAGGTGAGCAACGTGGCCGTTGCCCGATCCCGATTCGCCGTAGTTCAGGCCAAACCTGCCGGCGACATCGCGCAGTTCCTCGAGATGCGCTCGCGCAGCCCCGGAAAATCCGAGCCAGCAGGCGAGCGAGGCGAGGAACACGGCCGGGGCGTTTCGGGCGCCCGGGCACTCAGGCTTCCGTTTCGTCCTCGTCGGAGGCTTCGGGATGCTCGTCGTCATGCTCATCATGCTCGTCATCCTCGTCTTCGTCCTCCAAATCGGGCTCGTGTTCATCCTCAGTGACCCAGCGGCGGCGCTTTTTGTTGGCCGGCAGGGGTGAGAGGGTCAACGTGATATTACGGCCCACGCGACGGGGATCGGAGTCCGGCTTGGCGATGTGGTTGAGGTCCTCGACGGCACGGTTGACGATCTCGAAGCCCAGCTCGGGGTGTTCGAGCTCGCGGCCACGGAACATCAATGTCACCTTCAGCTTGTTTCCGTGGTCGAGGAAGACCTCTGCACGGCGCAGCTTCGTCACGTAGTCGTGCTCTTCAATGCGGACGCGGAATTTGACCTCCTTGAGCTTTGTCGAGCTGGATTTCGCCTTTTTGTTGCTCTTCTCCTTCTTGCTCTGCTCGTAGGCGAACTTCCCGTAGTCGATGATCCGGCAGACCGGAGGCCGGGCGTTCGGTGAAATCTCCACCAGGTCGAGTCCAGCCTGTTTGGCCATATCGAGGGCTTCTTTGGTCTTCATCACCCCGACCTGAGTGCCGTCTGGCCCCAAGACCCGGATTTCGGGAACGCGGATGCGCTCGTTACGGCGAGGACCACGAAAGTTTTGGCGCGGGGGGCGCTTGCCACCCCTGCCTCTCGGCGGTAGGTTCCCCATTAGCGGTAGGTAGGCCCATGCGCGGCGACAGTGTCACTGCTCAGGCGGATGGTCGGTTCGGCGGTTTGCATTCAAAGTAGACTCAAACGCGCGAGCTCCCGCGGCGTCAACCTCAGAAGTCGTCTCCGGTCGTCTCCGGTAAGATTCTTCGCGGCACAAAGGGATTTGCTTGCTATTCGGCTCGATGTGGCGCGAAGTGATGACTGCCCGACGGTCGAAGGTTACGCGCGGGCCGTGCCACGGGACGACTCTCTGGACGTCGGGTATCGTAGCAAATGCCAGCGTTAGGGGGGCGAGTTGCCGACCGTTACTCCCCCTACGCGGAAGCGCTGCCATGGGCCTGACGGCGAAATCTGCCCCCTTGGTGAAGAAAAAGATTGGCGGAAGGCGTCTGCTGGCCTACGGTAGTAGGTCAAACTAATGGCAGATTCGAAAGCTTCCTCCAAAAACGCCCCTACCCAAAATTACGACGTCGACTCGCTGAGCAAGCTCGAAGGGCTCGAAGCGGTGCGCAAGCGCCCCGGGATGTACATCGGGGACCCCACCAATGGCAGTGCGTTGCACCATTGCGTGTTCGAAATTGTGGACAACTCCGTGGACGAGCACCTCGCCGGTTACTGCTCGGATATTGAGATCACCATCCACAACGACAATTCGTGTTCCGTGGAGGACAACGGTCGGGGCATCCCGGTGAAAATTCACAAAGAGTACGGCAAGAGCGGCCTGGAAATGGTCCTGACGGACCTCCATGCCGGCGGGAAGTTTGGTCAGGGTGGCTATAAGGTTTCCGGCGGACTGCACGGGGTGGGCGCAAGCTGCGTCAATGCCGTTTCGGAGTGGCTCGTGGCGGAGGTCCGCCGCGACGGGGAAGTCCACAAAATGACCTTCGAGCGCGGCAAGGTCAGCGAGCCGATCCACGTGGTCGGCAAAACGAAAACAACCGGCACCAAGATCACGTTTCTGCCTGACCTCGAGATCTTTGTCTCCGAAAATCAGTTCAAGGCCGACGTGCTGGCCAAGCGCTTCCGCGAAATGGCCTTTCTCAACCCGGGCATTCGCATTCGCTTTACCGACGAGCGCGACGGTCGGACCGAGGAGTTCAAGTTCGAAAGAGGCTCCGCCGAGTACGTCACTTGGCTCAATCGTAACAAGACCTGTTTTCAGGACGAGCCGATCCATTTCGTGGGCGAGATCGCGCCGCACGAGGAGGAGCCGGACGAGGTCATCGCCGTCGATATCGCGATGCAGTATAACGATAGTTATAATGAAGCGATTTACGCCTACGCCAATTCCATCTATAATGGCGACGGCGGCACACACCTTTCCGGCTTTCGTACGGCGCTGACTCGGATTATCAACCACTACGCCAAGTCGAACAACCTCGTTAAAGACAAGGACCCGCAGATTTCGGGCGACGACGTGCGCGAAGGGCTCACGGCAGTCATTGCGGTCAAGCTGTTCAATCCGTCGTTCAACAACCAGACCAAGGACAAGCTGCTGAACCAGGAAGTCGATGGCGTGGTTCAGCGCGTCATGGGCGACAAGCTCAAGCTGTACTTCGAGGAAAACCCGAAGATCGCCCGCCGGATTGTAGACAAATGCCTCGGCGCGGCCCGTGCCCGCGAAGCGGCCCGCAAGGCGCGCGAAACCGTCCGCAAAAGCGCCATGAGCGGAGGCGGGCTGCCGGGGAAACTCGCCGACTGCGCGGAGAAGGATCCCTCCCTGTGCGAAATCTTTATTGTCGAGGGCGATTCGGCGGGCGGTTCCGCGAAGCAGGGACGCGACCGCCGCTTTCAGGCCATCCTGCCCATTCGCGGCAAGTTGCTCAACGTGGAGAAGGCGCGCCTTGATAAGGTGCTCATCAATGCCGAAATCCGCTCGCTAATCACCGCCCTCGGCACCGGCATAGGCGAAAGCGGCGACGGCGCCTTCGAGGTCACGAAGGCCCGCTACCACAAAATCGTCATTATGACGGATGCGGATGTCGACGGCTCCCACATCCGCACCCTGCTGTTGACCTTTATCTTCCGGCAGATGCGCGGCCTGATCGAGGCCGGTTATGTCTATATCGCTCAGCCGCCACTCTACAAGGTGAAGCGGGGCAAGAAGGAGCGCTATATCGATACCGACGCTGATATGTCGCGCTACCTGCTCGAAGGCGGCAGCGAAGGCGTTTTGCTCGAACGAATGCGCGACGGCACCAGGCTCTCCGGCCCGAAACTCGATCGTGTCATTGAAACCCTGGTACGGCTCGAGACCCTTGCCCGTGGAGTAACCCGCTTTGGCTGCTCGATTCACTTTTACCTCGACCACCACGACCCGGAAATGCATCAGCTGCCGAAGTACCTCGCCCGCATCCGCACCGGCAATCAGGAGGATTTCAAATTCCTGATGTCCGACGATGATCGGTCCCGGTTCTATGTCGAGATGGACCTCGCCGAGGATATGTATACCGGGATGGTCGTGCGCGAAGTCGAAGTGAACGGCTACAAGGCTCAGCAGCGCATTTCGGTTCACGAGATTTTCGAAGCCGCCCAGATCAGCAAGGTTCTGAAGGAAATGGCGAAACTCGGCCTCGATGTGCAGAATTTCACGCCGACCGAGGAAGCGCGCTACCGGGTTGTCGAGAATCAGGACCAGAAAAACGAAAGCGTTTCCGAAATCTATTCGATTCTCGAACTGGTCGGCAAAATTCGCGAGCTCGGCCGCAAGGGGCTGACCATTCAGCGCTACAAAGGCCTCGGGGAAATGAACCCGAAGCAGCTTTACGAAACCACCATGGATCCGGCGAAGCGCCGTCTGCTGAAGGTCGACATTTCCGATGCCGCTCAGGCCGACCAGGTCTTCACCATGCTGATGGGCGAAGACGTCCCCTCCCGCCGCGCCTTTATTGAAGACAACGCTCTGAATACTTCCTACCTGGACGTTTGAACATGGGGAAGACCATCGCGCAGTTGGTACGAACGTCGCATTGAGATTGTCGCTTCGGAAGAACGATTTTCGAGACCGATTTTGATTCGAGGATCCTACCGAAGCTCCCCATCAACCCGCGCCGCGGTAGCAACGCTCGCCTTCGACTGCCGCACTTTAGAGCCATCGATCGTCGAGAGACTTCTGCAAATTTCCTGAATGTATACCGAAAACGAAAAACTCGAGCCGACTCCCATCACGGAGATCATGTCGACGGCCTATATCGATTATTCGATGTCGGTCATTGTGTCACGGGCCTTGCCCGATGTGCGTGACGGCCTCAAGCCCGTCCAGCGGCGCATCCTCTATGCGATGCAGCAATTGGGGCTGACCCACAACCGCGCTTTCAAAAAGTGCGCCTCCGTGGTGGGCGAGGTTCTTGGCAAGTACCATCCGCACGGTGACGCCTCTGTTTACGACACCCTTGTGCGGATGGCGCAGCCGTGGGTGATGCGCTATCCGTTGATCGATCCGCAGGGCAACTTCGGCTCGGTCGACGGTGATCCCCCCGCCGCTTACCGTTACACAGAAAGTCGGCTGACCGCCCTTGCGGAAGAGTTGCTGCGCGACCTCGACTGCGACACGGTCGATTTCACGCCGAACTTCGACGAAACCGTCGTCGAGCCGTCGGTGCTGCCGGCCGGGTTGCCGCACCTGCTGATGAACGGCTCTACCGGTATCGCAGTCGGGATGACCACCAACATCCCCCCGCACAACCTCGGTGAGCTGATCGACGCGACCTGCGCGATTATCGACAATCCGAACCTGACCCTCGACGAGCTCATTAAAATCGTTCCCGGGCCGGACTTCCCAACCGGGGGGACGATTGCCGGGCGCAAGGGTATCGAGGAATACATGCGCACGGGCCGCGGGATTGTCCGCATCAAAGGCACTGCGCACGTTGAGGAAATCAAAGGCGGCAAAGAGCAGATCGTCATCACGGATATCCCGTACAACGTCAACCGCGCCAACCTTGTCACGAAGATCGCCGATCTCGTTCGCGAGAAGATAATCGATGAGGTCAGCGACCTGCGCGATGAATCCGACGAAAACACCCGGATCGTAATCGAGCTTAAGCGCGACCAGTCGACGCGCGTGGTGATCAACAAAATTTCGAAGCACACGCCCTTCGAGACCTCCTTTGGCGTCATCCTGCTCGCGCTCGACAAGCTGCGGCCGAAGCAGATGAACCTCAAGGAGATGCTCGAGTGCTACATTGAGCACCGCCGCGAGGTCGTCTATCGCCGGACGCAATACCTCCTCCGCAAAGCCGAGGATCGCGCGCACACCCTCGAAGGCTATCTCATCGCCCTCGATAACCTCGATGACTTCGTAAAAATCATTCGGGCATCGCGGAACCGCGATGAAGCGAAGGTCCGCTTGATGGAGAAGTATCCGCTGTCGGAAAGGCAGACCAACTCGATCCTCGAGCTGCGCCTCTATCAGCTGACCGGCCTCGAGCGCGAAAAGATCGAGGAGGAGTACGCCGAGATCCTCAAGAAGATTGAATATTATAAGTCTATCCTGAATGACGAATATGTCCTGCTCGGCGTGATCAAGGAGGAGCTTCGCGAGCTCAAAACCAAGTACGATTCGCCTCGCCGCACGCAGCTGATTGCCGCCGAGGGCGAATTCCGGATGGAAGATGTCATTGCCAACGAAGGCTGCATCATCACCGTTTCGCACAAGGGCTTTATCAAGCGTACTGCCGTCAGTAATTACCGTTCGCAAAAGCGCGGGGGTAAGGGCGTAATCGGCTCGGGGCAGCATGACGAAGATTTCATCGAGCGCCTCTTCACCGCTTCGACACACGACAACATCATGTTCTTTATGAACAATGGGCGGGTGTACGTTGAGAAGGTCTATAACATTCCCGAAGGCACGCGCATCAGCAAGGGGCGCAGCATGGCCAACGTCCTTCAGCTCCAAAAGGACGAGTTTGTCGCCACGATGATTTGCGTTTCCGATCTCGCCGACGACCGCAAGCATCTTGTGATGGCGACCCGCAGCGGCGTGGTGAAAAAGACCAATCTCGCCGAGTACAAAAACGTGCGAAGTG
>JBHJGW010000112.1:0-9374 GCA_050331415.1 Opitutales bacterium | reverse complement strand
CCCAGGGCCGATGGTCGGATGGCGTTTTCCACCAGGTTGTTGTCGATCTCGGCGAGGCCGTGTTCCTGGAAGGCGGTGAGGCGCGGCCACTGTTTCAGGGTATAGGTGCAGGCTTTGCCGAGGGCGGATTTGGGCAGGGCTCCGGGTTGGTGGTCGGTTCGTGCGTGTCGTTGGTGCGTTTTTGCCCCTTGAAATCCACCCAGTCATTACGCCCATCGCCAGGCTGCGGTGGCTCCTCGTCCTTCGGGCGGAAGCTTTCGAGGCTCGCCCACGACTCGTTCAGCGTGCTGTCGACGGAAAAATGCTCCTGCGAAACCCAGCCCTGCCGCTTGGCCAGCTCGACCACCTCGGCAAAGAAGCGCTCGCTGACGTGAACGTTCTTGCGTCAAAGCTGTCCTCGTCCGGGTCCATGTCCAGAAACCACTTGAAAAGCAGGTTGTAGCGCAGTTGCTCGGCGAACTGAGGGCACGAGCGCACACTGAATAGCGCCATCAAAACCCACGACAACAGCAGCCGCTCCGGCGGGATCGACACACGGCCTCCAGCCGCGTACATCGCCTCGAAGTCCGCATCCATGCCCGCCAGAATCTTTTGACACCTAGACAGGTCGAACGCACGCATTCGAGCTTACCCGGTCCGGGAATGCCTCGTATCTCGAACTGTGTGGTTGACCTTTAAGGTGCCGATAGATTGCCTCCCTGCGCTATGGCTCGCTACCTCAGTGATGGTTCGATGGATGCGCCGAAGCTGCGCGTCGCGATGAACATGGGCACGCTCATGAATCTGCCCGAATGGTCGATTTGGCCCGGCTTAGGCGGCGCCGAAGCGCTCGAACGCCTCAAGGCGGACGGCTTCGAGGCGGTCCAGGGAGGCGACGAAGAGCTCCTGCATCGCGATATCCTCCCTGTGAGCACTTCCGGCCGGGTTAATCTGCCCAACGAGGCTGACGAAGTCGTTGGGAAAAGCGCAAGCTCCGGCGGCGAGGCCCTGACCTTGCATGTCGGCTGGGGGATTGAGAACGAGGATGTTGTCGACCGACTTGTTGAAGCGATTCTCGACGCTTCGGAGCGATATGAGCACCCGGTTTTTATCGAAACCCATCGGGCCACGATCACGCAGGATCCGTGGCGAACCATCCGCGTGGTCGAGAAGTTTCCGGAAGTGCGTTTCAACGGTGATTTTAGCCACTACTACTGCGGGCTCGAAATGCCATACGGCGGATGTGAGTTGAAGTGGGACTTCATGGCTCCGATCTTCGAACGCGTCGGCTATCTCCATGGGCGAATCGCTGCGCCGGGCTTCATGCAGGCTCCGATCGAAAACGCCTCTGACCGCCCCCGGGCTGCGCTCGGAGCCGACTACCTCGCTGACTTTAAGGAAATGTGGCGCCGCTCCATGGCCGGGTTTAAGCGAAACGCCGGGCCGGGCGGAGTCCTCGTGTTCGCGCCGGAGTTGCTTCCGCCGGAAATCTCCTACGCCCGTGTTTTCCCGGATGCCAAAGGCAATCTGGTCGAAGAGGTCGACCGCTACGAGCAGGCTCTGATCTACCGGGACATTGCCCGAGAAGTCTTTGCCGGAGCTTAGTCATCGCGTTCGCCAAGGAACGGAGGGTGCGATTGAAGTCGCTCGGACGAGCGCACGCGCGAATCTTTTTTGTCGAAGCAGAAAGAATGCGGACTCAGAAGGAAACGTCGAGTAGCCCGAGGGCCTTGCGAAAAGGCCCGCTTCCGTCGCTGATTTGTTCGCTGGCCAAGCCTCCGCGTTTTCCACAATCGCAATAGACCGGAGAAACGACGAATTTGACATGGCAGGGGCGGCGGGATTCGAACCCACGACCTGCGGTTTAGAAGACCGCTGCTCTATCCGACTGAGCTACGCCCCCAGGTGTCGATTATCGGTGGCTTGGGACTTTCACTGCTTCCTTGCTTGTCACCCGAACCTGCAGCCCACGCATGGGCGGCAGGAGTCAGGCTGCCCCCGGCAAGGGAGGGAGCTACAAGCGAGTGGCTGAGAGTCTGTGTTGCCATGAGCAATCGGGGTTTTACTATGCTTGGGCAACGCGTTCCGGCAAGCAAATCCGCCGCTCTCTGCGGACAAAGACCGGAAGCTTGCAGAGCGGCGCTTAAAGGACTTTCTCGAATCCGCTGATAGCAGTCTACGCTTTGGCCTTTTTTTGCGGGCGTGGCGATACCGCATTTTCTGGACAACCGGTCTGAGCGAGCCGCGCCAAAACGAAATGATGTTCGTGGACCTGTTCGCCGACGAACAAGGCGACGTCAACGTGCCCCTTGCGCACGATCCTGGCAACCCGCTGCCAACCGACGCCCCGAATCTCGGGGGGATCGACGAGCCAATATTTTATTGGGTTGAGGTGCAGTAGGGGTGCCGGATTTAGTACGATCCCGAGGCGTTGGAATTGGGTTAAGTGGAGAAGTGTAACTTTACTCCAAGCTTTCCGGACTGTGTTCTTAGCGAATCAGGTTGGGAAAGGAAAACCAATCGATCAGCTTATAATTATTTGCTTCAAGACTGGTATATAAAAATCCGTGATGTCATCACTGCCGCCCGGCGGGAAATTGCGCGAAAAAAAAGCCGTTCCCACCGGAGGTGAGAACGGCCGAAGAAAGGTGGTGGCGTATCCTCAGCTTTCGACGCGTTTGGCTACGTCGAGGGTGCTGCCGTTGGCGAGCACGAGGCGCTCAGCGGTGATCTCATTTTCCGCAGCCGTGCCGAGAACGACGATAATGTCACCTGCCTTCACCGAGGCAAGGTGCTCGCCGGTAACGGCCACGTTAACGGTGCCGGAGGCGTCGCGGAGGACAAAGTGATCCGCTTCGCCGATGCTGGCGACGATGCCGCGCAACACGACTGCCTGGCCAGCTTCCACCTTGGCAACTGGAGTCACTTGAAGGGTAGGAGCAGCCATTTCCATGTTCTTTTTTCCGGAGCACGGGCACGCAAGCGCGCTCGTGGTTGCGCCCATCAGGGCGATTGCGGCGAGGCCGCCGAGGAGGGACAGGAATTTTTGACTCATCAAAAATCATCTCATGCGGTTGCCGCGGAACTGCAAATGGGAGAAGCGATATTTTTGCCCGTATAAGGATATCTAATCCCTTGGTGTGTTGGGAAAAGCGATAACGGGGCTGGGCGCTTACATTGCTGTGTGTAAAACAGCGCCCGTGAGGGCTAATGCCCAACATCGTGGTTGCGCCGCCGGGCTTGCCGCGCGTATGCCTTGATCATGAAGGTCTGCCTGCTCGGCGATACCGAGAATTCCGCTCATCTGGTTTCGCAGACGTCTCATCCTGCCTGGCAATGGGATATCGTGGCCATCGAGCCGATGGTGCCGCAGGATGTGGACGTGCTGTTGGTCGACCTTCGCCAGCCGCTGGCCCTCGAGGGCGGCTACCTCTCCTTTGCCCGTCGCCATTCGCGCGCCTCGACGAAAACCCCGGTCGTGCTGGCCTGCAGCGAAGCAGACCTCGAAGGCCTGCGCGACGAGATCGATTTTTCGACCGCGATCGGGCGCAATGTTTTTGTCACCCTGGCGGAGTCCGAAGCGCTGTCGGCCACCCTTGCCGCCGCCTTCGAGTGGCGCCGCCGGGCACTGTCATTTTCTGCCTTAGCCCCAGAACTCCCGCTGCCGAAACAGAGCGAAGTCGAGGATATCGTCGCCCATCGCGATCTGCTCTTCGAGCTGCTCATGAATTTTCTGCCCGACAACATTTATTTCAAAGACCGGGACAGCCGCTTTCTGCTGGTCAATCAGGCGATGGCGGACAAATTTCGGCTGCCGGAGCCAGAGGCCCTTATTGGCCTTACCGACCATGACTTTTTCGGCAAGGAGCACGCGGCTGCTGCCCGCGAGGACGAGCTCGAACTGCTCAACGGGCGCGTGGACATCATCCGCAAGCTCGAAAAGGAGGACTGGCCAGACGGGCATACGACGTGGGCCCAAACCACAAAGCTGCCAATCCGTACAGACGAGCAAGAGATCATCGGCACCTTCGGCGTCTCGCGGGACATTACCAGCGAGCGTGAGATGGACCTGAAGCTGCAACGCGAGCGCAAGCTGATTCGCACCTTGATCAATTTGCTGCCGGCACGGGTGTATGTCAAAGATGAGGACCTCCGCTACACCTTCAATAATTCCGAGCACATGCGCTACCTGGGGTTGAACGAGCAGAGTGAGGCCATCGGCCATCGCTTGCGCGACTTCATCGACAACGCTTGGGCACGCCGGGTCGAAGCCGCCGATCGCCAGATCATTGCCGAGGGCATCTCGGTGCGAAACCTCGAGGAGTATGACGAGTCGCTGAACAAGTGGATGCTCGTCAACAAAGTGCCGTTGCGAGAGGAGGCCGACCGCATCGTGGGCCTTGTCGGTATGAGCATCGACGTCACCAACCAGAAACGCCTCGAGCAAACGCTGAAAGCGCGTAACCGCGAAATGGAAACGGAGTTGGACCTCGCGCGGGCACTCCAGCAGACGTTCCTCCCGCAGCACTACCCGCCACTTTCGGCACCGACGCCTGACGGGCATTGCCGCCTGGAATTTGCCCATCACTACCGGCCATCGTTCACACTGGGCGGTGATTTTCTCTCGATCCAGGCACTCTCGGAGTCCACCGCCTCGGTACTGCTTTGCGATGTCATGGGCCACGGGGTGCGGGCCGCGCTCGTAACTGCGATGCTACGTGCACTTACCGGCGAGCTCCGCTCGAAGGCGGACGACCCTGCCCAATTCGTGGGAGCGCTCAACCACCTGCTGCACGACTCGCTGACGGACGGCTCGCAACTGATCTTCGTGACCGCCTTTTACGGGCTGATCGACCTGTCGTCGGGCCGATTGCGATACTGCAATGCTGGCAGCAATTGCGCTTTGGTCATCCGCAGTCCGCAGGAGCTTGAAAAACTCGATTGCGGTGGTCAGTGCGATCCTGCGCTCGGGCTGTTCAGCGATTTCGCGTTTCACGTCTACGAAACGTCACTGCGCTGCGGAAGCGAGCTCATTTGTTACACCGACGGTGTGATCGAGGCCAGTAATGCCGATGGCGAGGAATTCAGCGAACAACGCCTTTTTGACCAATTGCGAGAGTTGCCCGCTGCGGGAAAACCCCGACACTTCGACAAACTGATGGAGAACCTCCAGGCGTTTTGTGAAACCGATGCCTTCGAGGACGATATTTGCCTGTTTTCTGCCCGTGTCGTTCCGGAAGCCGACACCTGACGCCATCTGACCCAATTGCGTTCTTACCTTGGCCATTTGTGAGGAACGTTGGGTTTCAGGACCCCCTTTTTGGTGAGGCTTCGGTGTCCGCGGGTGGCGGATCCGAAGCCATCCCGCCCGCCGCAGCTTCTCGGCGATTGATGCGTTTGTCGTAAATTATCTTTGCGGCAAGACCGATAATGCTGAAGGCGGTGATCCAGATCAGGCCGGTCTTCATCGTCTCAGTGTTTTTGCCAAATGCGGCGGTGAGGGCCGCGAGGGGTACGATACCTCCGAGGGTGGCGAGGATGAATTTGGGGAAGCCCATCTGCAGCAGGCCCGCGATAATGCTGATAGCGTCGTTGGAGAACAGCGGCGAGAGCCTTGCGATCACGACGGCCCACAGGCCGTATCGGTCCGTTTCTTTGCGGACCCGGCGTTCCTTGCGTTCGCCCAGCAGACGAGTTATTGTATGCGCGCCCAGCGCACGCCCAATGTAGTAGCCGATAGTGGACGCGACGAGGACGGCCACAATCGCCAAAAGCGCTCCCCAAAGCCGACCGTATACCAGCACGGAGGCAACCATTAGGATAAAGGAGGGAATGACGATCAGGAACATCTGCGCCGTCATCAGGCCGATGATCAGCACCGGACCCCACCAGCCGAAGTCCTGTACCCATTTTTCGATACGCTCCTTGTCGTCACTGGTCAGCACTTCTACCGCTTCGTCGATAAACGCGTGGAAGGGCGTCACGAAGAAATAGCAGCCGAGAACGATGAGGATAAGGCAGCCGCTGACGATCAGTATCCAACGGTTATCCTTAGCGGTTTGCTTCGCGTTTTGACGGAAAGCGGTCAAGGTGGGCTTAGGGGGCAAGTCGTTAGAATTGCGGGCGGAAAGGCTGCATCAGCCCTTCGCAAAAGCGGGTGACGAACGGGCGGTGGCGCCACCTGGCGTCTTTGATTGCCTCGCATTCGCACAGGTCGTCGTCGTACATCTGCCAGAGCTGGCGAAACAGCGGCTCGTCGTAGGCGTTGAGCACAATCTCGTCATCTTTGCGCAACGAACGCTGGTTAAAGTTGCAGGAGCCCAGGCAGGCCAGGGCGTCGTCGATGAGCACGAGTTTGGCGTGCAGCATTGTCTTTTGGTACCGATAAATATGCACGCCACCCTCGAGCAGTTCGGTGAAGTCGATTTCGCCGGCAAGCTGGTCGTAGCGCTTGTCCAAATGCTCTCCAGGCAACATGATCTCAACTATGACGCCTTCGCGCGCTTTGCTGATCAGCAGGGGCTTGAAGACATCATCGAGCACGAAATACGGCGTTTGAATACGCACGCGACGATGCGCCATCTCCAGGACGGCACGCATCTGCAGTGAGGCCGCGCTGATCGCCTGAGCGGCGGTCGATGGCACGACCTGCAACTGGGTGCCGTCGCCGGTCTCATGCGGGGGCCAGCGAGGTTCGTAGGGTTGCTGCGATTCGGAATCTGCCTCTGCCCAGTTTCCCCAAAATGCGGCGGCAAGCAGGCGCACGGCTGGGCCTATCACCCGAAAGTGGTTATCGCGCCATTCGGAGGGGTTACGCGCATCGCCATCCCACTCTTCAGCGATTCCGACGCCGCCGGTGAAGGCAATTTCGCCATCGCAAACCAGCACCTTTCGGTGTGTGCGGTTGTCGTTGCGCCAGACACGCCAATCGAAGGGGCGGAACCACCGGACGACAACACCGGCGCGCTTCATGCGTTCGATCAGACGGTTTTCGATCGACTTGGCGCCAAATGCGTCGAGGAGCACGCGGACGTGCACGCCCGATCCGGCTTTATTGGCGAGGGTTTCGGCAAATTTCTCCGCGACCTCGCCAGTCCAGTACACGTAAGTCAACAACTCCACGGAGACTTCGGCCTCTTCGATGGCGCGAAGCATCGCGGGAAAAATCTGAGCGCCGTTGCGCAGGACTTCCAGCCGGTTGCCACCGGTGAACGGAAACCCGAGGGCGCGCTCAAGCCGCAGGGTGACGGCTTGGGCACGCTCGTGGGTTGGGTCCGGTTGCACGTCTCGTTGTTGGTGTGCAGCCAGGTCGGATGTGGTCGCAGAAGTCATGGTGCGTACATGCTGCGAAGAGGTACGGCGATGCTCAGACGGTTTGCTTCAGACCCTCAAGCAACGCGAGATTGCGTTCGCAGCGCGGTAGCAACTCTTCCAGCACCATTGCGCGGCACTCAGGCATCATGTTGGGATCGGTCGTGGCTTCCTTGTACTCGCTGATGCCGTGTTCTTCTCCTCGCTGGAGAGAATCAAGCGCGGAGCCCTCGCCGATCAAGTTCGCGGCTGACTGCACTGCATTGGCAAAGGTTCCCCACGCGCCACTTTCGCGAGTGGGCACTCCGCCCATACGCACGACATCATCGCTGAGGCGGTTGGCGCTTTGCTGGTGGCTCTGGCGCAGCTCGGTCAGGATGCGGGCATCCGCGTGATCGCCAAAGCGCTGCTCCGCCTTCTCGTAGGTTTCAATAGCGGAAAGCTCTCCCTTGAGGAGCTTGTTGCAGATGTTGATGCAGGGTTCGTTATTCGGATTGGAGTCGGTCATACCAGAACCCGCGCAATCGCTGTGCCAGTAACAGCGGCAGGGTCGAGACAGCCGACAGCTGTCGTCAAAGGCAGCTCGCTGGGGGAGGCAAGCGTTGTCGGTATTCAGCTGAGCATGGCGATTTGCAAGGCCCAGACATCCGCAATGCAGTTTGCTGGAGGCCAAACACGCATTGCGGTACATTTCGTCTTGCCCAGCGCGCTTTTGTGCGGATCGGCGCCTGAGGCCGTGTCGGGGCAATTTCCCTTCGAGCCGTCTCGGGTGGCAGCGTTGCCGTAACGGTTGACCCAAGCCGTAAGCTGACCAAGCCTCCGATGCACCATGCCAGAAACATTATACCTGCTTGGAGTGCCCCTTGCGCTTTTTCCGATCTGCCTCGGTACGGGCAACCTGGGCATCAAGCCGCCTGAAGGCGAAGCGTTCTCGTTGCTCGACGCCTATGTCGCGGCAGGCGGCAATTTTATCGACACCGCGAAGATTTACAACGAATGGGTGCCGGGTGAGCTCCGCCGGAGCGAGCGTATCATCGGCGATTGGATGGCCCTGCGGAAGAACCGCGAACAGCTGGTAATTGCCACCAAAGGCGCCCACCCCAATTTCGATGACGGAAAGCCCCGCTTGACCCCGGAGGCAATTCAAGAGGACCTCGACGGAAGCCTGCAAAAACTGCGCGTTGAGAGCATCGACTTGTACTATCTTCACAAGGATGCGCCTGAGCTGCCCGTCGAGCCGGTCATCGACGTGCTGAACGCCAATGTACGCGTCGGGAAAATGCGCGCGCTGGGGGCCTCGAACTGGACCGCCGCCCGTATCGCCGAGGCAAACGCCTACGCCGCGCGTTCTGGGCAGCATGGTTTCGTGGCGAATCAGCCGCTTTGGAGCCTCGGTTCTGAGCACCAGCGCCCCCGTGGTCTTGGAATGCTCCCCTTGGACACCGAGGCCTTCGCCTTTCATCAGCAAACACAGCTGCCGGTTATCCCGTACAGCGCCCAGGCCGAAGGATTCTTCGAAAAATGGGTCCACGCCGACGCGCCCGCCCGCGCTCGCCTTCGCGAACACCACTACGGCACGGAGACCAACATCCGCCGCGCTGAAGTCGCCGAAGACATCGCCCGCGACCGCGGCTGGAGCGTGACTGAGGTAGTCCTCGCCTGGCTGCGTAGCCAGCCATTTCCCGTCATCCCAATAATCGCGGCAGGCAACAGCGAGCAGCTTCGTCAGTCCCTCAAAGCCGCCGATAAGCGACTTGAACCCGCCGAAATGCAACGGCTCGCCGAAGCTTGACTCACAATCGGACGACGAGCCTTTCCCCAAGCTGCGATCGACACGGTTGAAGACTGCCGTACCGCGTGATCCTCCGACGTAGCCGAAGGCGGCGTCGGCAATTTCGCCGGGGGAGATCATTCCGCGCGCTTCCCAAGACGATCCTTATATTATACCATTTCCGCCTATAGGTGAGTAGATTGATTGGCTAGGAATCGTTTGCTTGAGAGTGCTGCCAACCGTTTCCGACGAGGCTGAGGACTCGTTGGGCGTCATTCCACCAGGCTTCGAGGTGCCGTGCGACTTCGGCTTC
>JBHJGW010000111.1:0-24606 GCA_050331415.1 Opitutales bacterium | reverse complement strand
CGCCGCGGAGCACAGCTCCCGGCCAAACACTCGACAGTGGCCCAAGCGTCACCGCGCCAAGCACCGTTGCCTGCGGTGCGACGTAAGCACTCGGGTAAATTTCCGGCTCGCGGGAAAGGTACGTCTCAAGGCGCTCCTCCAAGTTCATGCCCGCCAAGGTGCCCTACCCGCCAGCTCACCGCCAGCCCCTTTTTCCGGGGGCGCCGGTTCAGTCAACCTCCAACACATCCAACCCGACGGCGTCGGCGCGAAGGCGCCCCTCGACAGTCAACTGCAGACGGTCACCCACTCGGCTGGCCAGTCCCGCGCTGAACCAGCGTTCGGCTTGAGCTTCCAGTTTTGACCAGCTGAAGTCCGGAAACCGCTTGCGCAGCCCCTTCAAGTCGACGCCTGCCGTGAGGCGAAGGCCGAAGATGAGGGCATCGGCCGCAAGGGTGGCATCGTCGAGGGCGACCCGTTGCTCGTGGCCTTGGGCCGGAAATTCTCCGGAAGCGCGCCTGATGAGGGCCTCTTGCCACAACCGAAGGTCAGCGGGATTGCTCGCGCGCCAGCCTCGAAATTGGGAGGCCGCACCGGGACCGACGCCCAGCCAGTCGCCCATCGCCCACACGTTGAGGTTGTGTGCGCAGGCATGGCCGGAGCGGGCGAAGTTCGACACCTCGTACTGTTCCCATCCATGGGCGTCGAGCCAGGCCCAGGTCTGGCGGTAAAGCGAGGCCTCCTGTTCCTCGTCGCGGCGATGCTTGCCGGCTGCCATTTTCGCCCAAAGCGCGGTGTCCTCTTCAGGGGTCAAACAGTAAGTCGAAATATGGTCAGGAGCCCACGAAGCAGCGGTTTGGAGCTCCGTTCGCCACTGCTCCGGAGTCTGCCCGGGCAGAGCAAACATCAGGTCCAAATTGGTCGACGGAAAACCCGCCTCGCGGATGAGCCGCCACGCGCGCTCGGCCTGCGCGATGCTCTGCCGTCTCCCCAGCTTTTCCAGCCATTCATCCGAAAAACTTTGCACGCCCAGCGAGGCCCGAGTGACGCCTGCTTCGCGCAGGGCAGCAAGCTTGTCCGCCTTGACGGTCGACGGTGCCATCTCGACGGTCCATTCAAAGGGCACCGCTCCGAGCCAGGCGGTGACCAGCGAGCCGAGCCTGCCGAGGTCGCGCGCGGGGAGCAGGCTCGGAGTTCCCCCGCCGATAAAGACCGCCACCTCACCGCCGGGAACCGGACAGACTGGACCGAGCGCGAATTCACGCTCCATGGCACCGAGAAAGGCGTCCACCTGATCTCTGGAGGGCTGCTCTTCGTAAAACGCGCAGAAATCGCACCGGGTGGCGCAAAACGGCACGTGAACGTAGAGGCCGAAACCCGGTTCCGGGGTTTCTGCTTGCGGACACGATGGGGTTCCGTTTGAAATTACGGATACGGATGATGGATACATTGGTGAGAATTGTCGGCGCCGTCGCTTTGGCGGCCTGTTTGACGGGGTGCGGCCCGTCCCTGAGAAACCTCACCCCGGCCGAAGTGCCCCGCAACCCGTCGGGCATCTACACCCTGAGCATGGCGGTGGAGAGCTCCGACGGAGCCGTGGACCGGTCCTCCTTCGAACCAAAAGTCGTCATCGATGGCCAGACTTTTTCAATGGAGCCAAGCGACCTCGGACGGTATACCTACGACTTCGACTTCAAAATGCCCGAAGGCCGATCCAAGGCACGCTACTTCTACCTTCTGGATTATTCCGCCGTGTACAACGGCGAACCCGAACAGCGCGAGGCGTCGTCAAACCAAACCTACACGCTTGAACTGCTCGATCGCTACGTACTGTCGCTGGTGGAGTCCCGTGGCCCGGTCGGGGCTTCGATCGCCGTGGTGGGCAAGGGCTTCACGCCGCAGGATCAGGTGCGTCTCGGTGGCAACGCGGCACCGACGCAGTTCGTCTCGCCGAATGCTTTGACCTTCACCGTGCCGGCTGTGATCGAGGGCAAGGGCTACCCCGTTACCTTGTCCGGTCCGGACGGTAGCCGCTCGTTGGGAACCTTTACGGTGGACCCTTCGCGTTTCCAGGTCTCGCCTACTTCCCTCAAGCTGGGCCGTGGCGAACGTTCGACCTTGACGATTGCCATCGAAAAGCCGGCTCCCCGAGGTGGTCTCGAAGTGGATGTCCGTACGGACCGACCGCAGAGCCTCATCATGCCCGAAGTCGTGATTCCTTCCGGGGAGCGGAGTGTCAGTGTGCCGGTGGAAGGCGCAGCGCCCGCGATGGGCAGTATTTTTCTTACCGCTCGGGGCTTCGAGCAAAAGCGGATTCCTCTAGAGGTTACCGGGAGCGACGCCCAGCAGCCCGGAAGCGAGGAGGCCGCGACACGCATTCTGGAGACAAACTGAAGCTTGAGCATGGCTGCAAGCGGTCGCCTGAACAAGCGCCTCGCCGCAGAACGGGAACGACGGGAAAAGGCGGGACTCTGGCGGGAAGTGCCCATTCGCAACGAACCGTTGGGGCCACGGGAGCTGTGCAGTAACGACTACCTGCGTTTGAGCCAGCACCCCAGGGTGGCTGAAGCTGCGGCTACTGCCGCGCGAGATTGGGGTGCATCTGCTTCGGCCTCACCCCTTCTCGGCGGCCACACCCGCTTGCACCAGCAGCTGCTTGAACGCCTGGCATCGTGGCAGGGGTACGCCCACGGGATGCTCTGGACGAGCGGTTATGCCGCCAATCAGGCGGTACTCGGACACCTTCCCGCCAAAGGTGACCTGGTCCTGGCCGACCGCCTGATCCATGCGAGTATGATCTCGGGCCTGCTGAGCTCCGGGGCGCGGTTGCGCCGCTACCACCACCTCGACCTCGCCCACTTGGAAGCGTACTTGCAGGAAAACAGGAATCGCGAGGGTGCATGCTTCGTCGTTACCGAAACCGTGTTCAGCATGGACGGAGATTATCCGGACCTGGCGGCATTGGCGGCACTGCGGGAGCGCTACGGATTCGTTTGGGTTGTCGATGAAGCACATGCCACGGGCTGGTACGGGCACGAGAATGCAGGGCTGATGACGCATACGGGCCTGGCTGGGCAAGCCGATGTGTTGGTCGGCACCCTTGGTAAAGGACTCGGTGCCGGGGGCGCTTATGCCCTTTTTCGCGACCCAAGCTTGCGAGATTATCTCGTGAATGTCGCCGGAGAGTTTATTTACTCTACATTCCTTTCACCTGCGGTGGTGGGTGCCGCGCTGGCGGCGGTGGAGCTCGCGACCGAAATGGCAGAAGAGTCGGCCCGGTTGCGGCAGATCTCGAACCAGTGGCGCTCGGCCCTGCAGCATGCGGGACTGAAGGTTCCCGCTGGGGATTCTCCCGTCCTGCCTCTTATTCTTAAAGAGGAAGCGACGACGCTCCGCACTCGTGAGGCGCTCGCTAGCCGAGGATGGCACGTGGCCGCAGTCCGTCCACCGACGGTCCCCGCAGGAACAGCGCGCCTGCGGCTGTCGTTGCACCGAGGACTGAACGAAGACCACCTCGCCGAGTTCTGCTCCAACCTCCTGGAAGCGCTAAGCGAGCGAGAAAATGCTGCGATAGGGAGCGCCTGATGACACCACGGGGAATCTGGCTTCTTGGATGGGGCGTGCATCCAGAAACAGCACGATCGTTGATTTCCGAGCGGTTTCGTGGGTACGAAGTCACCTGCATTTATCCGGGCCGCGCTTGGCAGCACGAATTCGTCAGCGCCCTGAAGCAAACGTGCGAAAGGGTTTTTGGCTATTCCTTGGGGGCGCACCTGCTCTTGCGAGCCAGCCTTGACGGTACCCTAGTGTGGGATTCGCTTCCTCCGGTAACGCTGCTGGCACCATTTTACAGCCTGTTGGCCGGAGAGGCTCCCGAGGGCATGGTCCCCAGAAAAGAGCTGGAACGGCTGCGGCAGGCATTCGGGCGCAATTCTGTCGGCGCCGTGAAGGCCTTCTACCGTTTTGCCGGAATGAAGCTTCCCAGTCCCCCAGAGGCCTGGGTGGTTTCGCACCAAACCGAACTCGCCTGGGGACTCGATCAGCTCGCTGCTTTTCCCGAGCACCGCAGCCAGGCATTCCCGGTTTTCCGCAAGAATGACAACCTCCGCTGGGGAGCTGCCGATCCACTGGTCAATGCCCTTGAAGCAAAGCAGGCATTTGGTACCGGTGAGGTTGTTTCGGAAGCTGGCCACGATCTTGGCCAATTGATTTCAAACAGCCCCAAAACCCCTTAAGCCCATTCCTCGGCAACGAAAACTCTTTTGCGGAGGCCGTTCTCACGCTGATCGGCCTCTGCCGAAGAAAGGCAGGACGGGAAGGCTGCCTCGATTGTCCCGCCTTATTCCTGGCAACGATCAAAAAAAAGACCCTGGAAAAACCAGGGTCTCGTGAAAGCCAGAAGGTAAGCGATCAATCTTCCTCGCCTTCGAAGTCGGTGACGGGGTCGCCTACATTCGGATTGGTTTCCTCGTCCAATTCGTCTGCACCGCCGACATTCTGAGCCCCAGGCTGCGCACCGCCGGCAGGACCCTGGGCATTGTCGAGGCCTTGGTCGATAAACACGTTTTGATTCTCGGAATCGCCGAAGAATGCGAGTGAAGCTGTCGCCAGCTCGGGGTTAGTCTGCACCGACTGAGAGAATGAACGGCCAGCGGCATTGGTTGCGCCCGTTACCGCTCGGTCAACCTGCGTTCCGCTAAGGTTTTGATTCCCAGCGGCGTCAACCGCACCTCTGGCGACAACGACAATGCCGCTTGCGACGTCCCGCGCGATATCCTCGAGTGCCGGGCCGTCGATCCGACCAGAACTAGCGCCCGCAACGAACGCGCTCTCTGCAGCGTGGTCACCGACCTCGGCAGCAGCCTCATCGGACAGGCCTTCGATATCCATCGCTTCCCGCTCGGCCTCTTGACCTGCGATTCCCGCAGCACGCGCCACAGCAAGGGCACGCTCCGCGTCTTCCGCTTCGGACTGGCTGGCCGCTTCGACCATGTCTTCGAGGCTCATTTCCTCAGTGATGGTGCCCTGTAGGACCGCCGTCTGCATCGGCGCGAGGTTGAAAACATCACCCTGGAAGGTCACCGTTACACCGCCGCGGATGTTGGTTACCGTCGTAACGCCGGAAACAGTGTCGTGGGTTACTGTGAAGAGCGTCCCGCGGATACCGGCTGCACCCGTCGGGGTGTTGACGTCGAAGTTTGATTCTTCGCGAAGCTCACGAACCTCCCCTGTCAGCTCGCCATAATCAAGGCGGAGCTCGGTCCGCGAAAGGCTGGGATCGGCATCAAGCGTAGCATAGCTGCCAAGGCTTGGGTTGTACGACTGCTGCAAGAACTCGGAAACGTTGAGGCGGCTGTCCGGGCCCAGATTGATGGACGCTCCGTTCGAGAACAAAAGCAGGGCGGTCGAGCCCCGGCTGGTCACGACGGTGAAACCGTCGGGGAATTCCTGTCCACGCATCAGCGGGGTGCTGCGGCCCGTGGCGTTGTTGACCAGGCGCACTTCGCCGCGGACCATAAACGCTTTAACGGTGCCCTGCTGCAGGCTATCCTGCGCCATCAGGCTTGTGAGACCAACGCCGCAAAAGGCGAAGCAAAAAAGAAGAAAACGGAAGGGCTTCATGATGAAGAGAGGCGATTTTGGAGTTTCAGGGTAGTTGAATCTGAAGCGTTTCTAGCTCAGGCGAATGTGGTTTTCAAGGAAATTGTGTGCTTTCCCTAAACCCCTCTTCTGGCGGATTTTCGGTCAGCGATCAACCCTGCTTTTTCGGTTTTGCCTCAGGAACCGCCACAGGCGGCTCTAGGGGGTTCCGGGCCGGAGTTACTCTATTCTGAGCGTTTCGCAGAGAATCGCTTCCGGGCGTGAGAGCCGTGAAATTGAAGCGTCGAAATCTTGCTACAGCTCGGCCTCTCGATCCCGAAAACGCAGCATTTTCCCAATTGTTACCACCCCTAGAGCCGGAGATTTGACCCAAGCCTCACGGCTTCGCCTCGGCTGCGCTGAGTCTCTCTTGCGCCTGTTCCCAGGTGATGTAGGCCTGCTCAATCAGCTTTTCCAGTTTGGCATGTCGCTCCATGCCCTCTTTGGTCTCAGCACCACGTTGAAAAAATGCCGGGTCCATCATCGCCGACTCCAGCTCGGCATGTTCGCTGCTCAAACTTTCGACCTTCGCCTCGGCGGCTTCGACCGCCTTTTTCAGCGGAGCTAGTCGCTGCCGCCTGGCGGCTTCGCGTTTGCGGCGCTCCTTGGCACTGTCAGCCCCCGAGTTTCCGTTGAGGGCTGGCGTGGCGCGAGCCGCGACTGGGGCGCCCGCGTTGCCCATGGCCCCTAGCTTGCCACCGAGTGCCGCACCGGTCTCGGCACCCGCCGCCGCGCGCTCATCCTCGATCTTGCTCACGTAGTAGCTAACGTTTCCCGGAAAAATGCGTACGCTGCCTTTGGAAACCTCGAACGTGCGCGAAACGATCGGATCGAGAAACGCGCGGTCGTGGCTGACGATCAAAAGCGTGCCGTCATAATCAATGAGCGCTTGTTGCAAGATTTCCTTGCTGCGCATATCGAGATGATTCGTCGGCTCGTCGAGAATCAGGCAGTTAAACGGCTGGAGGAGCATTTTGACGAGTGCGAGGCGATTCTTCTCGCCACCCGAGAGCACCTTGACGCGTTTCATTACGTCGTCCCCGCGAAACAGAAAGGCCCCGAGAAAATCGCGCACTCGCTGCCCGCCTTGCCCGAGATGGGCGGCCGCGTTGGCCTCCTCAAGGGCGGTTTTCTCAGGGTCGAGCTCCTCCGCCTGATGCTGAGCGAAATAACTCAGTTTGACCCCGTCGCCCACCGTGCGGGTGCCCGAGGTGAGCGGCTCGACGCCCGCAAGCATCCGCGCCATTGTCGACTTGCCCGCGCCGTTAACACCGACCACCGCTGCCCGGTCACCACGCTCAAGCACCAGGTCGAGACCATGGTAGACCTCGAGGTCGCCATACTTTTTTCCGGCGTTCTCCAGCTCGACAACTTTCAGCGCGCACCGGGGCGCAGGCGGGAATCGAAAATTGATCGCATCTTCGCCCGCCTCGAGCTCGATGCGCTCGATCTTTTCGAGCGCTTTGATCCGGCTTTGCACCTGGCTGGCTTTGGTCGCCTTTGCCCGAAAGCGGTTGATAAACTGCTCCGTTTTCTCGATTTCTCGGGCCTGGTTGGCCGCCGCCTGCTCGAGCTGGTACTGGCGCTCGGCACTCTGGCGTTCGTATTCCGTGTAGTTCCCTCGATAGACCTCTAGACGGCCATGCCGGATAGCGAAGGTACGCGTCGTCAGGGTATCGAGGAGGGCCCGGTCGTGGCTGACGAGCATCACGGCGCCCGGATAGCTGCGCAAAAAGTTCTCGAGCCACCTGAGGCTCTCGAGGTCGAGGTGGTTTGTGGGCTCGTCGAGGCAGAGTAAGGTCGGGCGCTGGAGGAGCAGTTTTGCCAGTGCCACGCGCATTTGCCAGCCGCCGCTGAGGGTCCGGCAGGAGCGCTGCATGTCGCTTTGGTCGAAACCAAGGCCGCTGAGAATCGCCTGGATCCGCGCGGGCAATCTATGCACGTCGTGGTGGTCGAGCAGGTCTTGCAGATCACCCATGCGCTGCAGGGTTTCGGCGTGTTCCTCACTCGCCGGGTCCAGCTCGGCGAGGTGCGCAGCCGCTGCATCGAATTCGTCGTGCAGCTGCGTGATGCTCGCAAGCGCGGTTTCAGCCTCAGCGTAAACACTGCGATCAGTTTCCACGCGGGGATCTTGCGGCAGATAGCCAAGGCTGGTGCCTTTCGGTAGCGCAATCTCGCCCCCGTCGGCCTGCTCCTGCCTGGCGAGGATCTTGAGCAAGGTTGACTTTCCCGCTCCGTTGCGCCCCACAAGACCAATGCGGTCGCGCGGCCCGATGGTCGCGGTCACCCCCGCAAACAAAATCCGGGCGCCATAAGCCAAACGCAGTTCCTGGAGCTCAATCATAAACCTCGAAGGCTACCACTTACCCGGTCCGACGGAAAGCGCGATTTCTGAACGCCCCCTGGCCGCTGAGTTCTTGGCAGCAGCAAAAAAGCACCCGTGTCGGGTGCTTTTCGTAAGCTTCGCGAAATCGCTCTTTCGGAGATTAGGCGTCGACCAGTTCGGGCTCGGTGAGGATTTCCTCGCTGAGCTCGGGATAAAGCGGGAACTTCTTGAGAAGGTCCTGAACTTGGGCGATCGCACTGGCGCGAACGCTCTCCTCGAGCTCGAATTTCGCGCGGCTCGGTTTGCCGCTTTTGAGGGTTCCGGGCTTGGTGTTCCGGCACACTTCGGTGGCGATGCGGGCGATGTCGTGCATTTCCTTTTCGCCCATACCGAGTGAGGTTGTCGCCGGGGTGCCCAAGCGCAAACCGCTAGTGTACCATGGACCATTCGGGTCGAAGGGCAGCGCATTGCGGTTGAGCGTGAAGCCGGCGATGCGCAGAGCGTCTTCGGCCTGACGTCCGGTAATGCCGAAGGTTTCCGCGACGTCGACAAGCACGATATGGTTGTCCGTGCCGCCGGTCAGCACCTGCATTCCTTCCTTTTGGAAGCCCTCGGCGAGGGCGCGCGCGTTGTCGACAACCTTCTGCGCGTAGGCTTGGAACTCAGGCGTGTTGGCCTCCTTGAAGGCAACGGCCTTGGCGGCAATAACGTGCGGCAGCGGACCCCCCATCACAGCGGGGCAGGCTTTGTCGACATACTCACGAAGCTCCTCCTGGCACAGCACGATACCGCCGCGAGGCCCCCGTAACGTTTTGTGGGTCGTGGAGGTGACAATGTGCGCGTGGGGAATCGGGTTTTCGTCGTCTTTGAAAACCTTGCCCGCAACGAGTCCGCTGAAGTGAGCCATATCGACCATCAGCACAGCACCCACCTCGTCGGCAATTTCGCGCATGATCCGGAAATTGATGGCGCGCGGATAAGCGCTGTAGCCGGCGAGCAGAATCAGCGGCTTGATTTCGTGGGCCTGCTTACGGATCTGCTCGTAGTCGAGAAGCTTCGTCTCCGGGTGAACCGCGTAGTGATAACTCTCGAACATCTGCGCGGAGATGTTGAAGCGGTATCCGTGCGTGAGGTGGCCGCCACAATAATAGTCGAGCCCCAGCATCCGCTCGCCGTGCATCAACTCGCGGAGCTTCTTCCACTGCGCTTCAGAGCAATCGTTGACGCTTTTGAGCTCGTTTTCCGCCAAAAACTTATCCTGCACCTTCCAGCCGAGGATGGCCATGAAGGCGATCATGTTGGCGTCGGCACCGGAATGCGGCTGAACAAATGCATGGTCGCACCCGAAGAGCTGCTTGGCCTGCGAGGCCGCTTCGAGCTCGACGGAGTCCACGTTTTCGCAGCCCGCGTAGAAGCGGTGCTCTGGGTAGCCCTCCGCGTACTTGTCGGTAAAAAGGTTGCCCATCGCGAGCTGAGTCGCGAGCGAGGAATAGTTTTCGCTGGCGATCAGCTTGAGATTGCCCCGCTGTGCGCGAAGCTCCGCCAGGATGGTCGAGACGACCTTAGGGTTGACCGAAGCAATGTGGTCAAGGGAGGCGTAGTACGCGGCGGCTGCCGTGTTTGGCTCGGCGCCGCCAAGAGACTTGAGGTATTGGCTCAGAAAAGAACTCATCATAATATGCTGATACGTTGATTTGGCGGCGTCAAGCCCCGTTGGGCCTGCTTTGCGCATGGTGGAACTATCAACGTATCTCGCAGCGGTGTAAAGCTGCCCTGAATGAGCGTCACCTTTAGTTTAAACCCGGAGGGCCCAAGTGCAGGCCAAGGAACTTTTGCATTGACCTATACGAGAATCCAGCAAGCATCTCTAGGCATAATTTAGTAGAAATGCCATGAATTGGGAATACTGCACAGACCCCTTCGCGGAACGCAACTCCCGTTCTGGGATCCTCGTTCGCTTAATCAGCGTCGGTATGGGTGTGCTCGCCGCGACCTCTGTCAGCGTCCTTGGCTTTGGCCTCCTCGAACCGCAGAGCGCCGACATTGCCGAGGACGAGCGCCCAGTGGAAACCGCCCAAGGCGCATCAGCAGCGGAAACAGCCTCGACATCCAACCTTGCTTACGAAGACCGGGTCGTCGCCTACCTTCAGAACCTGCCGCTCGGCGGCGTCGTCAATCAAGGCCAGCAAATCAAGGCGCTCGTCGACGGCCAGCTTGTTTCCCCGGGGGAGGTCGTGGCGCACGAGCTCGGAATCCGCTTTCTGAGCATTACGGAGGACCGCCAAAACGCCCTTTTTGAAGACCTCACCGGGCGTCGGTACCAGAAGCACTTCTAGCGTTCGTAAGTCGTCAAACTCCTCGCGCTCAAGGCTGGCGCGCACCGCCTCGCTGCGGTAGGGTCCTCAGCGTGACAGACCCCCTTCACTCGTTATCTGGCTCTGCTGGTGATTGCCCGGCCTGCGCCCCTGAGGGCGCCGCCCCGTCACCCGGTCTGAGCCGGTTGATCGTCGCACTGCTGTGCGCCGGCTGGGGCATGGTGTTCAGCCTAGGCGTCAACGAGGCAATGGGGCTGGGTGAGCTGCATCGCGGGATGTTGGCCTACTGGATTCTGCATGCCGGCCTCTTGTTGTCCGCCGGCACCGTTCTGGTGCTGCTCGGGGGCCCATTGCTCAATGCGACTTTTGCCAACCTGCGTCGCAGGCGACTGACCGTGGAGGCCCTGTTTGTCCTGACAGCAGCCGGAGCGCTGGCGGGGTCAGCTCTCGCCACCCTGACCGGCGAGGCCGCTGTGTACTATGAGGTGGTGGCCTTCACGCTGACCATTTACAGCGTCGGCCGCCTGGTGACGGCGCGAACCCGGCAGGCCGCTTTAGCCGAAAGCGAACGTACGCGGCAACAATACGCCCGGGCCTTTGTCGTGACAGAATCAGGTGCGACAGTGGAGGCCCCGGTTTCCAGCCTTCGGCCCGGCGACATTGTCGCGGTTCAACCGGGAGGCCTTGTGACCGTCGACGGGGTCGTACTCGACGGCATGAGCTACATCCGGGAGACTCCGTTGACCGGGGAGCCCGCCCCTGTCCTGCGAGGGCCCGGTGAACGGGTTCTCGCCGGCAGTCACGCAATCGATGGCGCCTTGCGCGTGCGGGTGGAAAGTGGTGCCGGCCAGCGCCGACTCGACGATATCCTCAGCCGAGTGGAGGACGCTCAATTGCGTCCCTCGCAGCTTCAGGTGCGCGCCGACCGGATCAGCCGTTGGTTTGTGCCAGTCATCGCAGGGATCAGCGCAGTGACATTCCTGGCCTGGCTGCCGGCCGTTGGCTGGACATTAGCCTTGCTACACGCGATGGCGGTCCTGCTGGTGGCTTGTCCGTGCGCGCTCGGCCTGGCGACACCCGTCGCGGTTTTTTCCGGGCTTCACGGTCTTTCCCGCTTGGGACTTGTGGCCAGGTCTGGCGATTTTCTCGATACCCTCGCCCGGTGTAACGCCATGGCTTTCGACAAAACCGGAACGCTTAGCCTGTCACAGCTGGAGCTTACCGAGTGGATTTACACGGGCGCCGTGGCGGGGCGCGAAGCCCTGGTGACTGCCGCCACCCGCCTGACCGAGCAGGGTAACCCGCACCCCGTCGCCGAGCCCCTGTCCAGCCTGCCCGAGGTACCCGGGGAACCAACCCTCGAGCGACTCGAGGCGCGGCTTGTTCCGGGCAAGGGAGTTCGGGCACGCCTGAGCAGCGATGTCGGAATCGAACACGAAGTGGCCATTGGCGGTCCACAATTGGTTCTCATTCCGGACGGTATTCTCGCAACCGGCTCCGAGGGAGTGACTATCGGAGTCGCACTCGATGGTGAGACGGTAGCTATCGCACGGTTCCGCGAAAGTCTGCGGGAAACGAGCGAAGCTGCCCTCCGGGCCCTTTCGGAACGTGGCATTGCCCTGCGCATCCTGACCGGTGACGCCCGACCCGACTGGCGCGACCTTGGCGGTGTGGCGCTCGAGACCGGGCTGACACCGGCGGACAAGGAAGCGAAAGTTAAAGCATGGTCAGAGGAAGGGCGAACGGTCGTCTTCGTGGGTGACGGCGTAAATGACGCCCCTGCGATGGCGCATGCCGCAGGCGCAATCGCCGTCGATGCGGGGACTGACCTTGCGCGCGCTACCGCTGAAGGTCTGCTTGTGGGTGCTAACCTTTCGACGCTGCCGAGTGCCGTTGACCTCGCCCGCCAGGTCCACCGAACAGTGGCCAGTAACCTGTGGTATGCGCTTGGTTACAACCTTGTCGGTGTCTCGCTTGCTGCTGCTGGAATTTTGCAGCCGGTCGTCGCAGTCTTGATCATGCTGGCATCCAGCGCTTTCGTCAGCTTCCGGGCCGTGCATGCCGCCCGCCTAACGGAGGAACGTGTCAACCGGCCCGGCGACCCCTCTTTCGAGCGTCTTCCGGATGCGCCCGCAGAAGGAAACCGGCTGCCGCAAATCAGGGCTACCTGCTGAGTTCGTCGAGGTCTTTCGAGGGGACAAAGCGGTCGCCCTGAGCTTCAACAATATCAAACGCAAGATCGCCCAGAACCAGCGCTCCTATTGTCACGGCGATTGTCATGCAGGTGGCAACCGCACCCATTGCGTCCTTTGTACCCGTCAGGAAGGACCTTGAGACAGCATAAATTAACCCTGCCGCGAGGACCGCCGCACCCGCCATGGCGTAAGCACCCGACGGATGACTTTCGGCTTCGCGCCACCCGACCGCGACTCCGGCGGCGGCACCAAGCGCTCCGGCCAGCATCAGAGTGTGCGCCAGCAGCAGCACCAGCATGCCCCGCCGGACCTCCGTCAACGCGCTGTAGATAACTTTCCCGCCAAACGCAAGGACGACCAGTGCGAGGCCTCCAACGGCCCAAAAGGGCACCGTGGCAAATTCATTGCCGACAGCCCACACGAGCATGTCGCGTGCGACTGCAAGCCATTGCTCGGTCACGGTCATACCTCGAGGAATCTTGCAAAAGGCCTGCGCCAGCAAGCCGTATCCCCGCAAGATAAACCCTAGTCTTTGGGCTCAGGGGGATTCTCTTCTGCTGCGAGCTCGTCGAGAACCTCAAGCGTGCGGTTGCCGCGTTCGATGGAATCGTCGAGATGAAAACGGAGCGTCGGTAGGTACTTCAGGATCACGCGACGGGCCACCTTTCGCCGCAGTTCCGATCCCCGGCGGTCGAAAAATCGCTCCGCCGCCGCCCGGTCCGTTTCACCACCAATGACGGAAAAGTACACATCGCCGTTGCGCAGGTCAGGTGAAACGTCCACCTCGGTGATGGTGATCCGTACCGTCTGATCGCGATAATCCGTGTGAAGGATCTCGCCAAGCTCCCGGCGAAGCAGCTCATTGACACGAAGCTGCCTCATCGCAGGACCTTGCGTTCATCCGTGCATGTTTTTTCTGTCATGGTATTCGGCGAAAGCTCGGAGCGCGTTTCGATTCAACCATTTGGGAACACCGCTGCAAAAGGGTAACCTCGGAGACCTGTCGTCCAAGGCGTCGCGACCATCCTCGGGTTACCGTACGCGGATTCCCGAGGCGCATTTCTGAACGGGATGCCCACCGCCCTACAATGACGGGCGGTGCTCATGGATTTCGTACACTTCAATCGTGTCGCCCTCTTGATAGTCGTTGCACCCCGTTACCTGAATACCGCATTCATAGCCGGCACGAACTTCGTTCACAGTTTCTTTAAAGCGCCGGAGTCCGCCGATGCGCCCATCATGTACGACGGTATCGCCGCGCAGAACCCGTGCGTAGGCATCGCGCTTGACGAGGCCATCGGTAATCATGCAACCAGCGGCGTTGCCCCGCGAAACCGGGAACACAGCACGAACCTCGGCTCCCCCGATCTTGACCTCGCGGTACTCTGGGTCGAGCAGCTCCGCCATCGCCTCTTTAACGTCGTCAATAAGGCGGTAGATGATGTCGTGCGTCATGATGCGCACACCCTCCCGCTTGGCGATCTGGGGAACACCATTTTCCGTTTTCACGTTGAAGCAGACGATCGTCGAACCGGTCGAGCTGGCGAGCATCACATCCGATTTGGTCACCTGCCCTACCCCGCTGTTGACGAGTTCGAGCTTCACCTTATCAGTCTCGAATTCTTCGAACGAACGCCGCAGGGCTTCGACGGTGCCGTAAACATCGCTCTTGAGGATCATTCGGAAGACCTTTTGCTGCTGAGCGTCGATAGCCGCGAGCAGTTCTTCCACCGTGTCCGGCAGATCTTCGGCCTGGACATCGCTTTCCACGCGCTTGAGGTCGGCAAGATAGGTTTCCGCCTCCCGTTTGGCCTCCTTCTCGTTTTTGACGGTTCGGAAACGTGAACCCGAGTCCGGCGGGCCCGACCAGCCGACGATACGGACAGGATCCCCCGGTCCGGCAGACTTTATGGGTTTATTGTTTTCGTCCAGCAGGGCCCGCACCTTGCAGTAGTGCTGGCCGCAGAGCAGAGCCTGACCGATCTTGAGGGTTCCCTTCTCGATGATCACGGTAGTGGTGCAGCCGCGCCCCTGTTCGATCTGAGACTCTAGGATTGTGCCAACCGGATTCGCCTTCGGATTGGCCTTCAGCTCCATGATCTCGGCCTGCAAAAGAATCTGCTCGAGCAGATCCTCGATTTTGTCGCCTTTCAAAGCCGAGATAGGCTGCGTTAGCACCTCACCGCCAAGGTCTTCCGGGGCGATACCCCGTTGCTGCATCTGCGAGTAGACCTTGTTCACATCGGCACCGCGCGCGTCCATTTTGTTGACCGCGACAACGATCGGCACGTTGTTCTTTTGGGCGAACTTCAGCGCTTCGTCCGTCTGCGGCATAAAGCCATCATCAGCTGCCACGACCAGGATGGCAATGTCGGTGACTTTGGCGCCCCGTTCGCGCATGCCGGAGAAGGCGGCGTGACCCGGCGTGTCGATGAACGAAATCTTGTGATTATTGTGGATAACCTGATACGCAGCAGTGTGTTGGGTAATCCCACCGGCTTCCCCCTTGGTCACCTGAGTCTTCCGGATCGTATCAAGAAGCGTCGTTTTGCCATGGTCGACGTGGCCGAGAACGCACACGACGGGAGGACGCGTCACGAGCAGGCTCGGGTCGTCCTCGTCAATCTCCGGCGTTTTTGGCTTCTTGGGGCCCTGTTGCTGTTTTTCCTCACCCCGATGGTGGATCTCGAGCGTCAACCCGCGGCGAGCGGCGAGCTTGGTGGCCACCTCCACGTCAATCGCGCTGTTGGTGCCGGCAAAAATGTCGAACTCCATCAGCTCCGCATTGAGCTGGAAGGGCTTGAGGCCAAGGATCTGGGCAAAGTCCCGCACCACCACAGGTGGCTTGATGTGGAGGATCGTGGTGCCATCCTCCTTTTCTTCAATTCGCGCACCTTCCGGGAGCTCGCGCCCGCCTGTCGGGGCTTCGGGGCCGTCTTTTGGTGGAGCGACGGCTGTCGCGGCCTTTCGCGGGGGGATGGCAGGCGCTTTTGGCGCCTCTCCCGCGCCTGCGGGCGGCGGGACCGAAGGCGCGGCGGGCGGCGTCTGCGGAACCGCGGGGGCCGCCGGCGCCGCTTTTGCAGCGGGCTTTTCCTCCGCTGGCTTGTCTCCGACAGGCGGAGCGGCAGGACCCTGCTTGACGGTTGGCGGCGTGGGTGCCGCCTTGGAAGGATCTTCCGCGGGCGGTTTCGGTGCGGCTCTCTCGGGCCGGGAAATTTCCGGTGCGGCAGGGGCTGGGGCGCCGGGGGCCGGACGCACAACCGCTGGCGGTGTTTTGGGCCCGCCATCAGGCGCTTTTTTCGCCACGCGCTCGGCACCGCCTGGAGCTGGCGACGGCGCAGCGGCTGGGCCGCCCTTCGCCGGCTGCTGGCGGACAACACCTGCCGGAACTCGCGGCGCCGGACCCGTGCCGGGTGCCGGTGCCCGAGGCGGTGTGGGAGGCGCCGCCTTGCGCGCCAGGCTCATCGGCGGCGGGCTCGGTGGTGCCTTCCGCAGGGGTTGAGCTGGAGCGGCGGGCGCCGGCTTGGCTCCCCCGACCGGCTGGTTGACGGCTCGAGCCTTTTCCCGCTCGTCGCGCTTGGCCTGCAGCTGGGCTTCCTGCTCAGCGCGGGCGGCAGCCTCCTTCTCCTGCTTTTCCCGCTCGATATCCGCTGCAGACCTCACCATGGCACCCGCGGGCGGTCGCTTGGGCGCCGCTTTCGGAGCTTCCGGTTCGGGCTCTTGCTTTGGCGGTTCCGGTGCAGGCTCCGGTTCCTTTTTTGGAGCGAATTCCTCGGTCAGCGCTTCCGCGGTGATTGTATCGACCGTGCTCGAGGCCGTTTTCACCTCGTAGCCACGGTCCAACAGCAGCTCGATAAGCTGCTTGTTCTCCATACCGATCTTTTTGGAAAGTTCGTAAATGCGGACGCTCATAGATCAGGAAAAGTCGTGCGGGCGGACACGAAGCGATAGTCAAATAAAAAGAAGCCCTTAGCCGCGAGCAGCTGCGGCTTTGCGAAGCACCATAGTGGCCGACTCCTCATCGAAGCCAAGCGGCAAAAGGTCGTTCACTTCGAGGCCATCGAAAGCCTCGATGGTGGTCAAGCCGCCATCGACGAGTGCCGTGGCGTGCTCAATGCGAATGTTAAGGCGGTCGCGAAGGCCGAAGATCGCGCTCTGACGCCGGTCGTCGAAGTTGCCACTGAGGCTGCGCTCTTTGCCAATGTCGAGTTTCCAACCCAGCAGACGCGAGGTCAGCTTGGCGTTTTGGCCTTTGCGACCAATGGCCACAGACAACTTGTCCTCCGACACTTCAAAATAGATGCGGCGGTGCTCGTGGTCGACGCGCACATTGCGCGGCACGGCCGGCTTGATCGCCTCTTCGAGGAAGCGCTCGGGGTCGGAATACCACGGAATGATGTCCACCTTTTCGCCGTTGAGCTCGCGGACGATACTCTTCACGCGCGCCCCCCGGGCACCGACACAGGCGCCGACGGGATCGACTTTCGGATCGCGGCTCGCCACTGCGATCTTGGAGCGGTACCCCGGCTCCCGGGCCATGCTTTCGATGCTGACCGTGCCATCACCAATCTCGGTAACCTCCACTTCGAACAGCCGGCGGACAAACTTGCTCGAAGCGCGGCTGAGGACAAGCTCCGGGCCGCGTGGGGTCGTCTCAATGTTGAGCAGCAGGCAGCGGATGCGTTCACCTGGGCTGTAGTCTTCGCCCGGTACCCGTTCACGCGGCGGCAGGATGGCCTCGGCCTTACCGAGGTCGATAATCAGGTCGCCCCGTTCGCGCCGTCGAACCGTACCCGAAACGATATCCCCGACGGTATCCTTGTAGTCGTGATAAATGCGCTCTTTTTCAAACTGCCGGATGCGCTGCATGATGGCCTGCCGGGCCGTCTGCGCCGCAATTCGGCCGAGGTAGGAAGGGTCGATTTCCCTCAGCACCGTTTCGCCGACCTGAACATCCGGATCGATCTGGTGAGCCTTTTCCACGTGGATCTCGTTCGCCGGATCACTCACACTGTCGACCACCCGCAACTCGGCCCACGCTTTGAGGGCGCCGTTTTTGGGGTTAATTTCGATCTTGAGTTCCTGCCCGGCGTTGATTCCCTTCTGCGCCGCGTTGCGAATCGCCGAAGCAATCGTGGAGACCATGTCCTCGCGGCTGATCCCCTTTTCTTTCTCCATGTACTCGAGTACAGTCAGGATTTCGTTGCTCATCGGCGGTGCGTAATAACAAAAAAAGTGGGTCAAGGACCCACCTTAAGAGATGAATGGGTTATAGGAAACCCTAGACTCAACCCGGCTCGGTCAATTGAGTCAAGCCGCCAATTAGCCGGATCTGCGAAAAAGCTGGCCGCAAACCGTTTGGCTGTCCTTGCATATCGTCCTCATAAACGCCATATTCCACGCTATGAAAGTTGTCTGGTTTTCTCCTTTGCTCGTCGGCCTGTTAGCCGGTTGCGGCGATTCCGCCGTCACGACTTACCAAGTTCCAAAAGAAGCGCGCGATGCTCCGATTCCCGCCGCAGCTCCGGCACAGGCGGACCGGATGAGTGAAGGCGTGGTCAGCGAAACGCCAGCCGAAGCACCTGAGTGGGAAGCCCCCGAGGCATGGATCGAGCTCCCGGCGAGTGGCGTGCGCAAGGCAGCGTGGCAGGTCGAAGGTGACGGTAAGAGCGCCGAGGTTGCCGTAACGGTCTTCCCGGGTGACGTGGGCGGAACGCTGGCCAACATCAATCGCTGGCGCCGCCAGGTAGGTCTCGGCCCGATCAGCTCGGTCGATGAGGCCAATGTGGATCATCGCCACGTTCAGCGTCTACACATCGATACTGTAATGATCGAGGGCAGCGGTGGCCAGAGCATTCTTGCGAGCATTGTTCCCTACAACGGCAAGACTTGGTTTTTCAAAATGATGGGCGACACTGAACTCGTAAGCGCGCAGCGGGAAACCTGGGACGAGTTTATCGGGTCGATCTATTTCTAAGCCAGTAATGGAGTCATCGTCTTACCCCTCCCCGGTGGCGAAAATTCGCGACCGCATAAGCAACGCTTTGCAGCCCGCCAAGCCCCACTGGGAGCGGGTGCGCCCCTACGCTGAGCCGGCAGGCCGTGCAACCTTCCGCTTCTTCACTTCGCTGAAGCTAACGGTGGCCTTGCTGGCCTTTTCGGTCATGATCGTGTTTTTCGGGACGCTCGACCAAGCCAACTGGGGAATCCGGCACGCTCAGGACATCTATTTCGAGAGCGTGATCGCGATGACGCCCATCCCGGCGCTGGTCAAATTGCTGTTTACCCAGAGCTACGACGCGGAGCTCGCCCAGATGAAGTTCCCTCTGCCCGGTGGGGCGCTTCTAGGGTTCCTGCTGATCGTCAACCTGCTCTGTGCCCACTTTAAGCATTTCAAAGCCCGCTGGTCGCACCTCGGCATCTCGATGCTGCATGGCGGGCTTGTGCTGCTGCTGGCCAGCGGCTTCCTGATCGGAGCGCTCCAGGAAGAAGGCCAGATGTGGATTGTCGAGGGCGAGCGCAGCAACTACACGATCAACATCCACGAGAACGAACTCGTTCTCATCGACACCGGCGGCGAGGAGGTCGACCGAGTTACAGCCATTGGCCAGGAAGCCTTGCACGACGGTTCGACGGTTAGGCTGCCCCAGGGGGACCTGACGGTAAAGATCCACGACTTCATGCCCAACTCGGACATTTTGCGGACGGAGCAAAACCCCAATGCACCCGGGATCGATGCCGACCGAGGCCTCGCCCAGCGAATGGGGCTGACCGCTGTCGAAAAGCGTTATGATACCTCTCCCGACGCCGAGAATATTACCTCCGCGGTAGTCGAGGTCATCGAAGACGGCGAAAGCCTGGGCACCTGGCTCGTGTCGAATGTGATCGATGACCGCTTTCCGGCGCAAACACTTCAGATCGACGGACGTGAGTACGAAATCGCTCTGCGTTTCGAGCGCACCTATTACCCGTTCTGGATCGAGCTGGAAAAGTTCACCCACGACCGCTGGCCGGGTACGGAAATTCCGCGGAACTTTGCCAGCGACGTTCGCCTGGTGAATCCTGAAACCGGCGAAGACAGGCCAGTCAAAATCTTTATGAACAACCCCTTGCGGCACGCTGGGCTGACCTTCTACCAGGCCAGTTTTGGACCGGAGGAGAATTCGAGCATGCTGCAAGTTGTCCGCAATCCTGCGGCGCCCTTGCCCTATTGGGCGGTCTTCATCATCGGCCTCGGCATGACCGTTCACTTCGGCCAAAACTTCCTTCGGTTCCTCTCGCGACGGCAGGCGAAAGAGCGAAAGCGGATCGATCCCATTGGTGCCGATTCGCCCTCGGGGCCGGGGGTCGAGGCGGATGTGCGGGCGTAGCCTACGCCGGGCGGGGCGCACATTGTTTTTGGGGGTGCCCTGCCCCTTCCGCTCCTAGTACCTCGGCAATCCCGTCTTAAAAACCTTTGATTTCGAAAAGGCTCGTAACGGATTCGTTGAGGTGGATGTGCTTGATCGCCTTGGCCAAAAGTGGTGCGATGGAGAGAACCGTCACTCGGGTGCCTTCGCGCTGCTGAACAGGCGTGGAGTTCGTCGTAATAAGCTCATCGAGGATTGGCTGCTGTAACCGTTCATAGCCAATCGCGTTGAGCACGCCGTGGCTGACGCAAGCGCGCACTGTTTTGGCGCCACTCTCACGCAGGAGGCGCGCAGCGGCGGTCAGGGTGCCCGCGGTTTCCGTCATGTCGTCGACGAGTAAGATTTCGCGGTCCTGGACTTCGCCGACGAGGTTCGACGCATGGACGTCAGTGGCGCTGGTTCGCTTCTTCGCGACGAAGCCAAGAGGCACGTTGAGCAGATCAGCGTAGGCGCTGGCCATTTTCATCCCACCGACATCGGGGGAGAAAATCGTCGTATTCTTCAGGTCGAGCGTCTCGGAAAGATAGCCTAAGAACACCGGTGAGGCATACAGGTGGTCGACCGGGATGTCAAAGAAGCCCTGCAGCTGCTGGGCGTGCAGATCGACCGTAAGCACGCGATTGGCACCGGCCGAAACGAGCAGGTTAGCGCATAATTTCGCCGTTATGGGCACCCGGGGCTGGTCTTTGCGGTCCTGACGGGCGTAGCCAAAAAAAGGAATCACCGCTGTGATACGGCTTGCCGAGGCTCGCTTGGCCGCATCGATCATGATGAAAAGCTCCATCAGGTGCTCATTTGCGGGCTGACAGGTTGGTTGGACAATAAAGACGTCGCGGCCGCGGATGTTTTCCTCGATGCGAACAAAGGTTTCGCCATCCGGGAAGCGGGTGACCGTGGCGCGGCCCAGCTCAATTCCCAAGTGTTTGCAAATAGCTTCAGCCAAGGCGGGGTTGGCGTTGCCGGTAAAAATCTTCAGTTCCTTTTGCGTCATTCGTTGGGCCAAAACCTTTTCATGCCAAAGCCGCTGCTGTCTTGGCAACGTTTTCCGGCCATCGAGGCGGTTTCTCCGCAGGGATGCGCTACCCTGTGGCCCCCCCGGCTTGTTAACGGGTCGGTCAGGACACTCTTAGATCCCGTCTACAGCCCGGCTTCCATCACCCCGCGTTGTCGCTCACAGGCAGCTTGGGCGGTTTCCAGATCCACTTCCTCGAAGTGTATCCGCTGGCCCGCTCGAAACTGCGCCAGACGATCAACATCGCAGTCAATTACCGTCCCGACCCGCGGGTAACCGCCAAGCGTACCCCGCTCCCGGAGAAGGACGGCAAGGCCTTGGCGCGTAGCCTGAAGGGTACCGTCCTGGACAGGCGCGGAGAGAATGTCGAAGGCGGGCAGTGCCAGCCGAGGACCTCTGAGGCGCAGACCCATCCCGCTACTCTGCGGATCGACCTGCCAGGGTGACCCCGTCAAGACCTCAAGCGCCGCGGGCGTTGCCTCCGGCCCGGCGACGAAGCGCACATCCCCCAAGCGGGGAGCCCAGAAAAACGCATCGTGCGGCATCCGCGGCCAAGGTCGCCGGCTGGGTAAGCCGCCGGGTGCGTAAGTGTCGGTGCGCCCCGGGGCAGGCTCGATCCCGCCAGCCAGCGCGAGATATGCCCGGAAGCCCAAATGCGGGTGAAAGGAGAACCTCAGCTCTGAGCGACCCTCGAGCACCAGTGCGCGATCGGTAGGCGCTGGAGCGCCATTGACCCTCAACTGGCCGGGTGCACCCGTCACCGCAAGCGTCACCGGCCCGCCGACCAGAATGCGACACAGGCCTAGCGAAACTTCAAGCACAGGCGCTTCAGGGCGGTTACCGACGAGGCGATTGGCCGCCGCAGCGGCAAAGGCATCCTGTGGCCCGCCAGGCGGATAGCCCTCGTGCAGTCTTGAAAGATTTCGCTCTGGCGCCAACAACACCGCTCCTGCCAAAACCGTCAGCATCTTTCGATTGAACGATGAGGTTAAAGGGTTGTCTACCTTCGGATCACAGCGGTTCGCTGCCGCCAGCTTCGGCGTCCAGTAGCTGACGGACGGCCTTGACGTTTTCGAATGCCGTCGGGTGGTCCCCGTGGATGCATACGGTTTGGCCCTGCAGCGGTTGCTCCGAACCATCCGCCAGCGGGATCGTTCCGCGGAGCAGACTGCGGATCTGGCGTACGACGGAAGCTGCGTCGGACAATACCGCCCCGGAGGTCCCGCGCGGCAATAGCGAGAGTTTTCCCCCGACGAGCCCGTAGGCGCGATCGCCGAAAACCTCGCGCAAAACGCACAACCCGGCCGCGGCTGCCCGGTTCGTAAAGGCGCCATCCGGCGGGGCCAGCACCGTCTGGATGCCTTGACGTAAATGCCAGGCGACCAGAGTTGCTGCGAGTGTGTCGTCGCTTGCCGCATGGTGGTACAGGCTCCCGTGCAGTTTACACCAGGAAACCTCCGGCAGAATGGCCCGTTGAGCATCCAGGGAACCCTCCAGCTCGACCCATGGCATCGGCGCGTCACGGCGCCCGAAATTGGCACGGTCGGGGTAGCCCGGATGGAGACATACTTCACAACCCGCGTCCCGCGCCTGAGCAGCCAGGGACCTCGTCAACCCAGGCTCGCCAGCGTGCCCACCCAGGGCAAGGTTCACGATATCCGCGCGCGCGATCAAATCCGCCTCCAGCGCGGGTGCCAGCACGCCTTCCCCGGCGTCGAGGTTGAGCAGAAGCCGACTCATGTAGCTTCGAACCGCACGTAGCGCCCCGGGCGAAGCTGCGGACAGAGCCGTCGGACCGCCTCGGCAGGCACCTGGCCGATCACCTGCCAGCCCCCTGGGCTTTCGCGCGGGTAAACCCCCGTTTGTGTGCCGGCAATCCCAACGGCGCCTTCGGGAACCCGCGCCCGCGGCGAAGACCGCCTTGGCGTCCCCAATGCGGTGTCCATGCCTTGCAGGTACCCAAAATGAGGCAGAAAGCCGATAGCGGCCACAGTGAAAACGGAATTGCTGTGCCTGGTCGCGACCTCAGCTTCGCTCAAACCACAGTGGTCGGCGACCTCGCCCAGATCGGGACCGTTATAGGCAACCGGAAACACCAGCGGTTCAAGCGCCTCGGACTCGGTTGCGATGGTGGCAGCGAGGCCATCACGGACGACCGAAATCACCAGCGCTTCCGCTGCGGCACGGTCTCTGGGAGGAATCCGCCAATAGGCGGCGACTTCTCGAAAGGCGCTGAGGGCGCCAGCGATCTCAGGACGCAGGCGCAACTGTCTGGCAGCGATTTCCAGCCGAAGGGAAAGGCTTGGCTCTGGTGCCCGAGGGCTCACTACCGTGAAACAAGCTGGTCCCAACCAGTATCCCTGCAGGGATTCCGGTTCAGCGGCGGTGGTCTCTTGCAAAGGCATGACGGCGTGGCATCGACAGGGTGTCGGCTTGACAAGCCCGGAGCCAAGGCAATTCTCACCGACAGAGCCTTCGCCCGCCTGCATCGCCTCTTTACGTAAAGCTATTCATGGACGACTCCCTCGACGTTGACGACCGCCTCCGTCATCTGGTCCACGAAGTCAATGGGGCCCTGTTTGTCATTCGCGGGCACGCCGAGTTGAGTCACGAGACTATCGATGACCGAGAATCACTTCAGCGTCACTTGGAGTTGATTCTCCAAAGTTGCGACCAGCTCGCCCTCAGCCTTCGCGCCTACGCCCCTGATGCTCCCCCGGGGGGGCTGTCCTCAGCAGATGACAGCGCAGGCGCACCGCCCTCCTCGGGCACGGAGGATACGCGGTCATAAGCAGTTTATTTTCGCCAACAAAACCGTTTAAGGACTGGCTTATTGCGGCGATATCTCCCGCAGATACAGCTGTCTGCCATGCGAAGACCCCGGAAAGCGATCAAGCCAGAGGACCCGAAACGGCTCGCGCGCCGTTTGGCCCGCCAGGCGGACTACCCTGACCCCGAGAGCCTGCACCGCCTGGCCAGCCAGCTGGTTCACCGCGGTTTGAAACGACCGCAATAGCCAAAGGCCGATCTGCGGTAATCGGCACCCATGCCGGGGAAACGATACAGAGCAGGTTGACGACGCTACCCCAGACCCGATAATCTTGCCTTATGGAAGACGGATATTTGGAGGTTCCTGACGAGGCCCAAATTCGGCACCTGGGTCATGACCTGCGGTCGCACCTCACGGTAATTGCCACTGGCTTGGAGGTGCTCGAGACCCTGCCCATTGAAGACCCGACCGCAAGAGAGATCATCCGCCAGATGCGGTACGATGGCGTTGCTCCGCTAAAGACCGCAATGAACGATTTCGTCACCCTTGCACGGACGGCTGCCCGCCAGGCCCATTCAGCTTGATCCCCTCCGCTTTCAGGGAAAGGAGCATTTTTCCAAAAAAGCCCTTGACCCAAGACGTCCAAATCGCCAATTTTACAGTTTATCGCGAGCGTAGCTCAGTTGGTAGAGCACCACCTTGCCAAGGTGGATGTCGTCGGTTCGAACCCGATCGCTCGCTCCACTTTCACACTTCAAAACCCGCTGACCACCAGCGGGTTTTGTTTCGCCCACAACTGAAGGACGGCCAAACCAGACATGGTTCGAACTATCCGAAAATTGCCCTGAAATGGACCCAGATGGACAAAGTTGTGGCCCCTAACGGGCCCCTAACCGGGGCCATTTCCGGAGGTTCGAACCGCCCCCGCTTTCTGGAAAAAATCCCTTTGCCGCGAAATCT
>JBHJGW010000110.1:0-9525 GCA_050331415.1 Opitutales bacterium | reverse complement strand
TTTTTCATAATAAAATAGATTTTCTAAAATACTGTTAGAAGCTGTAACTAGTCGTTATCGAGACTCGGTAGGATTCGAAGTCCGAAGCAGGATCATCCCCCCGTTCCACGGAGGATGAAGCGCTCGCGCCAATACTCCATTGGGGAGTCAGTCTCCGATTAAGGCTTCCGGAAAGGGTCAAGCTGTGCTCAACGTTATCCGATTCCAGAAAGGACCGTCGATCCCCAGCGATGCCGATACTAGCCGAGGTCCGGGAGTCGAACGAATGAGAAAGGGTCAATCCTGCTCCGGTCAACAACACGGTTTCACCGTCGCCCCCAAAGTCGAAGTCGTTGCTCAGTGACAAGCCAAGCGACGTACGGCTGCTCAATAGGTAATTAAGAGCCGCTGAGAGGTAGGGTGCATAGTCCACCGTCTCGGAATTACGGATAGCAAGGCCGCCGTTGAGGCTACCATTGAGCCGGGCTCTGAGTCTGCCGCTAGCGCCGAGCGTAAACACGTAAGACTCGTCGGCTGTTTCCAGGGAAACGACGGTATCCTGCGAGAAAGCTGCGGAAGCAGAGAAAGAGAGTCGTGAGGATTTCGCGTAACTTCCTCCAAGGTTTACCGAATAACCAAGGGTATCGACGACACGCGCGTTTTGGCTGTCGGAAAAGGTACCACTCGACCCTAGCGACAGTGAGGTCCTGGAAGAAACTGGGTAAGACGCGGAAACCGCACCCTGGTAGGTGATGGTTTCCGCAACGGTATCTGCAGTTAGCGAACGGGAAACGTCCGGGGTAACCGAACCACTCACATCGATGCGAAGGCGTCGCAACCCCAGTGCAGTTCCGAGCGGAAATTGTCCATCGGCGGAAACTCCTGGCAGAGCAGCATCAAAATCATCATTTTCGAGATAGTTGACATAGAGCAGCGACGCAGAAGCTCCTATTTGGGCACCATTAGGAAAGCTGCGGCTCCACCCCGCGCTAGGGGTGACCTCCAAAATGGTGTCTCCGGAACTGGAAGCACTCCCCGATACGGCGCTATCATAAGCAATCGATCCGGCAATGGACGCGGTGAATCCTTCCCGCCACGAGGGTTCGTCAAAGAGCCCATCCGGAGGGACTTCCGCATCGCCCTCCGTTCCTGAGGGCACCCCAGATTCAGCCGCTTCATTCTCGTTTGGCGCGCCCTCAGCCCCAGCGGGAATGTTCGCTGCAACGGTCTCCTGCGAGAACCCGCTCGATTGGCCGCTGAGGTGATGCAAAAGCATAGCTAAAAACAAAATTGAGAGGAGTCGTTTCAAGTTAATTGAGAGTTTTTTTGCAACCTTTACAAAGGCGTTAGAAGTCGGACGTAAGAAAACCGTCGAGGTTTTTATAAACGCGATGCAAGCACCTATGATGCCTACGCTTAACTTTTAGTCGAAAGTTTTGGAGACGTCACTAACGCCCCTTGAGTGGCAATTCCTCGAAACTCTGTTTCGACTCGAGAAAGATTAGCTTCCTTAGCAAATTGCGCCACGTATTTTCGACCATTTCGGGCCATGGTATCGAGTGCCTCTGGGTTCGCTTTCAGCTCTTTGAGAATCTTTGCTAAGGCCTCCGCGTCACCCGGCAAAACATTCTGGCCGAATTCGCCTTCAGCGAGAGCCAGATAAAGTGCGCTTTGGTGATCGGCCACGGTCACGGCCGGGCGCTTGAGTGAGAGAATCGTCAAGAGTTTACTCGGGAAAAACGCAGCTCCGGAATTCGCCTGCTGGGTAACGAGGGTGGTATCGCAATCAACCAGCATTTCCCAGAAATGGGCTTTGGGCTGCAAAGGAAGAAACAGGACATTGGAGAGTTTTCGGTCACTCGCGCTTTTAAGCAGATCCTGTTTTTTTGCGCCTTCTCCGCAGATCACGATGAGGATCTTCTCTTCCGACGCGAGAAGCGAAGCTGCATCGGTAAGAATGTCGAGACCCTGTTTCTGCCCCAAATTGCCGGAATACAGGGCGACGAAGGTATCTTCATCGATATTGTGACGACGGCGGAACGCTCCTCGTTCGGGTATTTCCCGGTCTTTAGGGAGGACAGCAGAGTTAGGGAAATAGAATAGCTTGTCCTCCGGAACGCCCTTCTCACGGAGCGTGTCGAGCATCCAGGAGGTGATGCCGGTTACTCGAACGGCTTTGCTGTAGGCAAAGCTTTCAAGCTGGTAGAGAGTCTTGACGAGATGGGACCCTTTCAACATGCCAAGTCCCACTGCTGCATCCGGTTGCAGGTCGTACACGTGGAAGACGAAAGGCGCTCCTCTTAACTTGTGGAAAGCCCAGGCAGCGACTCCCAAGGAAAGGGGTGGCGAGCCGACGAAAACGAGGTTGGGTCTGCGTAAAAAGAGGGCGCGGATGAACGAGAGCCCGACGAAAGAGGCTTCGTGCACAATTCGCTTGAGCGTTGTGACCTGCTGGGGAACGTATGCCCAGACCCGATGAACTGCCGCTTTGCCATCGTTTTCGCGGCGGAAAAGAAAGCCCCGATCCGAGGGTTCGCGTTTCCATTGGGGATAGTAAGCAAAGGATGTCAGCACCTCTACTTGCCAGCCCCTCCGACTGAACCACTCGGCGAGCATAGCGTTATAGGGAGCGATACCAGTCATCTCCGGCGTGTAGTTGATTCCCCAGATCAACAGTCGGGGGGCGAGGGAGTCACGTTGTTGGCCGAGGATACCGGGGCAGCTCAGCAGCCATACGGTGACGGCGGTAAACAGACCGGCCGCAATCCCGGTGGCGCCCCAGCCGATATCGCTCCAGGCGGCTGACCGCATCGGCATTGGCCATTGAAGCAGCTCGGTGATCCCTAGGGTTGCAAGCAGCCCGCCAGCGCTTAGGCAAAGGTGGGTCCAGCGCATGCGCCAGCGACACTGGGTAACCAGGGGAAGAATAAACGCGGCGAAAAAGAAAGGCAGGAAGGTCCTGCGGTTCGGATTGTGGTCAGCCCAATCCGCCAAGGCCGATGGTAGCCACGGGAGATCCCGCATATAAGGTGTGTTCTTCACCGAAACGAAAACAATCGTAGCGACGAATAAGAGTCCTAAAAACAAGGCGACCGGTCGGACCCGTTTCCCCAGCGACACCTTCGGAGTCACTGCACCGAACCGAGTACCCGAAAGTTTTGAAGCGTTGACGCGTTTCATTGGAGATTTAAGGGATGAAAATAACTAGAATAAAATTTGCCAAAAAAAAGCCTTACGGTAAGGAGGTCTCAAGGTCCTGAGGGGCCGCAGACTTTGTTTCCATTTGCGCGCTTTGTTGCCGCTGTTCCTTGATCAGGCAATAGACCTGCGTGAAGTAAGCGGCTTTGAGTAAGCAGAAAGCAAAACCTCTGGCGCCGTCGCGAAAACCGCCCATTAAGAGGTAGGAACCGAAGAAGAAGACAGGCCCGATCAACGGAGTTCCCATCAGAGCATATTTAATTTTCTGAACAGGGGTCCAGTGCTCGCGGTTGCGCTGTGTCAACATTTCGAAGCGCTTTGCTTCCCACTTTGCATACTCGACATGTTTGACCAGCCAGGAGGCGACGCTTCGAAAATCGCGGTGGTCGATCCGGGCTTTGATTTCGCCGATGGGGCCGTCTAATTCCGGGTGCTCGTGGACTTCCATGTCCATCGTACTCCATTCGGATTCGGGGATTTGCTCGTACTCCCCCGCTCCGACGCGAAAAAGCGCGAGCTTGCGCAGCGGGTAACCGCCTTTAAGAGATTTGCCTAGAAAGTATTTAGTATAATTGAGCCAAAAACCAACGTTGTCCGTAGAACAGAGGGCGCGTCGAACCTCGTTCTTAAAGGCATCTGTCAGGTACTCGTCCGCATCGAGAAACAGCACCCATTTGCTATTTGGGCGATGCTCACGAAGGAACCAGTTTCGCTTTTTTGGAAATCGACCGTTCCAGTGAAAATTTACGTAGCGCACCCCCGCCTCCCTGGCGATTGCTTCGGTCGTATCTTCGCTGGAAGAATCGACCACGACAATGTCTTCGGCAAACCCCGTACCGATCGCAGCGAGGCATCCTGGCAAATTCCGGGCTTCATTGCGCGCCGGTATCACGATTGTGATTGGAAGTGGAGGAGCAGCAGCCATAGTCTTTCGAACGCTTTTCATCATTAGACGTAGCCGAGCTGTCGCATCCCTGTCGCGCAGGTCGACTCGACGAGCTCGATCTGGGACTTGCTCAATCGATCCTTGTAGCGACCGACAGATACGGGGCTGATGGGATCGCGAAGGCGCCAAAAGCCTTCGGTGCTGCTCATGCGGGTGTCCGGTCGGTAGCGGTCAGGGCGAAGAATCTCCGCATCGAACGGTACCCCGAGAAATCCTGCGATGGAGGCCACGGTTTCTTCCGGATTCCGGGTCAGCTGTTCGTAGCTTACCGAATACGCCGGTTGAATCTGCTGGAGCTGCTGCGCGAACGTAAAGAACCGGTTCCAGATAACAGCCATCCGCTCGATACTGTGGGTCTTGAGGTAGACGTGGGTAGCCGCAGAGGCAACGGCGTCACGCGCGTCGCGTGAGATCACCAGGAACTTGGCGTTCGGAAAATGCCGGACGTAAAATCCCGGGCGGTGCAGGAAAACGGTGTTAAGTTTGTCGAGGAAGAAGGCTGAATCCGTGGCCTGCCGACGGCCCGCAGCGATCCGCGAAAAGACAGCAACGGGGTCATCCGGTGTTTCCCATTGGCGTTCATCGAGCCCGCCGGGTTCGGCTGATAGATAGCGGCGGTGCCAGGACCGCGGGCGGAGGAGAAACAGGCAGGTTGACTCCTGCTCCACCGAGCAAATCTCAGGAAAGCTGCCGAGGACCTGCTTGAGCAAGGTGGTGCCGCATCGAGGACCGCCTACGAGAAAAATCACTGGTTCGTGGCAGATACTGTTGCTGGCGTGCCAGAGGAATGCCGAACAGAGGCGAAGCGAAGATTGTGCGTTGAGGAGCATTGCAGAATAAGGGATTTCGGAAAAAAAATGGTGAGTGCCGCCAGAAAGACTACGCGGTGGGTTTCTCCACTTGTTCTTCCAAGTAACGATGGCGCGGCCGGAGCACTTTGGCGGGGAACCCGGAACACACGGTCCAAGGCTCGAGTTGGCTCGTAACGACCGAGCGGGCACCAACCACGCACCCTTCCGGCACGGTCACGCCGGGGTGGATGAACGCCTCGGCGGCGATCCACGCATGGTCTTTGATGACGATGGGCTTTGTAATCAGGGGAAAACCCGGTTCTTCGAAATCGTGGGTACCGGCGCAGAGGTGAGCACCCTGCGAAATCACGGCTCGGCGTCCGATGGTGATACGGCCTTGGCAATAAATAATAACGCCATTTGCGATGCCGGCCTCCTCGCCGACTTCGAGGTTCCACGGGGCCCAAATCACAGCTCCGGGATAAACATGCGCTCCCCTGCCAATTTTGGCGCCGAACAGCCTTAGCAACCACACCCGCCACGCGTGGCAGGGTGGGGGTGAAAGGCGGAAAAACACCAGGTTTACCAACTGCCAAAGAACGCGCATGATGCGGTTGAGCCGGCTGAATGAAGGCCCGGTATGGGCGTCCACCGGAGCAGTACTCGTACTGGGTAATGCTGCGTTCATCGAAAGGGAAACTACAGTTGCGGGGCCTTAGTCGGCTTAACTGACAGCGACCAGCGGGGCAGGCCGTTGCACCGCAGTCGGTGTCGGTTCCACCAACGTCATGGCTTCGGCAATTTTCGACGCGGCGCGGGTTATATCGAAATGGCGCTGAAAGGTCTCCCGTGCATTGCCGCTCATGGCCTCCCGATCAGCCTCGGGCATGGTCAGCCAGCGGTGAAGAACGTCACAGGTTCCGTGGAAATCGTCCGTACCGGCCAGCCCGCCGCCACCCCTTTGAATCTCCTGAAAGATATTTACCTGATTGGAAACGAGCACCGGCCGCGAACATGCCAGCGCTTCGGCCACCGTGATGCCGAAGTTTTCTTGGTGGCTCGGCAGGATGAAGGTTACACAACCGTAAATCGCGCCCCATTTCTCATCGCCGGTCAGCATGCCGGTGAAAAGCACTCTGCCGTTGCTGGTTTCCTCGTGGCGGCGGTTGATGGCGGCAGCCTTGCGAATGCAGGCTTTGCCATAGCTGGTGTCCAAGCCGGGGCCCGCAACCACCAGATCTGGAACGCGGAAACCTTCTTTAGCCATTTGTGCGAAGGCGTCGAGTAGGATGTCCACGCCCTTTTTTGGATGAAGCCTCCCGAGAAAGAGCCAGTACCGTCGCCATTTCACCGTAGGAACAAGTTCCGAGAAGACCGCTTGCATCTGTGGCGTGAATTCGGGCGGAGTGGTTGTCCCGAGGCCGGTTACGAATTCTGCCTCGGGCCGGTAGGGCGTGAAGGGTATGCGGGCGAGCCGTCGCTCCTGTTCGCAGGTAAACAACAGCATCGCCGCATTATTGACGACATGGCTTTCGACGAGGAGCCAGTAAGCGAGATTTCGAACCGCTTTCAGCGGGCGCTCGCTAAGGCGCTGGAACCAAGGGTCGAGCATCCCGTGGGGAAAGACGCAGTAAGGCTGGCCCGCGCGTCGACAGGCCAGGGCGGCTATATGAGAAGGGTACAGCCATAAGCCTTCGATCAGGACGCGGTCGAACCGCTCCAGATTCGCCTCGAGCCATGGTAGCCACTTCTCGGAGTAGGCCCAGTGGTATTTTCCCGGGCCGAGGGCGTGCACAGGGTAACTCGCGTTCTTAAGAAACGGAGCATCCGGAGCGTCTGAGCAAGCTACCTCGACCTCGAACCCCTTTTCCAGGAGCGCCCGCGTGGTAAGGTCAACGGCAGTCGCTACGCCACCGCCGACTGGATCCATCGAAGCAATTATACGTAACAGTCGCATGATCTCATTGGGTTAAAGCCATAGCGTGAGTTTTGGCGGGGCAAGCGACGGACTGAGGATTCGAGGGGTAGGTTTCGCAGATTCGGTTGAGGCTGTTCTCGGCCTGAAAACGGCCAGCATTCTTCAGGCAGGTTTCGGCAACTTCTTCAGGCGCGAGTCGCTGACGCTCCAGCAAATCGGCAAGCGCATTGGCACCCACTTGCGCCCAGCTTCCCCGCGCATGCTCCGAATCATCGGTGAGGGCGGGCAGGTAATAGGCGGCTTCGCCTCCAACCTCAGTCATCGGGGCGAGCTCCGTGGTCAACACCGGGGTTCCGCAGGCATTCGCTTCAACGATTGGCCACCCAAACCCCTCCATTAGTGAAGGGAAAAGTAGGCAGGACGCTCCCGCATAGAGTGTATTGAGGCGCTCTGCGGAAACTTGAGAAAGGGTTGTCACGGCGTCGGTCAAGCGGGCTTGTGATAGCCGATCCTGCTGTCGCTGAGACGGCTCAGGACCTACAAAGACCAATGAAGTGGTGTCCCGAGGGGTTCGTTGGCGGTGCGCAATGAAAAGCTCCACAACACCGTCTCGGTTTTTATTCCAGGCGTCGCTGCCGACATGTAGAAAATACTGCTGCGGACGCAGACCCACCTCTGAGAGCGCGGTAATAAGCGTCTCTTGGGGCAGGGGGCCGTAAGAGTGGTTCAGCCCGTTGTAGGCGATCGTCAAACTGGCATCCGTTCCGACAATCCGGCGCCAATCCTGAGCCGTTGCCTCAGACACACAGACGACCCTGCGCGCGCGACGTAGACCGCGGAGGATCATCCATTGATAAACGCGACCGAAGCGGCCAAGTCGGGCGCGCGGGAATTCACCAAGCATAGCGCGGATGGCGATCAAATCGTGGCAGTGCAGAACGTGGGGCTCACCTTCGAGCAGAGGCAGGTACATTCCGTGGGAATGGTCGGTGATGCAGAAGGCGTAGGGCTGTTTATCCCGGCGCGCACGCTGAACAGCACGGGTGAGAGTCGGCGCAAAGAGCAAATACTTGTCGAGATATCCTAGCCACTTCCCGAGACTTGTGCCTGGTGCGGCCAAACGCCCAAGCCGGGGACTCGGGCGGAGGGTCTCGACCTCCCAGCCGCGGTTTCGGAATCCATCGGCCAGCCAGGCACCGTAGCGCAGCATACTCTCCTGGCGATCCAAGGCGTAATGTGCGACGAGGTAAATCTTCATAGCGGCTATAGCAGGGCTTTAGATTCCTTGAGCTTGCGGGCCAGACAGAGGCAATGGTTCGGCCTCAGGCTGGGCAGACCTGCAGCCTCCAGCGCTAGCCAGCAGCAGCGCCGCTCCGATGGTCATACCGCCCTGGGTCGTGGCTTGCCCCCATTGCCCACCGAGTACGCTCATGGCGCACGCGGCAAAGAAGAAGGAGGGGGTCGGGTCATTTGTTCGCCAGGCGTTCCAGGCTTGGATAAAGAGGTAGATCGTGAGCGTGCCCCGCAACGCGATCATGCCGAGACCCAGGATGGGGCCCAACTCATTGAGGATGCGGAACCATTCACCTTCTCCATGGAGGAAATCGCGGCTACCGGTGGCGAGCTTCGCACCCGCGTTGGTTCCAATACCGATCCCGTGACCGAACAGCGGCGCTTCTGCCACGAGTTCGAACGGTGCGGTGTAGCTGGTGAAGACGCGATCGGCCAGTGCGGTGTCGCCACCCTCGGTCTTTGCCGCACTTTCCCACCGCGCCATAAAGACTTCGCTGGCTTCCTGGAATTGCGGGATCCTCCCGGCTGCCAAGACGACGACGAGCAGCCCCGCTGCAGCAGTCAAAATGCGGTGAGGCGACAGAGCGTTCTGGCGGAGGAGTCCGATAAGCCCGGCAACGGCGACCAGCGCGACGCCCAGAACCAATCCGCGGCTAATCGAAATCGGGCAAGCTACAAGGATGCAAACCCCAGCAGGGAGTAACAGCCATAGGGGTGCCCGTCGCGCCAGGTAGAGCGCAAACCAGAAGGCGGTCGCCAGAGGATAGAAAAGGCTCGGGCCGGAGATGAAACTCCAGGTTCCTGGCGGACGAATTTTGTCCATGGCTCCGGTAAAGGCAGCTGAGCCTTCTCCCCCGACTCCGCGGTTTACCCACGCATTCTCGCCCGAGTTGTGCTGAATAACCATCAACACCGTCATCGGAACTACCAGCACGAGGCACCACCGCCCGATCACCACGACATCTTCGAAATCCATGACGCGCGGGACGACGAAAAGAAGTGGTAAATGCAGAAGGAAAACGCGGGTGCCGAACGCTGCGACGAAGAAATTTCCGTGGCCGACAATCAACGCCAGCGTACATGCGAGGTAGCAGATCAGAAAGCTGGCGATGACGAATCCGTTGAAGGGAAACAATCCCCTGCGGAACGCGAAGTAATAAATGGCAAGGACCACCGGGTCCCGCACAATCAACAAAGGCGTCGCCAAGCCAGGGAGCACCCATCGGCGTAACGCTCCCTCGATGACCCAGAGAACGAGGTACAGAAAGATTAACTGACGAATCGCCTTCATGCGGTGAGAACGGACGATGACGCTGAAAGCGGCGCGTGTTGGGGCAGCGAGAAAAGATGGTCGAGCACGGCCGCTTTGACGTTTTGCTGGAAGCTTTGCCAATTGCGAC
>JBHJGW010000109.1:0-2160 GCA_050331415.1 Opitutales bacterium | reverse complement strand
TGGAATCAGGCACATGACGGCTGCGAGCACGCTGATGGCCCCGAAGGTGATGAAGACCACCGCCTCGTGGTGTTCCGGCACCTGCCCAAGCGCAACGGGGATCAGGAACGCGTGGATCGCGATGACGGCCTGCGCCCGGCGGTCGGCCATGGAGACGTACTGCACGTGCTTCGAGAGGGTCGCCTGAAGCAGCGTCCCGCGCAACAAAGTCGCCCAGCGGGGGTCTTCAGGGTGAAGCGGCGGGAAAACTTTTGTCATTGGTCATCTGTCAGCTGTGAGTTATCAAATGGCTCAATCGGGCGCCGACCGTGAATCCGGAAAAGGACAAATGACAAATAGTAAATGACAAATGAAAAATCCCCCTCCTGCATCCGCGCCCGCCAGTGCCCCCTTTCACATCATGGCCAAGGCCATCGGGCCGATTTGCAACCTCGACTGCAAGTACTGCTTTTACCTTGAAAAAGAGAAACTCTACCCGGACAACGAAAAGTGGAAGATGTCCGACGAGCGCCTTGAGGCCTTCGTCCGCGACTACATTGCCGCGCAGCCCGGGCCGCACGTCTCCTTCGCCTTCCAGGGGGGCGAGCCCACCCTGCTGGGCGTCGATTACTTCCGGAAGGTCGTCGAGTTCCAGAAGAAGTACGCCAACGGCAAGGCGATCGAGACGGCCTTCCAGACCAACGGCACGCTGCTGGATGACGAGTGGGGCGAGTTTCTGGCGGAAAACAAGTTCCTCGTCGGCCTTTCCATCGACGGCCCGGAGGAGGTCCACGACGCCTATCGCGTCGACAAAAAAGGCCGCCCGACATTCAAGCAGGTCCAGCGCGGCCTGCAGATCCTCCAAAAGCACAAGGTGGAGTTCAACACGCTGACGTGCATCAACGCCGAGACGGTCAAGCACCCCGCCAGGATCTACAAGTTCCTCAAGGGCATCGGCTCCAAGTACCTGCAGTTTATCCCGATCGTGGAGCGGCAGGCGGACGCCACCGCTGCGATGCTCAAGCTCGACCACGCTGCACCGCCGGACCTAGCCACCCCGCCCGCCGATGGCCAAAACCCGCCGATGGCCCCGTGGGCCGTTCCCGCCGAGGCTTACGGCGACTTCCTGTGCAAGATCTTTGACGAATGGTGCAAGAAGGACATCGGCAGGGTCTTCGTCCAGATCATCGACACCGCACTCGGCAAGTGGCTCGGTATCGAAGGCGGCATTTGCTACTTCAGCGAAACCTGCGGACGCGCCCTCGCGATGGAGCACGACGGTGACGTCTACGCTTGCGACCACTTCGTCTACCCCAAGTACAAGCTCGGCAATCTGATGAACCAAAGCCTTGGCGAAATCGCCGACCTGCCCGAGATCAAGCAATTCGGTAACGACAAGCGCGACAAGCTCCCTAAATACTGCCGCGAGTGCGAAGTGCGCTTCGCCTGCAACGGTGAATGCCCCAAGCACCGATTTACCTACACTCCCGACGGCGAATGGGGCCTCAATTACCTCTGCCCGGCGTACAAGAGATTCTTCAACTACATCGACCCAGCCATGCGTCTGATGGCCGACCTGTACCGCCGGCAACGCCCCGCCAGTGAGGCCATGCCCACGATCGCGCAGTGGCGCAAGAAAACCGGCAAGCCGCGCCCACAACGGAATTGACGGTATCGAGTCGAGCCATCGGTGAGGGGTTAGCGGGAGGTGAAAGTCCGCTTCAATTTCGATCCTCGGATGTCATGACCCGAAACCCGTGATAGTTCGGGGTGAGAATCAGCCTCAAAGTTCCTGTATCGAGCTTCCAGAGCTAATACCACCTTACCGAATTGATCGGTAGATTGAACGCCGCATGGCGGCTTCGGATGCTTTTGGCGCAGAGCGGCGTTCGCGACGACGAGGCGGGGCCTACAGGCCCGGCCGTCGCCCTCGCTGCCTTGCTCTGCATCAAAAATCATCTCGATCAATTTACCGACCTCTCTGGCAAGATGGTATAAATTGTCGCTGCTTCCGTTTGGCTTCTTCATTGTGTTTATGAACTTTGTGGTTTTAAAACATCTGGAGGCTGAAGAGTAGGAGAAGACAGATTTCAGCAGGTTCAAAGATCCTCTCGCTCGGTTGGCGTGTGTTCGCTACAGCCAGCCGAAAGTTGCTGCGACCCGTGGTTACCGCACCCACAG
>JBHJGW010000108.1:0-2861 GCA_050331415.1 Opitutales bacterium | reverse complement strand
TGCTGGACTTTTCCTCGCCGCCGCCGCTGCTCTGCGCGTTTCTGGAGCGCCTGCCGGTCAGCCGCCTGCCGCCGGGCGATTTGCGGGCACTCTACCTGGGCTGGGTCGAGTGCGTGGTGTCACTGCACGCCTCCGAGGTCACGGGCAGCTACCGGCAGGCCGAGGGCCGGGCGACGGCGGTGCGCGAGGCACTCGATGCCCACCAAGAGCTGGCGGAGACCGTAGCCAAACTTCGGCGCGAGCTGAAGGCCGAGCGCCAGCTCCCCCGGCAGGTCGAGCTCAACCTCCAGATCAAACGCCTTGAAGCCGAGGCCCTGAGCCTCAAGAACCAGCTGTAAACTTTTGCGTCAAACCCACGATGGACCCGATCACCGCTGACTCCCCCGAGGCGAAATCCGCCGACCTCATTGCCGACAACATCACCAAGCTCAAGGCCCTCTTTCCCGAGCTGATCACCGAGGGGCCGCACGGGGCCTCCGTCAACGAGGATGTCCTCAAACAGCTCGTCGGCGATCAGACAGTGACCGATGCCGACGAGAAATACGGGCTCAACTGGCACGGCAAACGCCAAGCCCGCCAGCTCGCCCTCACCCCCTCCCTCGGCACCCTCCGCCCCTGCCCAGAGGAATCCAAAGACTGGGACACCACCCAGAACCTTTTCATCGAAGGCGATAATCTGGAGGTGCTCAAACTCCTGCAAAAGTCCTATGCGGGAAAGGTGAAACTGATTTATATCGATCCTCCTTATAATACGGGGAAGGATTTTGTTTATCCGGACGACTATAGAGATTCAATTTCCTCCTACAAACGTCTAACTGGCATCAGCGACGAAACCGGAAAAGCACTTACCAGTAATCGAGATTCGTCTGGAAGGTTCCACACTCAATGGCTAAATATGATGTATCCGAGGCTAAGGTTGGCTCGCGCGCTCCTGAGTAATGATGGATGTATCTTTGTATCCGTAGACGACAACGAGATGTCTCACGTCATTTCGATGTTTGACGAGATATTTGGAGAAGAAAATTTTGCTGCTACCATAATATGGAAGAAGCGAAGCACCCCTCCGAACGACCGAGTGATCGGAGCGCAGCATGACTATATAATTGCATATACCAAACAGCACGTAGATTCATTACGACTGAGACCCCGGTCGGCTGATCAGGTTGCACGATACACGAACCCGGATAATCACCCAAAGGGGCCATGGTCAGCAGGTGATTTGATGGCGAACGTCAAGGGCGGTCGCTATGTTCCTTCGTTATACTTTCCGATCACAAATCCTAGGACCGGAGAGGAATTCTTTCCTTCATCCGAGGGGAATTGGAGGTTCAATCGAGAGAAGATTAACGAGCTTTTAGCCAACGATGAGATATACTTCGGCGCGGATGACACGGGCCGTCCCAAACTAAAGCGCTTCCTCAGCGAAATCAAAGCCGGGATTACTTGGACTAGCTTATGGGACTTTGCACCTTACAATGGTCGAGGATCTGAGGAGATGATGGAGATCTTCGGAAACTTGGCTGCTTTCGAAAACCCAAAACCAACAGGTCTGATGAGGCATATCATCGAAGCTGGAGGAAAGAATACGGGGATCATTTTGGATTTTTTTGCCGGATCAGGGACAATTGGTCATGCTACAATGATGGAGAACGCGGCCAAGGGTGAACAAATGAGATATGTTCTTGTTCAGCTGCCTGAAGGCTGTGGTGAAGATACGCGCGCAGCCGCAGCTGGCTTCCTTACTATTGCGGATTTGGCTAAAGAGCGCCTTCGGCGCGCGGCAGCGAAGATCAAGGAAGAAAACCCGGACTACGAAGGCGACCTTGGCTTCCGGGTATTCAAGCTGGACAGCAGCAATATCAAGGCGTGGGACCCGGCGGCGCAGGATTTGGCGGCGACGCTGGAGGAGCACGCCGCCCACCTCAAGGCCGACCGCACGGAGGACGACATTCTGTACGAGCTGCTGCTCAAGCTCGGCCTCGACCTCTGCGTGCCGATGGCGCAGCGGCAGATTGCGGGAAAAACCGTCTACGCCATCGGTGGCGGCGTGCTGATGGTCTGCCTGGCGGAGGAGATCACGAAGGCTGACACCGAGGCCCTGGGCCACGGCATCCTCACCTGGCACGAGGAGCTGGCCCCCGCCAGCGAGGTGCAATGCGTCTTCCGCGAGAGCGCCTTCGCCGACAATGTTGCCAAGAGCAACCTCGTCGCGATCCTGGAGCAAAACGGCCTCAAAAAGATCCGCAGCATCTGACCCGCCATGGCGTTTTGCAGCAGCCCCAGCCCAGCAATGCGCGCCCAACGCCCAAAAATTGCGCGAAACGCAAGTTTTTGCCGATTTTTCTTGTTTCTGGAAGCCGTTCTGTGCAATCCTGTGCACATCAAACCCGCCGCGCCTCTGGGCTCACTTGTGAGTTCATGCGCAATTCGGCGGGTGTTTTTTTTTGCCCAATAGCGGTGCCCCGTCGGTGTCCAGCCTTGCATGGAATACGTGAAGGAACCGCTCAGCCTGGAGGATCAGGCGGATAGACTGCTGGCTCGCGGCCTCATCGCGAACCGCGACGAGCTGATCGGTCGGCTCCGATACGTCAACTACTACCGGCTCAGCGGATATCTTCACCCCTTTCGGATTAACGGGAGCGACCACTATCGCGCGGGCACCAGTTTGGCGATGGTTTGGCGGCGCTACTGTTTTGATCGCCGACTCCGAGTTTTGCTGATGGACGCAATCGAGCGGATCGAGGTAGCGGTACGAACGCGGTTTGTCCATCGCTTTTTCATGCTATATGGAGCTTTCGGCCACCTCCAGAAGCATAACCTTCCCAACCTGAAAACCCGCAAAAAGCGCTAGCGACTCCGCC
>JBHJGW010000107.1:0-22751 GCA_050331415.1 Opitutales bacterium | reverse complement strand
CATTGGCGCCGAAACCCGATTCGGCAGACCAGGAATAGGATTGCCCTCCCTCGGCCTCGCGAACGCCGTTCAGCGAAATAGCGCCCACTCTGAAAGGAGTTCCCCTACCGTGGATTCCGTTAACGGGATTTCAGATATCGCGGCGCATGTTCTTGGAAATAAGCGGCAACATCTGGCCGCGTCGAAACAGCGTGACCTGCCCGCTGCTTGCGCTGACCACAATCGCGAGGCAGTCGGTCACAACTGAAATACCGGCCGCAGCAGCATGTCGGCTGCCGAGCCCGCTGGGAAGTTCCATCGGATAATCGGCCCCGTGAATAAGCGTACCCGCGCTTTCAATGACGCCATCACCGCGAATGATAAAGGCGCCATCCATACTGGAGAATTCCTTCAAGGTCTCGTCCATGAAGGGGTTGAGAATGTTGCGCTCTTCTTCGTCGTAACCGTGAAAAGGGTTGAGCACGAGTTGCTTGGTATGCCCCTGCATCTGCTCGCCAGCCCCGAGCACGAAGAGGCAACCGACCGGTTTGCCCTCGCGCCCTTCGACAGAAAGCTCGGTGGCGATCGCCAGCACACGTTCGAGCACTTCCGGCTTCACCCGCGGCGGAAGGACGTCGTCCTGTTGCGTCAGCACACTCTCAAACTCACGCTCGACATCGACAACGACCACCGTATCGAACTGGTTGCTCTGCGGCAGACCGCCCACGCAGCAGATGCGTTCATTGGGGCCAATGATGTTACGCGTCAGCCCGATCAGCATGGCGCTGCGCAGTTGGGACAGGCGTGTGTTGCTGAACGAGCGTACCGGGATGACCGCACTTGCCCCCGCCTTGTCGATCGAGGGCTCCGAAGCGGTCTGCATGACAAGGATCGTCTTGAAGTCGCCGAATTCCTGGGAGACGTCGATCGGCCCGCCAAACGTGTCACCAAAAACCATGATCGCGGAACACTTCGCGCCCCGGGCAACTTTGAGTGCCTCGCGCAGGATAAGGCGGTTGAACTTATTGTCCTTGCCCTGCTCCTCGGCCGGCCCCGGGCGGAAAATGTCCAGCACCACCGAGCGTAGCGTCGCCAGATCCGGCGTTTCGGTCAGGCGCACACCGTTGGTGGGGTCCTGGAATGTCCGGGCCAGCGAAGCGAGCACGTTCAGGTAGTTCGGCTCGTTCTCGTTGGCCAGCATCAGAAAAACCAGCCGCACATCGCGGTACTCGTCGTGCCCGTCGAATTCGAGCCCCTGTGGAGAGCGGCCCACCGCGAAGACGTAGCTTCGCCGCATGGGCAGGCGCACGTGCGGCAGGGCAATGCCCCGGCCAAGGTAAGTGGTGATGTTGCGCTCCCGGCGGATCAGCTCGTCGATCAGCGCTTCACGGCCTTTCGCGTCCAGTTCCGGGATGCGGCAGGTGTCGAGCACCTGCACCAAAGCAGTGCGGAAATCGCGGCTGGTGATGTCGACGATTCGAGACTTTGAGATGTATCGGTCCAACCGCATGGGTCAGGGCGTCAGCGCAGCAGGATCTTCGGTTCAGGCGGCGCGCTTCGCCGTGGACGGCTCTCCCGGGCGGGAAATGCGCTCCCACTCGATGCCCTTCTTTTTAAACTCGTAGGCCAGCCCCAGCGTCAGCAAGGCAATAAAAAAGAGCATCGGAGTCAGCGCAGGAATGCCAAGAGCAAGCAGCTCGCGGTACACCATGACCCATGGGAAAAGAAAGACGACCTCGATGTCAAAGAGGATGAAGAGCATCGCGACCACATAGAACTTTACGCTGAAGCGGGGCTGCGGATCCCCCTCGGGAGGCAGACCGCACTCGTACGCGGCATCCTTGATGTAATTACCGCTCGCGCGCTGGCCGAAAAGGTGACTGGCGATCAGGATCACCGCAGGAATCGCCAGGGCGAGAATGAGCTGAAGTAAGACTGGGCCGAAATCCGCTAACGTCATAAAGTCGTTATTGAGTGCAGCATGGCCGAAGCTTGGCAAGCGCTTTCCCGAATAAATTAGACCCTGTAGGGCTCTCGCAGGATCAGAAACGCCCGGCCCCGGTATCCCGCAAACGGGTCATTCCTATGCGAACCTCGTTCTGCTATGCTTATCGCTTATGAGGGAACTTCTCGTTTTGCTCTCATTTGGGTGGGCGTTGGCCGTTTTGGCTCAGGAGGCCCCGCTCAACATCATTGTAATTTACACCGATGACCAAGGCTATGCCGACCTCGGCTGCTACGGTTCGGACACAATCGCCACGCCACACCTCGACAGGCTCGCTGCCGAAGGTGCGCGCTTGACGGATTTCTACGCGTCGGCTCCCGTCTGCACACCCTCACGGGCGGGGCTTTTGACGGGTTGCTACCCGGCGCGCCTCGGGCTGCAGCGCGGGGTGATATTCCCGCAACACAATCACGGGCTGAACCCCGCCGAAACGACAATAGCAGAAGTGCTCGCTCCGCTTGGCTACGCCAGCATGGCGATTGGAAAATGGCATCTCGGCCATCAGAAAGAGCTGCTGCCGCAGGCGCAAGGCTTCGACCAATGGTTTGGCATTCCCTACAGCAACGACATGGGCGTCGACTGGAAACACAATAAAAATGCCGCCCTGAAGGAACACTGGAAACGGCATGGAGAGAGCTGGAAAACCTATCCGGTTCCCCTGATGCGCGGCAGCGAAACTGTCGAAAATCCGGCCGATCAGCGCACCTTGACCCGCCGCTACACCGACGAGGCCGTCAGCTTTATCGAAACCAATGCCGCAAAGCCTTTCTTCCTCTACCTCGCGCACTCGATGCCGCACATCCCGCTGTATGTCGCGCCAGAAACCCACGATGCGGACCCGGAAGACGCGTATCGCTTAACCATCGCGGAAATCGACGCCTCCACCGGACGGATTCGCGAAGCCCTCGCAGCTGCTGGAATCGAAGAGCGCACCTTGTTGATTTTCACCTCCGACAACGGGCCGTGGCTGTCAAAACAACCTTTCGCGGGAAGCGCAGATCCACTCCAGGGCGGCAAGCAATCGACCCGCGAAGGCGGCATGCGCGTTCCCGGCATTATCTGGGCACCCGGGCACGTTCCCGCTGGTCAGACGTTAACGCAACTCGCTGCGCAGATTGATCTTCTCCCGACGATTGCGGAAGCTGCCGGAGCTCCACTCCTGCAGGACCAGCAAATTGATGGAATCAGCTTATGGCCCCTGCTAACAAACGCCCCCCAGGCGGAATCCCGCGAGACGTTTTTGTACTATAACCACCGCAATGGCAAGGCGGAGGCGATCCGTTGAGGCGATTGGAAGTTTAGCCGTCGCGACGGTAAACCGGCTCTTTACCACCTGCGCGAAGATATTGGCGAGGAGGTTAATCGCTTCCAGCAGGAGCGGGACCTCGCCCGTGCGCTCGAAGCCGAGCTCGATCGCCAGGCGGCAGCGATCGAGTCATCGGCCCGTCCAGTGGGTCGCTTCAACTAAACCGCAAGCCTCGCGGAATCTTGAGGCGACTTTCGACGGGTGGAACGGAAGTTGCCCCTGCGACTCGGACGGCTTCCTCCCAATCAGACGCTACTGGCACACAGCCAAAAGCTGTCGGGCTTCCGTAAGGCTGATCGCTTGGCCCGGCGGCGAATTTGGCACGGGCACGTCTGAGAAATCGCCGCGAAGGGCTTTCAGCGCGATTCGCTCCTGGTTGATCTCGCGCCGGGTGCGGATACCCAGCTTGCGCAGCGCGGGCAGCGGCGGGCACCAACCCTGAACCCCATGCTGCAGCAAAAATCCAAGCACACCGCCGCAGAGCAGCAGCATGCGCTTTTTGCCAAGAACGCCCAGAACCAGGCTGCCGAGGGCTACCGAGGTCCCATAGGTTCTCAAGAGCTGGTCGACGTCGCGCTCCTGATCCAGCTCGATCAGGCGGGCGTCGATGACTGGGCGAGGCTGCGTCGAGTAAAACCGAACGTTTTCCAGCGTCTGCGTGTCGATGCGCCACTGCACGGGTTCGGCGGTTCGTTCGCGCACCGGTTCGTCGGGAAATTGGCTTACCTCATTCATGTTCGAAAGAAGTGCAACTCGCATGCCACGACGCCAAGCCTGCGGACCGCACAAAAAACCCGCCGCAGACGATTGCGACGGGTTGAAAGGCGCGAGCCGTTGAACCTTACGCGGTTGCGCCCGCATTGACTCCTTGAAGAGCCTTTCCACCGCGCGCAATCTTGTTGAGCGTTGCATCGGCGGAGGTTTCTTCCTGCAAGGTCGCCGCGAGAAGATCCTGCACCTCGCGGTGCCCGGTCTGTTCGGCGAAGGCAGCGGCACTGCCGTACCCTGCCATTTCGTAGTGCTCGACGCGCTGACCCGCGGCGATCAATGCTGCGTCGCGTACCGACGGTTCTGCAATTTGAGCGATTTCCTCGCCCTCCGCGATGAGGCCTTGCATCGCCTCGCAGGTTTCACCCTCGGGGTCGATGCCCAAGTGCTTGGCTGCCTCTTCGAGGCGGGTTACGTGGCCTTTGGTTTCGGCGAGGTGTTCGCGAAACGCTGATTTCAGCCCGGGATCCGTGGCGGCTTCTTCCATCTTGGGTAAGGCGCCCACCAGTTGATTTTCCGCGCTGTAGAGGTCCTGGACTTCGTGTTGGAGGAGTTCAGTTAGGTTTTTCATAAATGGGAAGCAGCACCAAAGACGCTTGCGAGAACGCAGTTCCCATACCAACCCCTGGCCTTTGGCGCGCCCTTCCGATTCTCGGACGGAAAAAAAGCCTCCACCGGAACGCCAGGCTCTTGGCTAAAACGTCCTTCAATTCGCGACGATGCCACCTTGCGTGAATCCCGAAAGCGCCAAAATCCCGACGTAAAAGATCAACAGCATGATGCCCTCTTTGCGGGAAACCACCCGCCCGGTGGCAAACACCCACCACAGAACCCCGGTGAGGATGAGCATGGCCGGGAACTCGACTTTGAAAAGGCTGGCCTGCACCGGCAGCTCGTAGATGCTGCCTACGCTGCCCCCAATCAGGAGCATGTTGAAGATATTCGAACCGACGATGTTGCCGGCCACGATGTCGCTCTGTTTGCGCAGGGCCGCCGCGACCGAAGCCGCGAGTTCCGGCAGGCTCGTCCCGATCGCCACAATGGTCAGCCCGATCAGGGTTTCGCTGATTTGAAGGCGGTGGGCGATGACCACCGAGGATTGATACACCAGCTCCGCTCCGAGCGCGAGGCCAACGCCGCCCGCAATGACGAGCGCCACGATACCGCCCCAGGTGCTGACGGCCTCTTCGACCTCATCGGGCACAGCGTCCCCGGCGGGCTCCATCCCGTGGCGGGCACCACGGACCATATAGACCATGTACGCAACGGTAAGCCCCAGCAGCACGAAACCCTCCCAACGGGCAATGATCCCGTCGCCCTCACGGAAGAAGTTAAAGGTCAACAGGAAGAAAACCAGCGACAGAGCCATGAGGATGGGCGCCTCCAGTTTAACCAGTCGGTTCTGGATCCCTAGCGGCGTGATGACAGCGGCCACACCAAGAATCAACCCGATGTTGCAGATGTTGGATCCGAGGATGTTGCCAATGGCCAGTCCGGGGCTGTCGTTACCGGTGGCAACCAGCGTCGTCAGCAACTCCGGCATCGATGTCGCAATGGACACCACCGTCAGCCCGACGACTACCGCGTTTATCCTAAGTTTGAGCGCCAGGCTGGCCGCCCCCCGCGCCATCCAGTCGCCGCCGTAGCTCAGCAACCAGAGCCCTGCCAGCAGCAGAAGCGCAAGATAGTACATCGGAAAATCGGGATATGGCATCTGCAAGCGGGTTTAAAGACTCCAATGCGCGCTCAGCGAGGGGTTTTTTTACAACCGGAACAATTGGGCTTTCAAAAAGGTAGCGTGAGCATTTGCCAGAAAACAAATTCTTCCCCGGTCTATCACCGCTGGGCGGGAAGAAGCGCTACAGGGGCCACGCCCTAATGGGTGACGAGGCTGACGTTGGACGGAAGTCCCGCAAGCCTAATGGCGTCAACCACGCCAGCGAGCGATTCGACCGACGCCCGTTTGTCCGCGTGAATCAAGATCGACGACGGTTCCGTGGCTGCAAGTTCGCGCAGGCGCTCCCGAAGCTGATCCGCGGCGACCAGCGCTCCGGCCACGGCCACCTGCCCTTCCGCATCCACTTCGATAACCAGGGGTTGCGCCCGCTCCTGCTGTCCGGCCGACTCGACTTCGGGCACCTCGATCTCGAGCAGCCGCTGCACGCGGAACTGCATGGTCATGAGGATGAAAAACAGCAGCACCACGAGCACATCGATCAACGGCACGATGTTGATCTGAGCGGAGCGGCGTCGTCGCGGCAGTTGCATCGGTCAGGCGGAAACGTTCGGCGAGGCAAGGCTCCCGAGTCGCGCCTCGATCGCCTCGGCATAGATCCCGTGGTAGTGCTCTGCCGAGGCTTTCCAGCTGAAGTCGGTCGTCATTGCGCGCAAACGGGCCGCCGCAAGGGCCTCGGGATGTGACTGCCACCACTCAACCGCAGCATCGATCGCGCCAGCGAGCGCGCCCGGTGTTGCTTCGCGAAACCGAAATCCCGTTCCCCGCCCGGGCTCGTCCTGAAGGGAGCGCACGGTATCGAGCAGGCCACCGGTTTCGCGCACCACCGGCAGCGTCCCGTAGCGCATCGAGTACATCTGGTTGAGCCCGCACGGCTCGAAGCGGCTTGGCATCACGAAGAAATCGCAACCTGCCTCGATTAGGTGACTCAGGCCGCCATCGAAGCCAATGTGGACGCCAACCCGCCCGGGGTGGCGCTCCGCCAGACGCTGGAATTCGGCTTCAAGCACCGGATCGCCCGAACCCAGCAATACAAGTTGGAGCGGGTGTTGTTCGAGCAATCCATCCGCTGCCGTCGCAAGCAGGTCCAAGCCTTTTTGCTGCACCAGGCGAGCAATGACGCCGAATAGCGGCCGCTGCGCATCTTCCACTAGCCCGAACCGCGCCTGGAGAGCCTGCTTGCAGTGCCCCTTGCCGGACAGATCCCCCGCGTGGTAGTTTGCTGGCAGGTGGGAATCTGTCGCGGGGTCCCACGTGTCGGTGTCGATGCCGTTGACCACGCCTGTCAGTGCCCCGGCGCGGTGCCGCACCAGGCCGTCGAGGCTCTCACCATATTCTGGCGTTTGGATCTCCCGAGCATAGGTGGGACTGACAGTCGTGAGCCGCGTTGCGTACTCCATTCCGGTCTTGAGGAGGTTCAAGCGACCGTAGTGCTGCAGGCGCGCGGGCTCGGGGAGGTAAACATTGTACAGGCGCCCGTAGCCAAGCTGCTCCCAGCCGGCGTCTCCCTGATGCTGAAGATTGTGGATGGTGAAAATGGTAGCGGCGCTCCCGAGCGGCGTGGCGAACTCGGTCGTATCGAGATAAACGGGCAACAGGCCCGTCATCCAGTCGTGGCAGTGGATAATGTCCGGAAACCATTGCTCCCGGTGGCAATAGTCGATCGCCGCACGGGTCAGCAATTGGAAGCGCCAAACGTTGCTGGTGTTGGGCCAGTAAACCTCGGAGGGGCCGTAGGCGCCGCCATGGTCCAGCAACAGCAGCTGCGCACCGTCGAGCAACTCAGGAGGTACCCGATAAAGGGTGCCCTCCGTGGGCTTCTGCATGGCGATGGGCAGCGGAACAGGGTCGGCAGGCCAACCCTGGCGCTGGCCAAAATGTCCGTAGGAGGGCACAATTCCGCGGACCTCGTGGCCCGCCTTCGCGCCTTCTTTGAGAAGGGCGCCAACCACATCTGCCAAACCGCCGACCTTCAGCCACGGCGCCACCTCGGCAGCGACGTGCAGCACGCGCCATTTCCGTCCATTGTCATTCACGTGCCGTTCAGGCTTCCGCCGGTCGAGGGTAGGTGCCACCGGTCGAAGCGGCGGCGGAGTCATCGTCATCGTCCGGCGACAGCTTGAAGTTCAACACGGGCAGCAGACTCATCAGCATCACGAAGGTCACTGCAAGGATCGCATAGCCGGCGATGTCGTGGACGGTGCCGAGGAAGAATTCCGGGTTGGGAATCATGTCACCGGCTGCATTCTGAATCTCACGGGGGTTGCCGAAAAAATCATTCTCGATGGCACCCGCCCCGTGAACAGACGCCCAGATCGTCAGGAAGAGGCTGCGCACGAAGTTCAATATGAAGGCGCAAAGCACCGAGATCATTACTAGAAGAACTTTCTTCCAGAATCGGTTGAGGAACACAGCCCCCAGAAAGGAGCCTGCGAACATGCAGGCCGTCAGCGAGCGGATTCCCGAGCAGGCTTCTTCGACGCCGACGTGTTCGCCACTGGGAAGCACGAGCAGGTTGCCGAGTCTTTGTACGGGCTCACCGAACAGGTTGAAGGTCCCGGAAACCATCACCGCAACCCAGCCCATCATGTGCAGTTCAAGATTGGTCGCTTTGATCAGCATCGGCGTTGAGATTAGCCAGATCAAAGCCGGGAACAGAAAGAGCATCGCAAAGCCCAGACGTGCAATCACTGGCGCAGGGGAGCCGTCCACCCGCGTGTGGTATAAGATATAGGCCATGCTCAACAGGGTGGCGGCAAAGCCGAAAGCAACCATCAGGCTGGCTAGGTGAGTGGGGCCCTGAGTGGTCCGGATGAGGCTGCCGAGGGCGAACACCGTCAAGCCACCTGCTGCCCCTGCGTAGGCCAGACCAGTGAATATCTGCCGATATTTTTCAAGCCATTGCGCGACCCTGCCCTCCTCACCCTCAACTTGGGGGCCTTTGGTCGTCAAAAAGCGTGCGACCGTTTCCCGGCGATCGTAGACAACGAATGCCACGAAAATGGGAACGATGAACCCGAAGTGGTAATCGGCCATTTTGTCCCAATAAAAGAGCTGGTCGGCCGCCACAAGAAATACCATGCCGGCGAGCAGGATACCGGCGGCCTGGAACCAACGGTCGTAGCAATAGGGGTTTTGCTGGAGAGCGGTCATGGTAAAACGAAAAGCTTCGATGATAAACCGAGAAGAGGCTAGGCTGTCAAGTCAGGCCGTATCCCGAGGGCTCCCCGCTTGCCTCACAAGTTTTGACACCGAAAAGGCGCCTTCACGTGACGGTGGAGGTTCAGCTTGCGTCGTTACCTCCTTTCGCCAAATACCAAAGGCGATGTCCTCCCGACCCGACCCCGTCCTGATCGACTACCGGCTGCTGCGGGCACTCGTCGGAGCCATTGCGTTTGCGCTCCCGATTGTGGTTTGCGTTACGGCTGGCATCTCACTGCCGTCCATCAGTGATGCCTACCACACCCCGGCGCGAGACTGGTTCGTGGGGCTGCTCTTTATCGTTGGTGCCTACCTGATGGTTTACAACGGCCATTCGCGCCTGCAGGGGGTAGCCAGCACGCTAGCGGGCCTGGCTGCAATCGTGGTCGCCCTTGTTCCAACTCCCCCTCTGACGCCGAAAGGGGTCGGGGCGGAAATTACCGAAAGCCTTGGGTGGCTGCACTTTGGCGCGGCGCTGGTGCTCTTTGGGGTGCTGACCTTCTTTTGCTTTGGGCCCTTTTATCAGCGCGCCAAGTCCAAGCCCGGTAAGGCGAAGCGACGGGCGCGGGTCTATCTGGTCTGCGGGAGCGTGATGATTGCCGCCATGGCTATCATCGCGCTTTACCTGATTTGGAAAACCGTCACCGACGCCACCGGGACCCGCGCCTTTGGCGTCGTCTTTTGGGGTGAATGGGCAGCTCTGGCGGCTTTCGGCGTTGCCTGGCTGACTGCGGGCAAGCTGCTTCCCGGCCTCTGCAACCCCGACGAACGCCCTGCTCTCGCCCCTTCCTGGAGCGCGCGAAGGGAGCCTTGACCTCCAAGCTCTCCCGCTCGCCGGTTTAAGCTTGCGCCCGCTGCCGCGTTTCCGGGACTACCGGCCTGCCGACCTGGGCAACCGAAATGAATAGGAATGCTGGCTGCCCAAGGGACGAGGGAGCCCTATTTCAAAACAAGAGAAAAAAGGTTGCCTATCATTTAGAATACAAACATGAGATGAAGCCACGGCCATGCTACGCTACTTTCTCATCCTTCTCGTCGTCGCATGTGCGGTGGCGAACGCCTCTGAACTTGTGGAAACGCCAATCGTCTTGACCCTTTCCGACAACAGCCAAACGACGTTTGGATACGGTTTTTCAGGGAGCGATGCCGATGAAGCGACGATCGACTACCGGGGGAATGTCGAGGTAACAGTCCGTTACGATCCCATTACCCTGACCCCCTCGGGAATCCGCCTGACGGGCGGGAGCATAACCACGAGCGACTTCGAAATCGCTTCCTCGGGGCACATTGTCATCCCGAATTACGGCAATTTTCGCTCGACCATTGATATCGAAATGCAGGATGTGGCGATGGGTGTCACCACTTCTCAACCGTGGCTGTCCGTTCCCGCGAACGGCCTTTTCAACGCGGGATCCAGCGGCATGAATGTGGTATCCGGAACCGCAACGGTCCGCACGGTTTCGCGGGGTCTCGACATCAACGAAACACAGGTTCTCGACGTCACTTCCGAAGATTTTGGAGCAAACGCCTTCAATGACTCGCAGATGATCCTCCTCATCGAGCAAATAGCTTCCGATGCGCTCGAGCGCCGCTTGCGATTTACGCTTAGCTGGTCGACGGATGCCATGTTTTCCGAACAGATCCCAGACACTTCGACGAGCTTCATCGCGTATGAGCGGGGCACAGTGACCGCAGTTGGAGAGAGGTCGTTTCCGGGACCGTTCGCCGCGTGGGGGGCTAACCATGGGATACCGCCCTGGAATCTCGACGAGCGGAACTCCTGTGGCCTCCCCTACACGGTGCTTTACGCTTTGGACCTTCCCGCCGATTGCCAGCGGCTGCCCCTTCGAGTCGACTCGAAAAGCCGCACCCTGATAATTGAGTTTCCGGAAGGCGGTTTGCGGGCGGCCCTGCGGGCGGAAATCAACGACACGCTAAACCCGGAAGGTTGGCGCCCGCTCGAAAGCAGAGACTTCGCGGGGACGGGCGTGTCCTTCGCCGCTGGCGCCAGCGAGGAGGTTTGGCTGCAACTGCCGACTGCGGGCTTTCGTTTTCTTCGCTTTGCCGCAGAGCCCTAGCGCAAATTCCGGTTGCGCCTGGCGCCCGTACGTTCCAACCTGCGGGCCATGTCAGGACCAGGATCTACCGGAAACGTTATCGCAGCGGTTTGCAGCTTTTTCATCCCCGGCTTGGGGCAGCTTGTCCAGGGTCGTATTTTGACTGCGGTCCTGATGGTGATTCTTGCAGGGATCATCTGGTTTATTTCTATGGGGACGCTTGGCTGGGTGGTGCACATCTGGTCGGTCATCGACGCAGCGATCTGGAAAGGCGGAAAGTAACGCCATGATCTGGCGCGACCGTCCGGCCGCATGGTGGGGCGGCCTGTTAGCGGCTTTAGCGGCGCTGTATGCGCTGGGTTTCGCCGCCTGGTACAGCGGCACCGCACTGGGGCTGAGCCCGGTGCTCGACGGCAAAGAAATGCTGCTGATGGCCCGTGCTATCGCCGCGGGTGAACTCGGCGGCGAACCGTTCTATCGCGCGCCGTTGTACCCTGCCCTGCTGGCCCCTTTTGCCGCTCTGGGGCTCGACGAACCGACTCTGGCCCTGGTCGCGCGCTTGCTCAACGTCGCAGCTCATGCCGCGTCGACCCTGCTGGTGTTCCGGCTCGCCCTGCGCTTGTGGCAGACGGTGCCCGCGGGCCTGCTCGCCGGCGCGCTCTGGGGCTTCAACCCAGTTGCTCTGCACTTTCTCGGCGATCCGCTCGACACCACACTCGGCATCACACTGCTGCTGGCGGGGCTCTGGATGGCGCTAAAGACGCTTGAGGTGCCCGAAAACCGCCTCAAGCCCGCCCTCTTCAGCGGCCTGTGGTTCGGCCTTGCGGTGCTGACGCGCTCACACGCGCTGACGGTCGCCCTGGCCTGGCCGGTAGCGCTGGCGACCGTGGGGGTGGTCCGCCAAAAGTCGCTGCGCGCATTGGCAGCGCCGGGGGCGGCGCTCGGCGTGCTGATTGGGCTGTTGCTGGTCTTCGGAATCGCCAACCTCGCCATTTCGGGGAAACTTACCCTTCTGCCGACCCAGGGCGCCTTCAATCTTTACGCCGCCAACCGCGAAAGCGCCCACGGGCGCTACCACGTGCAGCAGGTAGCAATGGCCGGGCTCGACGAGCACATCAACCCGACCCGCTACGAGGAACGCGAGCTCTACGAGCGGGTGCCCGGTCACAGCCAAAATGCCGGGCTCTTCGAGCGGCATGCCTACTGGCGGGCTCAATTTCTCGAACGGCTGAAAACCGACTTTGCCGGCTGGCTCGGGCAGATGTTAGACAAGGCCGCCGCCCTGCTCCACCCCTTCGAGCAATACAACAACAAGACGTTCGCCCTTCATCACGAGCGCAGCCCCTGGCTCTTTTGGAACCTCATTGGCTGGGCGCCGATTTTCGGGCTCGCAGCGCCCGGGGTCGTGCTGGCGATCAACCGGCGGGATGGCCCCTGGCTGCTCGGCGCTGGGCTCGTCTACGCCGCCGGGGTGCTGCTGTTTTACGTTTCTGCACGCTTCCGGCTGCCACTCGTGCCGCTGCTTTGCGTAGCGGCTGGCTGGTGGGTGACCGGCGGCGCACAGGCGGCCCTTAAGCGCCTGAAAAACCGGGAGAGGCCGCAAGGCGCGGAGCGCTGGCAGGCGGGAGCCGTGGCCGCCATCCTGATGCTGTTCGGAGGCGTCTGGCTTCTGAAGACCTACACGCTCGAGGAAACCGTCGCGCAGGATCACTTGCTGATCGCGCAGGCCAATGCGGAACTCGGACGCGATGGGGACGCTATCGAGGCTGCCATTCAAGCGCTGAAATACGCCCCTGAGAATCAAGCCGCCCGCGAACTCTTCGTTGTGTCGCGGTTTAACCTTCGGCTTAGCGCCTTGCTTCAGAACGAAGCGATCCCTCCGCCGCTGAACGCCCGGGCTGAACTTGCGGCCATAGAGGACCCCTCACCCGCGATTCTGTTTATTGAAGGCGTCTATGCCTACTGCGATGGCGAGCGAGCGTATGCGCGCGACCTTTGGAGGGCACTGGTCGAAGGCCCCGAGCCCCACTCGGGCGCCGCCTTATCGCTGCGACTGACGGGTGCCACCCCGCCACCCCAAGAGCTTGCGGAAACCCCGCAGGCCCTCGCGCTGCTCCGTCTTTGGCAGGCTTGTGAAGCCGGACGTGGACCGCGCCCGGCAGGCAGAGGTGGCTGATTTTCGTTGCCCCGGCGGCGCGTCAGCGCTTGTCTGGGCGGCAGCATGCCTGCTCTGTCTCCAGCCGCGCCGTACCTTTCCGTCGTGGTACCGTGTTACAACGAGGAACCCGTCCTGCCCGAGATGTTCCGGCGCCTGCGCAAGGTCTGCCAGAATCTCGACGCCCCCTACGAAATCGTCGTCGTCGACGACGGATCCCGGGACGCCACGTGGAGCCTGATGGAACTCGAAGCCAGCCGAAACGCGGATATCCGCGCAGTGAAGCTTTCGCGAAATTTCGGCCACGAAAAGGCGCTCGCCGCCGGCCTTGCCGAGGCTCGCGGCGGGCGGATCCTGATCCTCGACGCGGACTTGCAGGACCCGCCCGAACTCCTCCCGCGCATGATGAAGCTGATGGACGAGGGCTACCACAGCGTTTGCGGGCGCCGGCGCTCCCGCGAAGGCGAGAGCTGGCTGAAACAGGCAACATCGTGGTTCTTCTACTGGTTTATCAACCTGCTCAGCGACATCGAGATTCCCCGTGACACAGGCGACTTTCGCCTGATTTCACGGGCGGTTCTCGACGCCTACCTAGCCATGCCGGAGGACCGGCGTTTTAATCGCCTGATGCTCGCATGGGTCGGGTTCAGCCGAGTGGAGATGGACTACGAGCGCGCACCTCGGTTTGCCGGCGTCACCAAGTATAATTACCGACGCCTCTTGAACCTTGCCATTGACGGCATCACAAGCTTCTCCGTTCGCCCGCTGAAGGTGGCGATGTTTCTCGCGTTCAGTGCGGTGGTGGTTGCCGGGGTAATCTTCTCCTGGGCCGTGCGCTCGTGGGTGCTCGGGGGCTCGGTTTCCGGTTGGGCCTCGTTGATCATCACGGTCCTCGTGCTCGGGGCGAGCCAACTGCTGGTGATCGGCATTTTGGGCGAATACATTGGACGGCTCTTTATCGAGAACAAGCAGCGCCCGTCGTTCATCGTCGAAAAAATCAGCGCCGCAGAGGGGTTAGTCGCCCCTGTAACTCCGACCGCCCGTCTAGGGGGCACAGGCCCGATGTCCACGGCTGCTGCAACCGCTGCGGACACTACCCACCGCTGAACCGGTATGGCCCACCCGACCGCGGACCAACGTCTGGCGCTGCTGCGCCGCATCGGCTATCTGGAGGGAACCTCGTTTCTGCTCCTGCTCGGCATTGCTATGCCGTTGAAATACCTGGCAGGCTGGCCGGTCGCCGTACAAGTCATTGGGCTGGCCCACGGTCTGTTATTCCTGGCGTATGTGGGCCTGGTGCTCTACCTGGGCAAGAAGCGCCGCTGGAGCTGGCGCAAACGAGGAGGTGCGCTCGTAGCCTCGGTATTGCCGTTTGGCCCGTTCGTGGCGGATGCACGGCTCTTTCAACGCGACGATGCCGACCGCCGCATCCGCGTCGCCTACTTCTATTATTTTGCGAATTTTCGCAGTGACGCCTTCCTGCGGACTCTGGCCAGTGCGGCTGAAGAGTTGACCGTGTTCGACTATGTCCTGCTGCGAAAGGTCTTTCGACGCGGCAAAATTTCCCACGCGAAGCAGCAGGACCACGTGGCGACAATCACCCGCGAAGCAGGTAGCGCGCGTCTGCGGCATTTCGTCTGCCCGGCCGTTTCGCTGGGTGCATCGAGTTGGCGCCACGGGGTCAGCTTCGCTTTGTCAACCTGCCTCGCGGCGTGCTTTGCGCTGGCTTCGCCCTTCCTGCTGATGGGTCGGCGATTCACGCACGTGGTATTCTACAACGGCCACCCGCTGTACGAACCAGCGCGCGCCTGGGCGCGGCTGCTCAACCTCCAGATCGTTACCGACCTCGGCGATGTGCTCTACCTGCTCGAGAATCCGAACCGGCTGAGCTATGCCGCGGAGGCGAATTTCATTCAGACAAGCAACCGCGTCATTTGTGTCTCCAAGCCCTTCAAGGACTGGCTGAACGTGCACCTGAAGATCCCGCCCGACCGCATCAGCGTCTTGTCCGCCTCGCTGCCGGAACATTTCGCCGCAGCTTTCAACGCCGAACGCAACGCCGCCCGACGCCTTCAGTTGCGCGAAGGTATCGGTGCGAGCGAGGACGACCTCGTCCTGACGTATGCCGGCGGGCGCTGGTTCCGCTGGGTCTCAGGCAAGGGCATTATCGATGTGCAGGGGGTGGATGGCCTCTGCAACGCTATCAAGCAGCTCAACGACGAGGGCATTACGACCCATCTGGTCATCTTGGGCACGCCGGTGGACGACCCGCAATTGACCCCGCTGGTTCAAGGCGAATGGCGACACCGCTTCCACCTTTGGGGCACCTACACGCCGCTGGACAATCGTCACACCCGGGCTCTGGGGGGTGCTGACCTGCTGTGTATTCCCTCAGCCGGGTCGCAGATTTACCAACTCTACGACCGCTTTAAAATGTACGAGTACCTGGCCGCCGGGAAAACGCCCGTGGTAGCGGAAGTCGCCATCAACCGCGACGTCTTTGGTGACGATGCTGTCTACTTTGCCGACGGTGACTGGCGCGACATGGCTCGCGCCATCCGCGCCGAGCTCAGCCGGAGCATTGTCTTTAATAATGAATACAACCGCCGCGCCCGCGAGCACTACAATTGGGACCGCCGGGTTTCCGCCGGAGACGTCCATATTGCCCTCTTCGGCCCCGACGTTGTCGAACGCTATTGAAAGCACCGGATACGGGTGCTGCCAGAAACAAACCGGGCCAACCCAAGGAACATAGGAACCTACGCCAATCTGCTTCTGTATTTCATCACAACCGCATTTCACCGGGATCAGTGATGGTAAATGCGAAAGGCGCTTCGGTTGGATTTTCCGGTCAACCTTGCCCTTCGAAATTGGCTTTGGTATTACGCTCCCCTCAAGGCGCATAGTCGAAGTCGGCTTGCGCCGCTCCCCCGAAGCCTTCTGGAGAGAGCCGTACCGTTTTTCCCGAGACGGTGTCGAACAGGTATAACTCACCGCGTTCGCCGGGGAGGCGGCGGGTGTAGACGACATGGCGGCCGTCGTTGAGCCAGACGGGCTCTGCAGCTTCGGCGTTTCCGCTGGTGAGGAAGATGCTTTTGCCAGTCGTGGCGTCATGCATGGCGAGCTGATAGCTGCCGCGGACCGCTGCGGTGAAGATGAGCTTGCCAGGCTCGCGCGGATTCCAGTCTGGCTCCGCGCAATAGCCGCTCAGCTGGGTGCGCACGAGTTGCAAAGCACCGCCACGGGTGGGGATTTTAAAAATCTGGGGTCCGCCGAGCCGGTCACTGGTGACGGCGATCCATTCGCCGTCAGGAGAGAAACTCGGGCCACTCTCCACCGCGCCGTTGTTGGTGAGCCGGCGCGGCTGGCTGGTCCGGTTCGCCGGGGTCACGTAGAGCTCGGCGTTGCCCTGGTTGGACAGGATCATGGCAACCTGTCGGCCGTCGGGGCTGTAGGTGGCGCCGGTGTTGGTTCCCTTGTACGCGGCAAAGACCGCGCGGCGCCGCGTCGCGAGGTCGATTTCGAAGATGTCGGGGAAGCCGGATTCATGGTAACCGGTGTACAGCAGCTTGGTCCCATTAGGCGCCCAGGCAGGCAAAATGCAGTTGGACTGTTCCCGGGTAAGTTGCTGAATGCCCGTAAAGAGTGGAGTCGCCACATAGAGCTCGCGGTGGCCCGTGCGCTGACTGACGAATGCGAGCTTCCCCGCGAAAAATCCGGGCTCCCCCGAGGTTCGCCGCACTGCGTAGTCGCCCGCTCGGAGCAAGGCATCCTCGGGATCGCTGCCGCTGATCGTTTGCGCTTCTAATTCACGGCCTCCGGAGCTGATCGTAGCACGCACGCTGTTCGCAGCCGCTGGCTCGAACCGAAATACGAAGGATTCCCCCGCAGCGGTGACCTCATAGCCGCCGTGCAGAGAAAATGCACGCCGTGCAAGGGATTGCAGGTCAGCATTGGAGCTCAGGATGCGCACCGGAATTACGCCTTCTTCGCCAAAGCCCTCGATGACACGATTGCGGGTCGCCTGCCCCAACGCGGTATCGGCGCACAGCACCGCGACAACAAAACAAAACAGGCCGAAAAGAGCACGCTGGCATCGCATGACCGGGAGGCAACACGGCGGTTGGCGCGAACGCAAATCCTTTTCCCGGAGCACGCTCAAACACTTGGGGCGATTCCCGGTTGACTCCGCCAGGGAACCCGGGTTTTCTTAAGGGAGCAAACTGGACTGACTTGGATACGGCGCTGATTACCAACACCCTACGTGAAGTCAATTATCCTGGCTTCACGCGCGACATCGTCTCTTTCGGAATGGTCGACGGGCTCGACTTCGAAGATGGCGTTGCGAGGGTGCGCTTGCGGATTAAAACCGCAGATCCCAAAGTACCGACTCAGCTGAAGGCGGCCGTTGAGGCTAAGCTGACGGAACTTCCTGAGGTACAGCGGGCTGAGGTTACACTGGCAGTGACCAAACCAGAGGGCGGGGCCGCCGGAGGAACCGCGAACGCTGGCAGCGGCCAGCAAGGTCCTTCCCGCCAGCCAATTCCGGGCGTCAAGCACGTCATCGCGGTTGCCAGCGGCAAGGGCGGCGTTGGCAAGTCCACCTTTTCGGTCAATCTCGCCTGCGCTTTCGAACGCATTCTCGCGGAGCGGGGTCGGCAGGAGGCCGCCGGCATCCTGGATTGTGACCTGTATGGGCCGTCCGTGCCCCTGATGATGGGCGTGGCCCAACAACCGGAATTGCAGGGCGAAAAACTGATGCCCGTGCTCAACTATGGCGTTAAAGTCATGTCGATCGGGCTGCTGATCGACGAGGATTCGCCAGTGGTCTGGCGCGGACCTCTTATCACCAAGGCGATCCGGCAGTTCGCCGAGGATGTCGACTGGAGCGGTACCGACGTGCTGGTGGTCGATCTGCCTCCGGGCACGGGTGATACTCAGCTCTCCATGGCGCAGATTCTGCCGATTAGTGGGGTCGTGGTCGTGACCACGCCACAGTCCGCGGCACACCGGGTTGCCCTTCGCGGGGCACAAATGTTCCATAAAGTGGAACTTCCGGTGCTGGGTGTCGTCGAAAATATGGCATACCTTGAAATGCCGGACGGCTCCCGGCAGCACCTTTTTGGCGAGGGCGGCGGCGCTTACGTCGCGCAAAAGCTCGACACCCGTTTCCTCGGCCAAGTCCCGATCGACCAAGAACTTCGCGAAGGCGCCGACCGCGGTGTCCCGATAACCGTCGGGGCGCCCCAATCTCCCACCGCCCGCCTGTTCCGGGATATCGCAGCCTCCCTGTTGACGCTCCTCGAGCGTTCGGGCTCTATTTTCAACGAAAATCGCCAACAAACGTTTCAGGATTGAAACAATAGGATTGGACCAGTAAGTTTATTTTTGGAATCATTCTTGCGGCATCCGCCGCCTTCCGAACATGCGCCCCCCCACTGAACAACGCACGAAGGCAAAGCGAGAAACCGCGTTCCGCTCGAGCCTCTACCAGGAGTTTCTGGCGGAGCGGGAGGAGATTCTGCGCCACAAGTGGCTGGAGAGCGAGAAGGCGGGTTTTGATGTTGGCTTTGAACGCGCACTGCTTGACTGGATTCGCAACCACCGTGACGCCTGGCGCGCGGCACGCCGTCAGCGCATGTTGGAGGAACGCGCCAAAGAAGCGCAAGCGGCCGAAACCAAAAGCAAGCGCTCCGCTTAGGAAAAAGCGAGCCCGCGCATTCCCCGAGGTCTGCGCGCCCGTCCGGAATCCTCTGGACCGACCAGCCCTGCCAGAACCCACGTCCAAGCTAGGACGCCGAACGTGGCGCCACGGTTTGGAAACGGATCAGCCAATTAACGCGTCAACACGATGCGGTAACGGGCCTTCCCAGACTCGAGGTGTGCCATCGCTTCGTTGACCTCGCTCATCGGGAAGAATTCGCACACGGGTGCGATAGTGTGGCGGGCGCAGAATTCAAGCATAGTGACCAGTGTGGCCGGACTGCCCACCGGTGAACTTGAAACCTGCCGTTGCCCCAACAACAGCGGGAATACGGTCGTGGCAATGGGTTCGAGGGTGGCACCCAGTTGATGCAGTCGCCCTTTCGGCTTCAACAGGAACACAAGGCCCTCCCAGTCCATGGATACGTTCACCGTCGAGAGGATGAGGTCGAAACTCCCCGCATGGCGTTTGAGCGCATCAGCGTCCCGGCTGTTCACCGTGGCATGGGCGCCCAACTTCAGGGCTTCGTCCTGCTTGCTCTCTGAGGTCAGCCCCGTGACGTGGCATCCCCAGGCACGACAGAACTGCAGGGCGAGGTGCCCCAAACCACCAATACCGAGCACCGCAACCGAAGCCGTTGGGCTGACATCGAATTGCACCAGGGGGTTGAACACCGTGACGCCGCCACAGAGAAGCGGGCCGGCGCTTTCCGGGGCCACTCCCTCTGGAATGGGGATAACGCTCGGTGCATGCGCCCGGACCCGCTCCGCGAAACCGCCATGGTTGCCCACAATGGTCTGTTCCGGCGTTGCGCAAAGATTGTGGTCGCCGCTCATGCAGGACTGGCAGGTCATGCAGTAGCCTTTGTGCCAGCCCAAACCCACGCGCTGGCCAACTTCGAGATGCGTTACATGGTCGCCTTTGGCGGCAATACGCCCCGTCGCTTCATGCCCGGGCACCAGCGGATAGCTCGTCATGCCCCACTCGTTTTTGGCCATCGACAGATCGCTGTGGCAAATGCCGCAGCTCTCGACTTCGATATCCACATCATGGGCGCCCAAGGGCCCGGGGTCGAATGAGAACGGCTCGAAAGCGGCCTCAGGAAAGGTTTTTGCGTAAGCTTGAATCATGAATCGTAGCTTGGGCGCATCGGAGGGTTTCGCAAATTGCCGTTCCTGTTTCGCTCGCAACCCTCCATTCGACGCGCCGTGTCTTCCAACTGAAGGCAGGAGACGACCTCAGGACCTTCGCGGGAAGCGCATCCCGATCCGCAGGCCCACGCTCACGCGAAAAGCTGCCTTCCCCTTGCCCGCCCTGGCCCTCCGTCCCATCGTACCCATATGAAAATCCTTCTCACCGGAGCAACGGGCTACATCGGAGGGCGGCTCGCGCCGCGTCTGATCGAGGCTGGCCACGATGTGACCGTCCTTGTTCGCGACCCTGACCGTCTGCGCGATCGGCCTTGGTTCCCTCAGTGCCGCGCGATTCGGGGTGACCTGCTGAAGCGCGGCGACGATAACGCCGCCGTCGGGGACGCCAGTGATGGGTGGGCGGCGCAACTGGAAAGCTACGACGCGGTTTACTACCTTGTGCACTCGATGGCGGCGACGGGCCGGGAGGATTTTCGCAAGCTTGACCGCACTGCGGCCAAAAATTTCGCCAATGCCATCTTGGCGGCAAACCCGGATGACCAGCCGCCGCTCTGCATTTTCCTTGGCGGGCTGCTGCCGCCTCGTGAACCGTCAGCCCACCTGCTCAGCCGGGCGGAAACCGGCGAGGTCCTCGTGCAGTACCTGCCGACAACAGAATTTCGCGCCGGGCCCGTTATTGGCAGCGGTTCGGCCAGCTTTGAAATGGTGCGCTACCTGACGGAGCGCCTGCCCGTCATGGTCACGCCCAAGTGGATCGAAACCAAGGTGACACCTGTCGCCGTGCGGAATGTCCTGCAATACCTGCAAGGCGGGCTCGCCCACCCGGCGCTGGGCATCGTGCAAATTGGCGCGGACACCCTTACGTTCAAGCAAATGATGCTCACCTACGCGGAGCTTCGCGGGCTGAAGCGGCGAATTTACCCCCTGCCCGTGATGACCCCCAAGCTCGCCGGACGCTGGGTAGGCGCCGTCACGCCGATCCCCAATCGCCTCGCCCTGCCCCTCGTCGAAGGGCTGCTGCAGCCACTGGTGGCCGACACCACGCGCGCACATGAGTGTTTTCCCGAGATCGAACCCTTCAGCTACCACCAGTCCGTCAAGCTGGCGCTGGAAAAGATCAGGCTCGACCACGTCGAGACACGGTGGACGGGCGCCCTGGCGCAGCCAAAGACCGTTGAACTCCATGACAGTGAAGGGGCCGTCAAAGAAGTCCGCACGCGGCGGACACAACTCCCCCGCGAAGCCCTTTTTGGCGCTTTCAGCAGCCTCGGCGGCGAAAAAGGCTGGTTGGCCTGGGACTGGGCATGGGAGCTGCGCGGGCTCTTCGACGCCTTGATCGGCGGTCCCGGCTTGCGACGCGGACGCCGCCACCCGACCGAGCTGCTCGCCGGTGAGACGGTCGACTTCTGGCGCGTCGAGCGCGTCGACCCGCCCGAACGCCTTATCCTCCGTGCTGAAATGAAAGTGCCTGGTCGCGCCTGGCTGACGTGGGAGGTCTGCCCGGATGAAGACGGCCACAGCAACCGCCTCGTCCAATCCGCCATCTTTCACCCCCAGGGCCTCTTCGGCACACTCTATTGGTACGCCATGTACCCCGCCCATCAATTCATCTTCGACGCCATGATTGACGGCGTAATCAAAGAAGCGACGGAACGCGAGCAACAGAAACAACCGTAGGACAAAGGCTCACGGCATCTTCTACGGCCCCGTCTCCCCAATACCCCGCGGTCGCAACCTTAGTCTTTCGCAGCGATCTGACCAAGCCCTGGAGACCTGGGCGATTTTCGCCAGTGAAGTGGGGTTGCGAAACTGGCACCGCTCTGGCTGTTTCTTTCAGATTGCCCGACCGCCCCTCATCGCTGCCGAACCTCCAAATGAGCCGTAGTTTCTACTTCACGGATGCCGAAGGCAAGATCCTCGGCCCTTGCTCTGAATCTGAAATCCGAGCATTTTACGACACAGGCCATATTGACGCTGATACCGACGTTTGTCCCGAAGATGGCACCGAATGGATACCGCTCGTCAAAGCGATCGACCTCAGCAGGCCCACCGAGCCTCAGCCAGCGAGCGCCGGCGCAGAGCCGAACCAGTCTGTCACCCCAACGCCCGCTTCGCTAGCCGCCGCGCCAGCCCTCGAAGGCGAAACCGGCATGTCTCTCCGTGGCCTGTTGCTGGAACTCGCGGAACGCTCGCTGCAGGTCAAGCACGGCGATGCGGAACCCCAAGTAGCCTCCATCGAAAATGTCGGCCGCGACGTTATCACGATTACCTTCGTAGAATCCGGCGACGTTGTTCACTTCCCGCTCAGCCGCCTGAAATACGCTCAGGAGCTCTCCAAATACGGAGGCCTGATTCTTTCCTTCGAATAAGCCCAGACACGAAAGCGACGACCGGCGCTAAAGCGCTTGACGCCTCACCGCTGACGCATCAGAGTACCGGTTTGCTCACGCAAGCGGGCGTAGTTTAATGGTAGAACACTAGCCTTCCAAGCTAGTTGCGGGGGTTCGATTCCCCCCGCCCGCACCATTTTAAGGGCACTTTGAAAAACCGGGTCTACACCAAAGTTTGGGGACGTGGCTGGTTGGTTGATGTTTTTGGGTTTTCCTTTTGCAGCGAGATTGTACCTACGCGGTTCAAGGACTACTCGCTTCGCTGCGTTCCTCCTTGAGCCGCTTCGGTGTGGGTTGGTT
>JBHJGW010000106.1:0-47840 GCA_050331415.1 Opitutales bacterium | reverse complement strand
CCCGTCGACCACACAGCGCCGATCAGCGCGTCGGCGTTTTCGGGTCGCTTTCGGCGCATCCAGGCGAAAATGGCGGCGGCCCCGAGGGCCGCGAAAAGCGCGCCGGCCGCAGGGTCGAGTGCAGACCAGTCCGCTGTCTCCTGAAGCCAGAGCACGGCAGCAATGCCGGCCAAAGATGCATGGGCTATCGCCGCGACGAGGTACCCGACGCGTTGCGCCGAGGCCATCGCGCCGGTTGCGCCGACGCTGACGCTTGCCAGAAGCGCCATCAGCAAGGCGTACCGCAAAAACGGAAAGTCCGCCGCAAGAAGGTCCTCAAGAAAGACTCCCATTCAGTTAAAACCGTAGTTCTCAACACTCGCTACACGCGTCACGATACTCACCCTTCGCGATTTGCCTCGTCCCGGTCACTGTGGCCGAGGTGACGGTCGGGCGCGACGCGATCACGGATGAGCTGTTTGAGCTCCTTCATCTCCGGGAAACGCCCTTCGTTTTTCCGGTCCCAAACGCATGTCTCGTCGAGCGAGACGGTAAACTGACCGCCGACTTCCGAGGGTCTCAGCGCAACAGAACTAAGCTCCGTTTCGAATGTAGTCAGCAGTTCCTGAGCCGTCCACGCCGCTCGCAGCAACCAGCGGCACCCGGGACAATAGTCAATTGTAACGGAAGGCTTCATTTAAGAGAGACGAGAGGTGAGGCAGAAGGGGTGAGAAAGCTGGCATCAGAGCTTGAGTCAAACGATGAATGACCAAGGGCGTCCAAACACGTGCCGGGTCAGAGTTCTTCATCATGTCGGACGCGCGCCACGGGCGACTCGAAAACGTGGGCGATGCCGGCGCCCAGTTGCTCGGTCGGGTGGAGATGGACGGTGCGGTTTACGCAGAGTGCGAGCTCGGTATCGGCCTCGACGAACGTCAGGTCGTGGGTCACGGTGACCACCGTTAATTCCCGGTCGAGGCCGCGCATCAATTCGCGGAAGTGGTTGGCCGCCTCGGGGTCGAGGTGCGCCACTGGCTCGTCGAGGAAGAGTACACGAGGGCTGTCCACCAGCGCCCGGGCAAGCAGCACGCGTTGGCGCTGCCCACCTGAGAGAGCTGCGAAAGGGCGGTGGGAAAGGTCGGCAGCGTTGACGCTTTCGAGGGCGCGATGGACCGCTTCGCGAGGGGCTTTGTTCACCTTCAGCAGGCCCATGCGGACGACGTCGGCCACGCGCGCCGGCATCGAGGGCGAGACCGTGTGCTGGGGCAGGTAACCGATCAACGTGCAACCGACGTGCGGGGGGTGACCGCAGGTTTCGATGTCGCCACGGCTTGGCTGAAGCAGGCCCAGCGCGAGCTTCAAAAGGGTCGATTTACCGCCGCCGTTGGGACCTACAATGCTGACGCGTTGCCCGGCAAAAAGTTCGAACGAAACTCCGTGCAGCGCTTCAATTCCACCAGCGTAGCGGAAGCTGACGTCATGGAATCTCAGGACCGTTTCAGGCATGGGCAACGACAGATGCGCGCGCGGAAAAGCACGCGATGAGTTCAACGCGCTTGACGCGTTATTTTGGATGAGCGTTCAAACGAACGCGCCAGCGCTTCCCCGATTTCGCGCATCATCACCGGCCAATTTTCCCGCAAGGGGTTGATTTCGACGAGTTCGACGTCAGCAGCGCGGGCAATGGCCTCCGCCGCGGCCCGGTTGCCTTGTGGCTGGACGAAGAGCGTGGTCGCCCCCTCGGAACGCATCTGTTCGAGGATGTTGCGCAACTGACGTGGCGACGGTGCCCGCCCTTCGACCTCGACCGCCATCTGCCGAAGGCCGAAAGCTTCTGCGAAGTGCCCAAAGGCCGGGTGCAGGACGAAAAACGCACGGCCTTCGTGAGGGGCCAGGAGTGATACCAGTTCGTTTCGCAGAGCCGCCTCGAGCTGTAGCAGCTCGCGCGTCCGCTCAACCGCTCCGGGCGCCACGTTGCCTCCGTGGTTTTCGGGGACGTTGACGAAACGACGGTGCGCAAGGGCAAGGTCGACCGGCAAGTGGGAGTGAAACCCGAGCCACCAGTGCGGATCTTCGTGCTGATGCTCCTCATGTTCTTCATGCGCCTCATGGGACTCGTGATCATGTTCAGCAATGGCGTCTGGAGCGACGATCAGAGGGCCTTTCGTGTCGTGGAGCGCCCGCTGCAATGCACGCTCGAACGGCAGGCCCGCTGTCACCCAAACATCTGCACGGTGCAGCGCTCGCACTTGCGAGGGGCTGGGGGCAAAGGTGTGCGGGTCGGCGCCTTCGTCGAGCAGCACGGCGACATCCGCCTCCGGGATCATTTGCTCGACAAACCACTTCAGGGGCGGGATCGAGACGACGAAGCTGATGGGCTCGTTTGCGGACAGAGTGCCGGCAAGGGAAAGGCAGGCGATGAAGAAAAGGAAAGGTCGATGCATGAGGTTAATGCAAGTAGTTTGCAATGAGAGGCGTGGGGAGACAACCCCTATTTCTGCCGATGGGGGAAACCGGTTTACGGTGCCGAAGGCGCCTTCGGGGCGCCAGCGGCACCCGCTTCCGGTGAGGAGTTCGCCGGGTTGACGTAGTAGCCGAGCGTCCGCCATCCCTCCGGCGTGAGCTCGAGGATAACGATCTCCGCCAGAAGGTAGTCGATTCCTCCCCAGTCGCTCTGAAACTTGACGAGGCAATAGGTGCCGGGGGGGTGATCGGGCAGTTCCTGCGTGATGAAACTATCCTGCACCTCGCGGTTCTGCAGCTCTCCAGTGCCCCTGCGCAGCCCCTTCATCGAGGCAATCCAGTCACTGCGTTTGACGCTGTTGCGAAAAAGCGGGGACATCTGCGTGTGCGATTCGCCGTATTGGCCGGTATCGACCAGTGTCAACCAGCCGAGAGCCTCTTCGAGGGCTCGTAGCTCCGCCGGTACCTGCGCGCTGGCGGTCAGCGGTAGCAGGGCCACGGCCCACAGCAGCCAGCAAACGAAGCCATTCTTAGAAATCATCGCCAAGAAGTAGCGTCATTGGAGACGGCTGACAACACTACAAATGGGGGGCAACGGCGTCTGAGATGGCACCTTTCCCGTTTTGAAAGGTCGGCAGAAAAACCGGCAACAACTTTGACCAAATGAAAAAAAAGCCTCCCGAACTGCTTTTGGTGCTTGTCGCTTTGTGCTCGATCTCGGCCTTACAGGCGTCGCAAGAGAAGGGCGGGCGTGTTCCTGCGATCGGTGGCGGCTGGTCGCTCCAGGGGACGTTTTTGAGGTCAATTCCGAAGGAAGTCGACCGCGGATCCATCTCCGGCGATCTTGTGCGGACGGAAGCATTCAGGTCGTCGAAGTGGAGCTCGAGAAGCTCCTTTCGACTGGGGGCGAAGATGTCGAGTTGTTGCCCGACGATGTCGTCCTCGTCATGGAACCATGTTTTTTTTGATACCGTTAGCGAAAACCGGATATCCCCTTCGCAATGTTGGTCGAGGCTGAAGGGTAATCGGGCGCTCTCGGCAATACTGGCCGGGTTGCTGGCGATCAAACTCCTCCGCTACTCTTGAGCCGGAGTGAAGATGACTGTTCGGAACTGGCTGGGGTCCTCGCTGTTCGTCAAGCTGCCGTGCCAGGCAAGAATGCTTTCGGGTTTGCTGGCTCCGGGAGCATCTGTGTCTTCGACTACGATGTCGATGCCGATGCTGCGCCAGTCGATAGGTGGTTCGTTGCGGCGACCGAATTGATGTCCGAGGGGTCGTAAACCGATCTTAGCTTCGACGAGGTAGCCGCCATCGATCTTTCCGACCGTACCGCCGATCCCGAAGCGCCGGCCTTCAGTGCGGCCTCCGGCGGAGGAGATCAGCTCAACATCGTCCCAGTTGTACGTGGCCTCCCGGTTGTTGAGGCCATCGAGATAGATTTTCACCCGGTCCTGCTGCTCGGGGGGACCGTTGGCGATGACGTTGTCATCCTGCACGGCAACAGCAATGTAAAGGTTTTGACCGTGCCAGCCGAAGTCGAGCCGCACGGCGTTGTCCGGCTGTCCGGCAAGTGTCTTGCCGAGGGTTTCCGGAAATTGCCACGGGTCGCCCTCGAGGCTGCCGTCAATAGTCGGCTCGCCCACGAGCGCCCGCGCGTAAGAAATTGGCGCCGAAGGCTCCACGATTTGCAGCGTCATCTCCCGGGAATCTCGCTCCGGATCGGTCGTGTCGCCGTCGTCGACAGCCACACGGAACCTGAACTCGCCAATTTTTCCGGGTGCGCCGCTGATCAGTCCGGCTTCGGAGAGCTCGAGGCTCGCCGGAAGGCTACCCTCGACGACGCGCCACCGCAGGGGCGGATTGGTGGATTCTGCTGTAAGCTGTCCTGTGATGAAAGCGCCTTGCTCCAGCGTGATTACTGCGGGGGAGGTGATTTTCGGTCCGGTATCTTCCACCACTTTCAGCGTAAACAGCTGCTGAGCCGTCGAGCCGTCCGCGCCACGAACCTCTGCGGTGAAGGCGTATTCTCCGCTGGCGGCAGCTGCTCCGCGAAGCTCGCCTTCGGGAGTCAGTTCCATGCCCTCGGGCAGGCTGCCGTTGACCCGGCGCCAGGTATGCGGCGCTTTGCCGAAAGCGCTGAGCAGCTCCCAGGAGTAATCACTGCCCACGACGGCCGGATCGACCGCCGGAGTGACGACCTTAACCGGCGCGTCACTGCTGACGCCGGTCCACGGGTGTGTGGCGACGACCTCCCAGGCACTCTCGCGCACCACGCGGGCAAGCTCCGGCGTGATGGCGATTTTGTCCTGCTCGCCGTTAAACATGCTGTAATCCAGGCCCGTGGGGTCTTCGCCGAAAATTGTGGCGTAATAAGTGGCGGTGACGATGAGGTTGCCAAGGTTGTTGACATGTACGCCATCATCGTAGGCCTGCCACATCGACTCGATGCCTGGGACGAGCCCGGCGCGCGCCTTCTGCTCCAGCACGTACATCACGTGGCCGGCGGGGATCAGGCGCACCTGCTCTTCGCTGAGGTTATCGCGCATGTAGGCCGTCAGGTCTTCATATTCTTCCCGCGACATGATCTCCTCTGTGCGCGGACTGCGCCATTTTTCGATCCAGTCTCCTCCTGCGTTGTGGGGCCACTGCGCGTAGATATAGACGGTAGCCTCAGGGCTCGTTTCCCAAATCAGTCGTGCGTAATTGGGCGCGTGGACGATGTTGCGATCGTAGTTCCATTGGAAAGGCTGCAGCGAAATGGCGTCCCACTGCCAGTTCTCGAAAGCGTTTTTTGGCGGACCGTAAGGGCGCGTGGTGAAGCCGCCTCCCTCGAGATTGTTTTCCCAAAGCCAGCCAATCGGCGCACCGGGGACTGTCTGCCGCGCCAGGCGAATCGTCTTACCGCCACTTTCGACCATCTTGACGAAGTCATCGTAGCGCAGTTCGTCGGTCAGGCTGTTACCGAGGGCGTACAGGCTAAAATCGGCATCGTCTTCGCTTTGGGCGATGGAGGCCGTCGTCAGCAGCGCCAAGGCGGCGAGGAAAAGCAAACGCAAAGTCATCAACGTCAGCTATCACCTGAACCGGTGTCTGTAATGTGAGTACCCTGCGTAAAAGGCGGAATCTCTGCCCTTTTAAGTGAACAATATTTCACTTAAGTCTTGCGTTTCGGCTGAAGTTCGCTAGGCTGACACGTTATGGCGCAAGCGGGCGAAACGGTGATTAGCATGCCTTGGGGCGGTGAGGTGACGGTGCCCCGTGGGCGCGCACCGGTTCCGGTTTTGCGCAGCGCGCAGGATTTGCTTGTTGAGGCCGAGGCGACGCCACCTCCTGCCCGGGGCGAACTTGCGCTGCCACCCAAACGCTGGGTGGAGTGGATCGCGCGCGGTAACAGTACCGGCGCAAGTACCTTTCTCGACGGCCTTTTGCGCCGCGCTCGAGTGGAAGGGCGCTTCAGCGCGCTGGTCGACCCTGCCCGCACGTTCGAGCCCGCTACCTTGAGTCCGGGGGCCGCCGAGGCGCTGCTGTGGGTGCGTTGTCCGGATCTGCACCGGGCGCTGCGTGCGCTCGACATCTTGCTGCGCGACCCCAACTTCGGCCTCGTTGCGGCGGATTTCCGGGGTGTGGCCGCCAAAGGCGTCGCCGCCACGAGTTGGTACCGCCTGCAGCGGCTCGTTCATCAGCGCAGTGGCACGTTCCTGAGCCTTGCGGACCGCCCCTTCGCGCCGAGTGCGGATGCCCGCCACGAAATCCACACTCGCTGGACCCTTGCCGAGCTCGAGTTGCCCCGCCAGGCGCTGCACCGCAAAGCTGCCCAGCGTTTTGCGGCAACTGCTGAAGGCGGAAACCAAGGCGAAGAGCGCACAGTCGCTTACGCCGCGAGCTAAATCATGGCTGGCACCCTGACGTCTTCCCTCCGCTGCCTATTCTATGTTCGCTTCGCTTTGGACGCCCGATTTCTCCCTGCGGGCTGCCCTGCGGTTGACGCCCGAGGCGCTCGGGTCGCCGGTGGTGCTGGCGGGAGATTACCACAAGGTTGCCGAGCTGAACCTTGCTGCACAGCGGGCGGGAGTAGCCGGCGGGATGGCCTTGCCCAAGGCGCTGGGGCGTTGCGCGGCTTTGCGGGTGTTGCAACCGTCTGCGGCGGCTGAGCGGCAGGCCGCGCGCCTGCTGTGGGCTACCGCCTGGCAGTTGACGCCGCAGATCGAGCCCACCGCGCCGGGCCTGCTGACACTGAGGCTGCACCCCGCGCAAGTCGAGCAGGCGGCGCAAGCGCTGATGGAGCTGCTCCCGGAGCTGCAGGCAAAGGGGCTGCCGACACGCTCAGGCATTGCGGAGACGCCGGCACTGGCGCTGCTCGCGGCCCGGGCGGCAGAGGTGGCGCGCGTTAAGTACATCCCCGAACCCGAACGCCGCCAGGCGCTGCTCGAGGCATTGCCGCTGGCCTTGGGAGACCTGCCGCCTCGCTGGCTACCCATCTTCGAAGGCTGGGGTGTACGGACCCTGGGGGAGGTGGCGAAACTGCCGCGGCAGGCGCTCGGGGAGCGGCTCGGTGCTGATGGACTGCGCGTCTGGGATGAGCTCAACGGTCGCTTCTGTCGCCCCCTGCAGATCGCGGAGTGGCAGCCGGATTTCACCGAAACCTACGAGCCGGAGGAGCCGCTGGAGAACCTGCAGGCACTCGTTTTCTGGCTTAAGCGCGCCTTGGAAAGCCTGGCGGCTCAGCTTCAGGGCGCGATTCGAGTGGCGCGTTCGGTCACGCTGGAGTTGCGTGTCGTCGAGGCCGACGACTACCGCCGCACCATCCGTTTACCCGAGCCCACCGCCGACGCCGAGTTGCTGCACCGGCTGTTGCAGCATCACCTCGACAGCGTGCACGTTGGCGGACCGATCGCGCGTGTGTGGCTGCGGCTCGACCCCATCGATCCGGCGGCACGACAGGCAGGGCTCTTCGACACTCAAATCCGTAACCCCTGGCGGCTCGCGGAAACCCTCGACGAACTCGCCGGCCTTGTTGGCCCGGAGAATCTTGGGCGTCCGGTCGTCGGTGACACTCATCGCGATGATGTCTTTCGCCTTGAAGCGCTGCCGGAGGAGCTGACGCCCGTGACCGACCAATTCGACGCCGAACCACCGGATCAGGAAACCTTTTCCCAGCAACTGAAACTTGGGGATACCGGTACTGGCGAGCCGTTGCCGCACAATGCTTCGGGCTTGGCGGAGTTGCCGGCAGAACCGCCAGCGCAATTTCGGCGGGGCGGCCCGGCGGCGGCCGTCACGGGCATTGAGCGGGCAGGGCCACCGATGGTGGTTGCCGGGCCAACTTTGCGACGGTTTCGACCACCGCTGGAGGCACGCGTGCGCCTGAGCCGCCCGGTGACGGAGCAACCGCTGTTGCCGGGGCTGGCCTCGAGCGCCCGCAATTTCACCGAGGCAGCGCCGCCGGTGCCCGAACAGGTTGAGTCGCTGGCGGCTACCGGTCGGGTGATTGCCGCGCGGGGTCCTTTTGAAACTTCGGGTGACTGGTGGACGGGCGACCCATGGCACGCCACCGAATGGGATGTCGAACTGCCCGCCCAAGGCTGCTTCCGCCTGCGGCAGGAGACCGGGAACTGGTGCCTGCTTGGGGCATGGGACTGATTTTTTTGGCTGCTGCAAGACGTTGTCAGAGCGGGCTCGCGGGCAAAATGCCAAAATCATTTTGGAAATCTGAAAAATACGATATCCTGAAGTCGTAACCTCAACCATCCATATTCATGAAAAACCTACCCATTATCTCCACTGTTCTTGCAAGCCTTGCTCTGCTGACAAGCCCGCTCGCCGTTCAGGCAGCTCACCACGAAGGAAGCCACGATCACGACAAGATGTCGAAAAAGGGGGACATCGTTGACGTAGCGATGGAGACCGAAGGCTTTAGCACGCTCGTCGCTGCCGTAAAGGCTGCCGGACTGGTCGAGGCTCTAAAGGGCGAAGGTCCGTTCACTGTCTTCGCGCCGACCGACGAAGCATTTGCTGCACTCCCCGAGGGAACGCTTGATATGCTCCTGAAGCCGGAAAACAAAGAGCAGCTCCAAGCTATCCTCAAGTACCACGTCGTCCCGGCGAAAGTCATGGCGGCGGACGTTAGTCCGGGTGAAGCACCAACCCTTGAAGGTGACTCGATCGACATCACCACGAGCTACGGGACCGTAAAAGTCGACAATGCTAAGGTAGTAAAAACCGACATTATGGCAAGTAATGGCGTCATCCACGTCATTAACGCGGTGATCTTGCCGGACTCCGAGTAAACAGACTCAACGCCGAGTAAACAGACTCAACGATTTTGCAGCGGCGTCCCTTTCAGGGGCGCCGCTTTTTAGGTGCCAAAAAATTCCCGCCGGTAACGCATCAGATACGCAATCCCGCAAAGGCTGGCAATGAACCACAGGGGTGCGCGCAGTCCAAACACCAGGCAAACGGCCGAAGCGGCGGTACAGGACCAAAAAAACCAGGTGGAGCGTACCTTGTGCCCGACCAGCGCAAATGCCATCAGGATTAGGCAGACAAACTGCGCCAGCGCCACGAGAGCCAGCCACTCTGGTACCGCCTCCAGGTCGTGGTTAGCGTAGGAGCCGCCAATCAGGACGATCAGAAAACCGAAAAAGCCGACGGTACCGGCAATCGCGTATGTGCGTCCCACGTTATCCGCCTTCGCTGGCCTTTCCGGCGATCGCTGTTCGCCGGGGGATTCTTCCCTTGAGGCATTCGCCTCCGTTGAGGAAATTTGCGAGGTGGTTGCGTCGCTTTCAGGGCTTGCCGAATCTTGAGCTGGCGAGTCTTCGGAGTGGTTCATAGCTCTGTCACGGTGACGATCGAAAGCTGGCACCGCAAGCGGAACTCTCCGGCTTGGCGTCAGTCGCGTCCGGCTTTCGGGTCGAGCGCATCGCGCAGGCCATCTCCGAGAAAATTCAGACAAAACAGCGTAACCGAGAAAAACAGTGCCGGGATAACGAGGAGATGCGGGTACAGGGTCATATTTTCCGCTCCGTTTTTGATAAGGTCACCCCAAGAGGGCATAGGAGGCGGCACACCCAGCCCGAGGAAGCTCAGGAAGCTCTCTAGCAGCATCACCGCCGGGACGGTCAGTGTTGCGTAAACAACGACTACCCCGAGCACATTCGGCAGCAAATGCCGCCAGACGATCAGGTGCAGTGGCAGCCCGAGGGCGACCGCTGCTTCGACAAACTCCTGCTGTTTCAGCGAACGCACCTGCCCGTAGACGATCCGCGCCATGGTCAGCCATTCCACGGCCCCGATCGCGGCAAACAGGAGCAGAAAATTCCGCTCGAACATCGTCATCAGCAGGATTACCAGAATGGTGAAGGGCAGGGCGTAGAGGACATCGACGATGCGCATCATTACCGAGCTCGTCGCACCACCCAGGTAGCCCGCCAGAGCGCCGTAGGTGACGCCGATGAACAGAGCCACAAGGGTCGCTACGAGGCCAACCGCCAATGAGATGCGCCCGCCCACAGCTACGCGGGTCAGAAGGTCGCGCTCCTGATCGTCGGTTCCGAACCAGTTGCTCCAACTCGGGCCCTCGGCGATGCCGCCCGCCGCTTCCACCGTGTCGTACGGGCTTAGTACAGGTGCGATCAGGCAAAAAGCGACGATGCCGACCAGAATCCAGAAGCTCACTACCGCCGCACGGTTTTGCCGCAAGCGCCGTAGGGCCTCCTGCCACAGCGAAGTGCCGACTTCGAGGCTTGGATCGGAGGGAGCCGTGGCTTCCTTTTGGGCGGGTGAGGACATGGTTGAAAGGCGAGGTGGAAAAGGCGCTGGGCGGAGGTTCGGAGTTCCGGAAACGAACTACTTGGTCCGGACCCGAGGGTCGAGCAGGCCGATGACGATATCAACAGTCAGGTTTGCTGCCGTGATGAGGCTTGAGTACAGGATCACGGTCCCGAGGATTAGCAGGTAATCACGGTTGAACACGCTTTGGACAAAATAGCGCCCCATGCCCGGGATCTGAAAAACGGTTTCGATGACAAAGGAGCCGCTCAAAATACCGGCGAGCACGGGGCCGAGAACAGAAACCGTCGGCAACAGGCCGCCGCGAAGGGTGTGTTTCCACAAAATCGTCCAGGGGGGCAGGCCCTTGGCGCGGGCGGTAGTCAGGTAGTTTTGCCTTAAAACTTCGAGCATGCCGCCGCGTGTGACGCGCGCCAGGATAGCCGCGTAGACCAGTCCGAGGCTGATCGCGGGCAGGATGCGCGAGGCCGGTTCGAACCAACCGGTCACCGGCAGCCAGCCTAGCCAGACGCCGAAGATCAACGCCAGAGAGGGGCCAATGACGAACGTGGGCAAGCAGAGTCCGACCATCGCCGCTCCCATCGTCGCGTAGTCCGTAGGGCTGTTCGAGCGCAGGGCGGCAAGCGTGCCCGCCGGTACTCCCAGGCAGACCGCCACCAGCAGTGACCACGCCCCGAGTTCCAAAGAAACCGGCAGGTGGTCGGCCAAGATTTCGTTGACCGTGCGCGTCTCCCGGTACGACGGACCGAGGTCGCCCTGCAGCAGATTGCCGAGGTAGTGAAAGTACTGCTCGAGCGGAGGGCGGTCCAGGCCGTAAGCTTCCTCGAGCCGCTCGCGGACGTGTTCCGGCACGTTGCGCTCGCCGGCAAAAGGGTCGCCAGGCGACGATTTTACCAGCACGAAAGTCAGCGTGACCGCGACCCAAAGCACGATCAGTGATTGCCCGAAACGCCGCAGCAGGTAGCGCGTGAGCGGCGAATTGCGGTAAAACCGCCGCCCCGCAGACCAGGCCCGACCAAGTGGGGCGAGGCGGCGTGTATAGGGCCGCAGACGATCGACGTAGGGCGCGATGCGTTGCCAGGGGTCACCCATGCTCAGGAAAGGTCAGGCCGGTGGGAGTGGGCTGCGTCAGAGGCGTTCCTCAGTCCTCAATCCCTTCGACGCCAATCAACTTCCACGGTCGTTTATCGCGCAGTTTTGGATTCCAGTTCTGCACCCGCGGATCGAGCATGTAGTGGTTGACATAAGTATAAATGGGAGCCACCGGCATCTCTTCCATCAGAATCTGTTCGCCTTCGCGAAGCTTCGCGTAGTGCCCCTCTCGCGTTTTGGCGGTGATGGCCTCGTGCATGAGCTGGTCGTAGCGTTCGTTACTCCAGCCGGTGCGGTTGTTGCCGTTCCCGCTGCGCATCAGTTCGAGGAAGGTGTATGGGTCCATGAAGTCCCCAATCCAGCCGGAACGCGCCACCTGGTAATCGAGCTGGTTGATGCGGTCCAGAAAGACGCCCCATTCCGCGTTCTCCAAAGTCACATCGATTCCCAGGTCACGCTCCCAGTCCCGCTGGACCACCTCCGCGACTGCCCGGTGGGCTTCGGACGTGTTAAAGCTCAGCGTCACTTCCGGGAACCCCTCACCATTCGGGAATCCCGCATCCGCCAGCAAAGCCTTTGCGCCTTCGACATCGTACTTGATGCCATCGGGCCCTTCGTAGTTGTCGAACATGGGCGGAACGAAGGTGTAGGCCGGTTGCTGCCCGCCTTTGGTCCCGAGGCGAATCACTTCTTCACGGTCTATCGCCATCGCCAGGGCACGCCGGACGCGGACATCGTCGAACGGCGCGACCGTGGTGTTGAAACGAAAATAGTAGGTGCCCAGGTAGGGATCCGCGTGGAATTCCGGCGGCGCGTCCGCCGCGAGGCCCGGGATGCGGCTGGTCGGTACAATCTGGGTGACGTGCAACTGCCCGCCCTGGAACATCCGCCACTCGGCTTCGTAGTCGGTAATCGGGAAGAAATAGATGCCCTGCAGCCTGACGTTGGGCCGGTCCCAATATTGCAGGTTCTGGGTGACGTAAATGTGCTGCTCCGGTTTCCATTCGGTAAGGACAAAGGGCCCGTTGCCGACGTAATCTCCCTTGGTCCAGGCCCCGCTGAGGTTGGTCATGCCGCCGGGTTGCGCCTCGATACTCGGGGGATGCACCGGAAACCACGAGGTATGCGTCAGCACCGTGAGGAAATACGGCGTCGAACCAATCAGACTCAGACGCAAGGTATGATCGTCGATCACTTCGACGCCGACCTCGCTGAAGTCGTTCGTTTCGCCTTTGTTGAAGGCTTCGGCACCTTTCAGAAAGTAGAGCATCTGCGCATACTGCGAGGCCAGGTCGGGGGTGAGGATCCGTTCGTAGGCGTAGGCGAAATCCTGAGCGGTAACCGGGTCCCCGTTGCTCCATTTGGCATCCGGGCGCAGATTGAACGTCCAGACTTGGAAATTGCCTTCGTGCGACCAGCTCTCCGCGACACCCGGAATGACCTGCTCCGAGTCGCTCGGATGGTGGTTGACGAGACCTTCGAGGAGCGCGCTGATGACCTGCCCGGAGCTGACATCCGTAGAAAGATGGGGATCCAGTGACGGCGGCTCCGTCCCGTTGCCCACCAGAAGGATGTCCTGGTCAGCGGCTTCCTCGACATTGGGAAGTCCGCCACCGCAGCCGGTCAGCAGGGCCAGCAAAAGCACGGAAATGACTCCGCAAATCGAGCGGAGCGGCGTGAAAAGGGCGGGGCGGCGGGCGAAGTATTGGCGTTCCATCAGGTGTTTCGCTGCACGGGTGCAGGGCGTTGCGACAGGGAAGCTTGTGCAGAGTGCCTCACGTTTTCAAGTGTGCATCTGCCTTCCGGCACAGCAGATCCCACGCAGGGGGCATCGGCAGCCCAGAAAAAAATGCCAAGAGACCCAAATTTGCCAAATAGTGGGCGCTTTGGAAATGGCGGCAAGCGACGAGCGCTTTCCAAAACCCAAGCTCCATTTCGTTCAATGGCAATGGCTTACGCCGATCTTACGATGCGCAGCGCCTGTCGGATGGGCGCAAAAAAGGCCAGGCACCCCGCGGCACACGCACATCCTCGCTACCCTTGCTGCATTCCTGCCCTGGGGGAGTTCGCGGGTGTCCGTTGCACGGGACCCGGCCAAGTCTAAACGTATCGCATACGGCAAGAGTCGACGCAATGGAAAAAGTTGCGATTGTTTTCGCCCAGCCATCCCCGCTCTCTGCATGCCAGCTGCGGGGCAGTCATTCGCGAGGCGCGGCGGATCGTCTAACGTGCGGAACCTGAGAAAAGTGTCTCATCAACCGGCAAACCCTGAATTAACTAGACGGACCGATGGCGAGCTGACTAAGGACTAGGCAACGCCCATGAAAGACCAGCTCCAAGCCATCGTCGACGAAGTTAAAGCAGCCGTGCCGGCAATCCGCACGCGCCCGGAGTTCGAGCAGTTCAAAGCGACTATCAGCGGGCCGAACGGCAAGTTGACCGCGGCGATGAAAGGCATGAAGGACGTGCCCAAAGAGGAACGCCCGGCCTTTGGCAAACTGATTAACGAGGCAAAAAACGAGGTGGAAGCCGCCTATGCGGAAACGCTCGAGCGGATCGAGGCAGCGGAAACAGCGGCGCGCCTCGGGCCTCCCGTAGACCCGACGCTGCCGTCGGTCCACCCGCGGCCCGTACCTCTTCATCCGTTGACTCAAACTCGCCGGGAAATCGAAAGTGCGCTTGGACGTATCGGCTTCAGTGTGGCTGAGGGTCCCGAAATTGAGACGGAGTGGTTCTGCTTCGACGCGCTCAATACGCCGGAGGACCACCCGGCCCGCGACGAGCAGGATACGCTCTTCCTGGCCGACAATGCCCGCGTGGGCAACGTCACGAAACACGGCGGCGAGCGCTATATCCTCCGCTCGCACACCTCGACGGTACAGATCCGCACCATGCTGGTCGAGCCACCGCCGCTGCGGATCATTTCGCCTGGGCGCGTGTTCCGCCGCGATACGGTGGATGCCACCCACAGTGCGAATTTTCACCAGTGCGAAGGGCTTTACATCGATAGCCGGGTGACCTTGCTCGATCTCAAGGGCACTCTCGACTACCTCATCAAGGAACTCTTCGGCGAAGGCGCAGAAACGCGGTTCCGCCCGTCGTTTTTCCCGTTTACCGAGCCATCGTTTGAGATCGACATGCGCGCGCCGGACTTTGGCCGTCTTTCCAACCAGTGGATCGAGCTTGGCGGCTGCGGGCTTGTCGACCCAGAGGTCCTCATAGCTTGTGAACTCGATCCCGCACAATGGAGCGGCTTCGCGTTCGGCATGGGCATCGAGCGCCTCTGCATGCTTCGCCACGGCATCGACGACATCCGCCACTTTTACACTAATGACGTACGGTTCCTCGCGCAATTTGCGTGACCTGCACCGTCACCGGCGGTAACAGCGAGCATAAAACCGAGTACGTTGACGGCCATTTTGGCAGTACAGCGCATCCACTGGATTCCGCGCTTTTTGAGTTAGGAAAATTCTTTGCTTTGGCGAGCGCAATCGCCTTGCCATCGGTAAAATCTCCGAGCATGCTACAAACTGTATCCTGGGCCGTGTGTCTTTACAGGCACCGGTCAACCGGGGACAGCGCAGCGTGCGACTCGATGCCGACCCCTCTGCACTGAATACGACCACCGGCATCATTGATTCATAGATTAGGACAAGACACGTTAAATGGACATCTACGTTGGCAATCTGCCTTACGAGACGGAAGACAATGAATTGGCGGATGTTTTCGCTGAATTTGGAAGCGTCACGAAAGCCACCATCATCATGGACCGCGAGACCGGTCGCAGCAAGGGCTTTGGTTTTGTAACCATGCCCGACGACGGCGAAGCGGAAAACGCGATTGAAAACCTGAACGGCGCCGATTTCGGCGGTCGCCCGCTCAAGGTCAATGCGGCCAGAGAGCGCGAATTCAAACCCCGCAAAAGCTTTGGCGATCGCCCGCCACGCCGTGATTTCGGCGACCGGCCGCCTCGTCGCGACTTTGGTGACCGCCCGCCGCGCCGCGACGGCCCCGGTGGCCCGCCGCGCCGGGATTTTGGTGATCGCCCCCCGCCTCGTGATTTCGGCGAAGGTGACATTTCCCGTCCCCGACAACAGGGCCCGAAGCGTGGTCAGACCGGTCGGGACCGTCGCAGCCCCATGCGCCGCGACGACGATTAGTCGGTTTTGCCGCCTTTGATGCAGCGCCCGTGTGCCCGCCCATTCTCGGCCGGGCGCTTTAGGGCTTGCCACGCACGGCGTCCTCCTAGGGCGCCGTTTTTCGTAGATGCCAACAGCGCGTAGAACCGCCCCTCAAAGCCGACACGGCAGGAAAAGAAGCGGCGAACAGCGTTCGAAAGATTTTTGTCGACAGAACAACTCATCCGGATATGTTGATAGGTATGTCATCGCATTCCGGAAAAAAGCCGTACACCGCAAAGGGCGAGCGCTTGCGCAAGCTGCTCGGCGAACGCATTGTTTACCTCGATGGTGCCATGGGCACGATGGTGCAGCAGAAAAAGCTCACCGAAGCCGATTATCGCGGCGACCGGTTTAAGGATTGGGACAAGGCGGACCTCAAAGGCAACAACGACCTGCTGGTGCTGACCAAGCCAGATGTCATCGCTGAAATCCACCGCGCGTTTCTGGAGGCCGGAAGCGACCTGATCGAGACGGACACCTTCAACTCGACGACCATCTCCCAGGCTGACTACGGGCTCGAAGAAATCGTCGACGAGCTCAACGTCGAAGCTGCCAAGCTGGCTCGCCAGAAGGCCGATGATGCCGAGGCAGACGGTTTGGGCGAAAAGTGGGTGGCTGGAGCCATCGGGCCGCTCAATCGGACGCTGTCGATGAGCCGGGATGTCAATGACCCCGGTAAGCGCGAAGTCACCTTTGATCAGGTCAAGAACGCGTATCTGCAGCAGGTGCGCAGCCTCGTTCAGGGTGGAGTGGACGTGATCCTCATTGAGACGATTTTCGATACCCTGAACGCGAAAGCTGCGATCTTTGCAGTGGAAGAGTTTTTCGAAGGACGCGACGAGCGTCTGCCCGTGATGATCAGCGGCACGATTACGGACCAGTCTGGTCGCACCCTCAGCGGGCAGACCACCGAGGCTTTCTGGAATAGCGTACGCCACGCCAAACCGCTCTCAGTCGGTATGAACTGCGCACTCGGCGCCGACCTGATGCGCCCCTATATCGAGGAGCTTGCCCGGCTGTGCCCTTGCGCGGTTTCCTGCTATCCGAATGCAGGCCTGCCTGACCCGCTCTCGCCAACCGGCTTTCCCGAAGGCCCGCCTGACACCGCGAAAGCACTCGAAGGCTTCGCTTCTGACGGGCTTTTGAATGTGGTTGGTGGCTGCTGCGGGACGACACCGGGCCATATTCAGAAAATCCGCGAGGTGCTCAGCCAATACCCGGCGCGCAAATATGCCGATGAACCCTCGCGTTTGCGGCTTTCGGGCCTCGAGCCACTGGTCCTTGGGTAGGTGAAAATCATTTCCGGCTCAAACGCCGCTGGCGGGGTCGGAATTTTTCGACCAGAGGTTCCTACGTCAGCTGAAAAATGGGTCCCTTCGAAGAGGGGTCTCGATGAGGAGGGTCGGTTGGTAGTATCGGAATCCAATCGCGCCAATGTCGAAATGGGCAAACCCGGTAAGCGAACCTCTGGTGCTCCCTTTTGGATTGGCGGAGAGTCTATCGCGATTGAACCCGTCGTGGTGAGGGAACTCTCGGCGTGCACGATTTACTAAACAGTAAGGTTGGTTTCGGCCTCGGTGTCCCGCAGGGTTGACGCCGGGGCTCGTTCCCGTTCTACTTGATGTCGATGCTCCGCTCACTGGTCATCATCTTCCTTTTGTCACTCAGTGGCCCGTTTCGCGTTTGCGCAGCGGCTCAGTTGGCTCGGGGGTCGATGGATGACTGCTGCACGACCCAAGTGAGCGCGCGGGATAACTGCTGCCAATCGGAAGAAGGTAGTAATTCGGCGCCGACGTGCCTTTGCGAACAGGCGGAAAAGTCTCCAGAGGTTTTGGGCGTTATGTCGCGGACGGGCGTTGACGCGATTGCGCTTCCGGTTTCCGCGGTCGCAGCTTCTCGTCCGGAGACCTTCTCGCTGGCCGACCAAATGCGGCAGCGGGTTCCCCGTGGGCACGACCCCCCGGTCTTGCCGGTCACGCAACGCCTCGCGTTGCTTCAGAAGCGGCTCAACTGAGCTGGTGGTTTGACGGCCTCGCGTGTGAGGCCTCATGAGGTCGCGGCGTTTCGCGGCCGTTCCCGTGTACTGTCGCAGTGCGACCGTTACATGGATTCCCGACCATCTAGCTTGAATTGTGCATGGCTTCAGAACAGTTGAATTCCCTTCTGGGCAACCCTGGCCCTTCCGGTAGTCCTCCGCCGCAACGCAACCGCGGACGATTACTTTCCCTCAGTATCCCGGTAGGCCTGATCCTTGGCTTTACCTTGCTCATGGCGCTGCTGTTTGGCGAGCGCCTGCTCCCTGCGCGGCCGGTCCAGATAGCCAATGTAGTCACCTTGCCCGAGGACCCGGGCGCCGAGCCTATCGATCTGCGGGAAGGCGCCTCGGTCGGCGCTTCCGACCCTTTCCAGGCCCCGGTTTTATTTCAGGCAACCGGGTGGATCGAACCCGACCCCCTGCCGACCAAGGTCTCGACACTGGTTTCCGGTGTCGTCGACGAGGTTTTTGTCCTCGAAGGCGAAACCGTTGAAAAAGGCGTGGTTCTGGCGACCCTGATCGACGACGACGCCCGGCTGGATCTCCAGACAGCCCGCGCATCACTTCAGGCAGCGAGGGCGACGGTCAATGCCAACGAGGCGGCCGTTGCCGCTGCGCGCGCTAAACTGACGACCCTTGCCGAACGGATTCGAGGGGCATCGGCAATGCGCGATTACCGGCGCGACGCCGCCGACCGCCTCGCAGGGGCAGGGCGCGAGGCCGTTCCACAGATTGATATCGACCAGAGCCGTCAGGCCGCTGTCACCCAGGAGGCCGAGGTTGCTGCGTTGCAGTCGGAGGTGGCGGAGACGGAGGCCCAGATTCAGCAGCTCCAGAGCCGCTATGCTGAAGCGGAGGCGGGGGTCGCCCTCGCGGAAACCGAGGTGGCACGTCGGGAGCTTGCTCTCCGGCGGCACCGGATCACCTCGCCGATTGAGGGTCGCGTAATGCGGCTTTTCGCCTTACCTGGCCAGCAGCGCATGTTAGGTCCGGACAATCACGATTCCGCAGCCATTGCCTATCTTTATGACCCGGAGAGCCTGCAAGCCCGGATCGATGTGCCGCTGGCCGAGGCTGCGCAGTTGCGGCTCGGGCAGGCCGTAAGGCTGCGAACCAATTTTCTTCCCGACGTCGAGCTGCAGGGTCGCGTAACCCGTATCACCGGCGAGGCCGACCTGCAGCGCAACACCCTGCAGGCCAAGGTCGAGCTGCTCGACCCCGACGACCGTCTGCGCCCGGAGATGCTCTGCCGAGCGGAATTCCTGGCCGCGGGTGGCGGCGACCGCGCAGCGGAGCGTCCCGCGGCGATGACCCGGGTGCGCCTGTACGTCCCTGAAAGTGCGCTCCTGGGCCGCTCCGGTACGTCCGCCGAGGTTTGGGTAATCGGCCAGGACGGCGAGCGCGTTCGCCGAAAGGCGATCACCTTGGCCCCCGAGTCTCGGGAAGGCTATACGCGGGTTGCCGAAGGGCTGAAGCCCGGCGAGCGAGTCGTCGTAAACCCACCTGCCGGCCTGGAAAGCGGCGAGCGTGTCGAAGCTCGCTCGATGCCGGAGACCTGAACTTCTGCTGCAACCGGAATGGAAACCGAAAGCTTTATCCGCTGCCGCGGACTGACCAAATCCTATCAAAAAGGGCGCACGACCGTTACGCCCCTCGAACAGCTCGATCTCGATGTCCCCCGCGGCGAATTCCTTGCGCTGATGGGCCCCTCGGGTTCGGGCAAGACCACGCTGCTCAACTTGATCGCGGGCATCGACCAACCTACCGCCGGTGAGCTACACGTGGACGGGCACGACCTCGCCAGGCTGTCGCGGGCGGAACTGACTCGCTGGCGTTCCCGGCACTGCGGCTACATCTTCCAGCTGTACCACCTTGTGCCGATTCTGACGGCCTTCGAGAATGTGGAGCTGCCGCTCCTGCTGGACAAATCTCTAACCCGTCGCGAACGCCGTCGGCGCGTGACGGAGGCCCTCGAGCTTGTCGGTCTCGCGGACCGCTCCGAGCACCGGCCGACCGAGCTTTCTGGTGGCCAGGAGCAGCGTGTGGCGATTGCGCGGGCGATCGTTGCCAACCCTGGGTTGCTGGTTGCTGACGAGCCGACCGGCGACCTCGACCGGGAGTCCGGTACGGCGATTTTGAACCTCCTCAAGGCCTTGGCTACGGATTACGGCAAAACGATCGTCATGGTGACTCACGACGCACTTGCCGCGTCGGCCGCTGCCCGGACCCTGCACCTCGAAAAGGGACAACTGGTCGAGAGCGGCACCAAAGAGGAGGTCGTGGCATGATGCGACCATTTGCACACCTCGGTGGCTTGGCCCTCAAGCAGTTGACGCGGCACCGCGTCCGCAGCCTCCTGACCGTGATCGGCGTTGCCGTCGGCATGTTCCTTTATGCCTCGGTGGAAACGATGCAGCGGTCCCTGAAAACGGTCACCGAGACAAGCGCGCAGGACAACACCCTGGTCGTTTACCGCGAAAACCGATTTTGCCCGATGACCTCACGGCTGCCGGAGCACTACCTCGGTGAGATCGAGCGGATCGACGGCGTCGTCGAGGCACTGCCGATTCAGATCACGGTGAACAACTGCGGGGCGAGCCTTGACGTCATCACCTTCCGGGGCGTCCCAACTGGCGCCCTTCGCTCGTACAACCCCGAGCTTGAAGTAGTGACAGGCTCTTACGAGTCATGGCAATCCCGCAGCGATGCGGCGCTCGTCGGTAAGCATTTTGCGCAGCGGCGGGGTTTGGAGCCGGGCGATCAATTTGAGGCTGTCGGCGTCAGGGTGTGGGTTGCGGGGATCATTACGTCGCCAAATCCCCAGGACAACAATGTCGCATACGTGCACCTTCCGTTTCTGCAGCAGGCCTCCCGCGTCGGTCTCGGGGTCGTCACGCAGTTCAATGTTCGAGTGGAGAGCCCTGACGATCTCGAACCCGTGGCCGAGCGCATAGATGACCTTTTCGCCGCAGATCAGGCTCCGACAAACACCCGCCCCGAGAAGGCCTTCTTCGCCCAGACTGCGAGTGAAATGATCGAGCTGGTCGGCTTCACCCGTTGGCTCGGGCTCGGGGCGGTACTTGCGGTGCTGGGGCTGGTCGCCAACGCGCTCCTGCTGGCGGCGCGCTCGCGGATCAAAGAAAGCGCGGTTTACCAGACAATCGGTTTTTCCCGCTGGTCCATCGGCTGGTTGATGATTTTGGAAGGCGCGCTGCTCGGTCTCGCCGGCGGCCTGATCGGCTGTCTTTCCGCCGGGCTTTTCTTCCACCTCAAGCGCTTCACCTTGGGCAACGAAGGCCTGACGCTAGCGCTCTCGCCAAGCTGGACGGTTGTCGCCTACGGCTTGCTGGTGGCGCTTGCACTGGGGGTCGTCGCCTCCATCTGGCCCGCCCTGATCGCCGCCCGCAAACCCATTGTTAGCTCCCTGCGCGGGGCTTAGTGTCATGCTGCCGTTTTCCTACGCAACTCGCAACCTGGTTCGAGCGCCGGGGCAGCTGATCCAAAAGATCGGTGGTGCCGCTCTGGTGGTCTTTCTCGTCTTTGCTGCTTCGGCGTTCAATGACGGCATGGAGCGCGTGTTGCAGGCCACCGGCTCACCGCGAAACGTCATCCTCCTAGGGGCAGGCTCCGAGGAGAGTGTCGAGCGCAGCGAGATCCCTGTGCAGACCGAGACCCTGGCCACTGCGGGGATTCGGGGTATCGAGCGCCGGGCCGGGGTGCCCGCGGTGTCAGGAGAAATTCAATACATGGGCGCGTTGACCTTTCCCGACGACAGCGATTCTCAAGCACTGTTGCGGGGCGTAACGCCCGCGGCGTTCGAAGTGCACCGCGAGGTGCGCATTATCGAGGGCGGGTATCCCGGCCCGGGCGAGGTGCTTGTCGGACGGCTTGCGCACCGCTCGCTGGGCAGACCAGCCTCCGCTTTGACTCCGGGCAGCGAGCTTGCCTTCGAAGGTCAGACGCTAACCGTCGCGGGTGTGTTCGACGCCCCTGGCACTGTCATGGAGTCTGAAGTCTGGTTCACGCGCAGCGACCTGATGACCCTGACGCAGCGCGAAAATTTGTCCGCAGTTGTCCTTCGAATGGGAGACGAATCGGGATTTGCGCATGCCGAGCTGTTTGCCAGTCAGCGGCTCGACCTCGAGCTCGTTGCGCTGCGGGAGTCCGATTACTACGCAAAGCTGGCGCATTTCTACGGCCCGATTCGCGGAATGACATGGCTGACCGCGATCCTTGTCGGAATTGGCGCGGCCTTCGGCGGCATGAATCTGCTTTACGCGGCGTTTGCTTCCCGTATCCGCGAAATCGCTACGCTGCAGGCCGTGGGTTTCTCGCGCGGCGCGATTTTTCTTTCTCTGCTGCAGGAGAGTCTGCTGGCAACGCTGGCGGGCACGCTGGCTGCCGCCTCACTCGCGGTGTTCTTGCTCGAAGGCACGACCGTCAATTTCTCCATGGGAACTTTTCGCCTGTTGCTGACGCCGGATACGATCACCCTAGGCCTGGTAACCGGTTTTGGGCTCGGCGTCATCGGTGCCATTCCTCCCGCTCTGCGATGCTTGCGGGCGCCACTGCCGGTTGCGCTGCGCTCTGCCTGAACTTTTACCTCCCCAAAATGTCTCAAAACAATAGCCTGTTATGAATAAATGTATCCATCAAACCACCACGGCTGCTGTCTCGGCGCTGGCCGTATTTCTTGCGGGTTGCGGCGATAATGCAGCTTCGAAAGGGACCGCCAGCGACGTCTCCCCCGAGACTTCGGAAAGCCCGGTCAGCATGTACCTGCTGGAAAGCGAGCCCGAGGGCGCAGTCAATGTGGAAGCTGCGCGCGCCAGCGCCGAACCCGGCGAGCTCATCGTCGTGTCAGGGCAAATCGGCGCAACGATGAATCCCTTCGGTGAAAACTTCGCCACCCTGGTCCTGGCGGATGAAAGCATTATGTTCTGCAACGAGATGGGCGACGATGACCATTGCGCAACGCCTTGGGACGCCTGTTGCGAGGATCCGGAGAAGGTCACTAAGGGCCGTGCCAGCGTGCAGCTCGTCGACGCCGAAGGGTTGCCACTGCAAGGGTCGCTGCGCGGAGTTGGCGGCCTTCAGGAACTCGACCACGTCGTAGTAACCGGAACTGTTGACACGATTTCGACTCCGGAGAACCTGGTCGTCAATGCGTCCGGCATTTACCGCAAAAGCGAATAGTAGGACCCATTCGGCGAAATCGCCGGTAAGTGAAGAGCTGCGCGCGACTTCGACGAATGGGTCGTAAACCGGTCTTGCGGCGGAACGGCTATTCCGTTTCGTCGCTGGTAAAAACTTGCGGTCGCTCGATCCCCGTTTTGCGAAACAGGTGGTGGAAGGCGATCAGGATGCTCTGCAGTAGAGCTTCAGTGCGAGTGTCGAGCTTCAATGCGCCACCACTTGCGTGGGCTGCTGTGGCTTCCTGCGCCGGCATGGGAAGGGGAGCCGTTCGGGCTTCTGGAGCGCTGTCGCGCTGGGCCATGTCTTCCGCCCAAGCTTGAACCGCTTTCGTTTGCTCGGTTTCGGCGCGTGCAAGGGTTGCCAGAATTTGCTCCATGGTCTCTGACTGCCGGCCCCCTGCGGCTCCGGTTTCCGCAATGCGGGCGAGCTGGTTTGAGATGTTGCCGAGGAGCGGTGTCATCATTCCCAGGACGCCGCTGGTCTGCTCGGCTGCAGCGAGCTGGCCTTCGCGAATGGAATCGGCGATCGTACTAAGAAACTTTCCTGCGCGTTCCGCACTTGCTTGCGCGCCCTCTCGCTGTGCCTCGCTCGACGTCGAAAGGTTGTCGGCAACGCGCCCGAGTAAAGGGACCAGCGCTTCGACCGTTTGCGCCGCCGCTTCGCGCTGGGCATCGCTTGCGGCATCGAGCTTGTCGACCAAGCGGTTGAGCAGGGGCGTAATCGCCTCGGCGGTCTGTACCGACGATTCGCGATGTGCCTGGCTGGTGGCCGCAAGCCCTTCTGCCATTTGCGAGAGGATCGGCGTAATAGCCGAAAGGTTACGCTCGCTGGCGAGGTTTTGGGCGGAAGCGGTTTCTGTGGAATGTTGCAGCCATCGCTCGGCGATGACGTCGAGTCGGGCGGACAGTTCGGCCTGACCTTCGCGCCCTCGCGCGGCTTCGGCCGCCATCGTTTCGCGCAGGCTTTCGACAAGCCCGGCGAGGCTTTCGCCCGTCCGCTGCGAGCCGGCCATCAGGGAACCGCTGAGGGAATCGAGTGCTTCGGCCAAGGTATGCTGCTGGCTCCGGGAGCCCTCCATAAGCGCCTCGCGTAAGCCAGCAAGGGCTTCTGCCATGGTGGCCCCGTAAGTTTTGGTGCCCTCATTTAGGGTATCGCCAAGTTCGGCAAGGCCATTATTGAAGTCGGCGAGTTGCGCAACAACGCGGTTGACGGGGTCGGTATCACCCGCGCCTCCGAGCGCCTTTTGCCGCTTGAAGCGCTTTTTGATTTCTTCCCACCGTTCGGTCTCGTCAGGCGTCAGTTTGCCTTCGAGTTCCTTGAACTTCAGCAAGTTGGCTTCGGCGCCGTCAGTCAGGGTCTGCGACTCACCAGCATAATGGTCATCAATGAGCTGTTCGATTTCCCGGTCGGTCATGATCGGCAGCACCTTCTCGGCGAGCCGGTTCATATTGCGGTAGGAGCCCTGGAGCTTGAAGGGCGGCTCGGTGCGATAGTCGTCGGCCTGGGCGGCGCTGCGCACATACATCAGGTTGACCCGAAGGATGGTGTCCCGAACGCGCATCAGCTTTTTCATGACGCTGACCATTTCGTTGACTTCTTCCATCGAGAAAGACGAATCGAATTCGACGCCCTCTCGCTGGCCCGTTCGCGCGATCTGCATGATCGCATAAACGTCCTTGCGGGAACGGCTCGATAGGCGTGACAGGACGCTGTTGGAGGTGAGCGAGTTTTCGATGTAGCTGGCCTCGAAGGCGTCTGAATTCTCGCCGATAATGTCGCCGAGGTTGTAGGTATCGGCGCGGTTGGCGAGCATATCCGGGATCTGGAACTTGCCGCCGGTTTCCGTGTAGGGGTTACCCGCCATGACGACAGCCACCTTGCGCCCGCGCAGGTCGTAGGTCTTGGACTTGCCTTTGTAGACTCCCTCGATGCGACGCGTGCCGTCACACAGTGAAATAAACTTCTGGAGCAGCTCCGGGTTGGTATGCTGGATATCGTCGAGGTAGATGAGCACGTTATCGCCCATCTCGAAAGCGAGGTTGATCTTCTCGACTTCCTGCCGCGCTGCCATGTTGGCGCACTGGCCGGGGTCCAGCGAGGTGACGTCGTGCCCGAGCGAGGGGCCGTTGACATTCATGAAGGTTATGCCGAGGCGATTGGCCACGTACTCCATTAGCGTCGTCTTTCCGTAGCCTGGCGGCGAAATCAGTAGCAGCAAGCCCATGCGGTCGGTGCGGGCATCTGCTCCGGCGGCACCAATCTGCTTGGCGAGGTTGTCGCCAATCAGCGGCAGATAGACGGTGTCCAGAAGCTTGTTGCGCACAAATGCACTGAGCACGCGCGGTTTGAACTCTCCGAGGCGCAGCTCTTCGGCGAACTGCTCAACAAGTTCCTGCTTACGCTCTTGAAACTGGTGGTAAAGCGTAAACGGACCGGCCTCGAAGGCGCGAAGGCGGTCCATAAAGTGCAGGTAGTTCATGTGGTACTTGCCGCCTTCGGCGATGTTGTCGTGGTCGCCGCGCAAGTCTTCGAGGTCGACCTGGATCGGAACATCGATGATCCGCCGCCGCTCGACGCCGCCGCGAAGGATGTGCGCCGCAGCTTCGGCAATAAACTCGTGCTGCTCCTGGGGAAGCTTGTGGTGGGCGGCGTGGCCCTCGAGCCAATCGCGGATGATGCGAAATTCGCTGACGGCGTCACCCTTCACCCGCTCCCGAGCGGCATCAAATTTTTCCAGAAAGCGGCGTTCGAGAAGCTCGTGTTTGAAGTCGTCGGCAAGTTTGGCGCTCTCGCGGGTGATGTAAAAATGCTCGTCCTCGACGATCTCATAGAAAAGGTATTCGGCGGCTTCGTTCGCTAGGTTGTTGGGGAAGAGCCCGTGCGCGTCATTGAAACGTGTGATAGCGGAGCGCAGTTCGTTGATGTAGACACGCTGCGTCTTGTGTTCTGGATACGCCCGCAGCATCGCGCCAAAGGCTTCGAGGCGTTCGCGCAGGTGCGCAGCTAGGCCGTTGTCTCCGGAACTGCTGACCCAAAAGGCGAGGGCGCAGGCGCGTGCGTCGGGGGAATAGCGCAAGAGGCCGACGGACTGATGGATCTTGGCCAGCGCGGTGAGCAGCCGCTCAGCATCGGCGTCGTGCACGCCCTTGGTATACCCATCGGCATAGCGGGGAGCCATGAAACGGCGGACGGCCTCCAGGCGCGCTTCCCCATCGAGCTGCACGAAACCGGCCAGCCCCGGCTCGAGCCCGCCTTCGAGGGCCTTGAGCATTTGATAGGCGAGGAATTCGGCGCGATACACCTGCGCATTTTCGGCCGGGCTTTGCATTTCCCAGACCTCGCGGGTCGCCTCCAGTCTGTCGTCGACGACGCGCTCGAAAAATTGCGTTCCCGATAGGTGATAGAACAGCTCGCCCTCGCGCAACACAGTCGTCAGCTCCAATGGCTGCGTGTTGACGGTGAAGCGGTGCTTGCCGAATTTAATGACGTTTTCGCCATCGACGAACAGCTCCTGTCGATCTTTGAGCTGGCGGATGGCGTCACCCTGAATGGTTTTGAGGCGCGTCAGGAGATCATCGCCTTTGATCGCCTCTCCGATCTCCTTGAGCTGGCTGACAAGGTCGCGCGTTTTATCGACCATCAGGTCGGCAGCGAAGTAACCGTTGATCTCCGCAATCTCCGTCATCGAACGGGCGCGGTTTTCGATGCCCTTTAAAATGCGCTCGGCGGAGGAAACCAACTTGGTTGCGCGGCGGTTCCGCGCTTCCATCAATGCGGCTTTCTTGGTTTCGAAGGCGTCGTACAGTTCGGCCCGCTTGTTCGAGAGGGTTTCGATAAACTCGTCGAACTCGGCGTAAGTGCCTTCGAGCTCTTCGAGCTGCACCATCATTTTGGTGAGGTATTCGTCGACGGCCTCCGGAGTGTCGGCGATATCGAGATAGTTGGCAACCGACTGCTCCAGCAGCTTCAACTGGGCGTGGAACTGCGCCGCGCCCTCAGCCCGCATCAGGTCGAGCCGCTTATTGCGGGCGGCGCCCTTGAGCTGATTGAGTTCGGTGAAAAGCTCGGAAACGCTGTCGATGATGCGCGTGGTCTGGGTGGCATCTTCGATTTTGAGGTTCGAGATAGTCTCGATGAGCATCTCGAGCTGCTCACCGATCTGATCGAGTTCCTCCAGAATTTGCTTTGCCTCCTGGGCGGTCTTGGCGCTGTCGATTTCGCCGCGCTGCGCAGCGATGGCGTCTCGGTAGGGTTGCAGGGCCTCCGGCTGCAGGAGGAACTCGACCGTATGCCGGGCGACCCCGTCGGAGCGCTCGGCGATCTGCGTTTCCAGCTCATCGCAAAGGCTCGTGTCGACATAGCGCAGCTCCCTCAGTCCAATGACTTCCCCCCGGAGGCGTCGCAAGCGCGCAAGGCGGTCGACGTAGCCGCGAACGTCGTCGGGCTGAGTTCCGTCGAGTTCGGTAAAGAGCTTGCGGGCGGTAGTTTGGACTTGGCGAGTCTGGTCAAGTGTGGCCTTGCGGATGCGCTGGACCTTTTCGAACTCGTCGATGGCCGCCTGGCCGGTGCCCAAAATCTGTGACAGAACTTCCTTGAGATTGGCGGCAGCCTCGTTCTCGATCCAGAAGTAGCTGTCGATCACCCGCGTGGCGATGCGGGTGAGGTCGAGGTACAGGCCCTCGTAGGCATCTTCACGTTGCAGCAGGTTGTAAATCTCATAGCACTCGGCCATACAGCGCACGATGTCCGAGTTGCCGACTTTAAAAAGGTAGCTGTCCTTCTGCCCTTCAACTGGTATCTCACGTGCGGAGAATGGCGTCTGCCAAACTTGGACGGTGTGGTGCTTTTGGGCTTCGTCGTGTGCTTTGAAGTACGCGAGGGAGCCATTTTCAAAGAGTGCATAGCCATTTGCTTCGATGGGGTTCTCGACCTTCTGAGCGATCAGGTTGTAGGGCATCAGCTGATACACCCCCTGGTCACGCTGATAGAAGACGTAAAGATAGTCTTCGCCGTTCGGCGCGCGGATGGTGCGCTCATAGAGCATCGCCTCTTCGCGCGGGTCGAAGCGCTTGTAGTCTCCGTTGTGCAGGTAAAAGCCGTCGGCGAAGATGACGCCGTGCTCTTCCGGAAGCAGGACGCAGCTGTGCTCGATGGAATCGACGCGCTTCACATCTTTCACCTTTTCGTTGTAGATGAAATAGCGGGTCTGCTTTTCCTGATAAGGCTTGATCTTCAGGAAAATTAGACTGCCGACGACCGCGTAGTAGATATCGGCGTCGTCGAGGGTCTGGTCAGCATAGCTAACCGGCTCGCTATAAATCCCTTCGCCAGAATCGGTATTGTCTTCAATCTTGATCGTGAGGTCGCCGCCAACGGTCTCCACAAAAAGCCGGTCTTCGATCGAGATGTGTGGGTGGGTACCGCTGCGTTGCATATCGCGGTGTGCACGGGTCCACTTGAAGCCGTGCTGCTCCGGAAACTGGTACTCGTGGTCGAATCGGTTGCCGAGGTATTGGAATGTCCCGTCGTCCTTGAGCAGCCACTTGAAGACTTTGATGTCACGAATGTCCTCACTGATGCGGAAGGCCATGTACAGGTTCGGGCCCATCCGCATAAACTTCGCGAAAGTCGTCTTTTTGTAGTATTTGTAAAGATATTGGAAATCCTGGACGAATTCCTGGCTGGAGGTCAGAAATGAAAGATCATCCTGCGTGAAGTGGTGCTCGTCCTGATGGTACTGGAAAAGGGAAAAAACATCACTGACCTCGACCTGGCTTTTGAGGCCAATGTGGACGTTGTAGCCGAAGATGAAGCGATCCCCGGGCAGGGCGGTCATGCCGCGGGGAATACAGTTATTGGCAGTCTGGATGCGCTCGGTTGTCAGTAGCCGGGGCTCGACCGCGCCAAAAACTGCCTTGCGGTTGGCATCGAGTGCCTGCAGGCGCCCCAGCAAGTCTTTCCCCTGCTGATTGAGGCGATTGCGAATGACCTCATAGGCGCCCCCCTCTAATTTTCCCTGAGTCATGGGTTGCGAAATTAAGGAAACCCAGGGCCGCGGAAGGACGGTCCGGAGTTCATGCGATCTTGCATCGAACAGGCGATGGGTCCGGCAAAACAGGCAAAGAGAACGAACCCGAGGATGCCCAGGATCAGCTTAACCGTGACGAAGCGGTTGGCGGCTTTACCGAAGGAGTTTTCGCGATCTTCGTTGAACCCAATCTGGTGATGGATCACGGGTGGATGCGGGTATTGGCGATGGTGACGACTCGGAGGGCGCGCTAACTCCGGTCGGATATTGCGTGCAGCACTTTCGGCGTCAGCTGGAGTGTCAGGTTCGTCGGAGAGCAGCTTTGCCTTGGCCTGGGCAAACTCTTCGTTGGTCAACACGCCGTTTTTGTGCAGCTCTGCGAGCTTCGTGAGTTCAGTGGTCAGATCAGGCATGGGACTCTTGGGTCAGGGCGGGCTGCTTCATAAGCGTGAAGCAGCCTGCGTGTGAGCTCATCAGTTCTTTCCGGCAGTCGTCAGCAGTTTGCCCACCGGTTGCATGGCGAGACCAAATTTTTCGGCGAGGCCTTGCAGGCTTGTAATCTTTTGCAGCTTCGCCGGGTCGTCAGTCTGACCGGCGAGTTTCATCAGCAGGGCGGCGATGGAGAGGTCTTTCACCGTGTCGACATTCACCCCGTATTCGCGCAGCCATGACGAAAGCTGGCTCTTGAAGTACTCCGGATCGCCATTGAAGAAGGTTTCCTTGACGTCGGCCAGGGCCGGGCTGGCCCCAAGCATGCGCTCGAACGACTTGCCGCGGGTAACGGCACCAACGATCTCGCTGTAGAAGTCCGCGCTGCCACCCACAATGTCGACCTTGGTGTTCTTGAGGGACTCGCCGAGGACCTTCGCCTGGTATTCGGCAATCTGCTCGTTGACGCGGATGGCTTCGAGCTCGACGGTCTTTTCCTTTTCGAGGCGCAGCTTGAACTCTTCGTGTTCCTTGCCAGCTTCGTTGAAGAGCTTCATCGCTTCGGCCTTCTGGTGGATGCCCTTGGCGTCGGCGGCGGCTTTCAGTTCCATGACATGGGCATCGGCCTCGCCTTCCTTCTGTTTGGCGGCGGCTTTCGCTTCCATCACTTGAGCCTCACCCAAACCGGTGGCGGCGGTTTCAGCGGCGGTGGCTTCGGCGAGCGTCTTCTTGGCGTTGGCTGTGCGGGTCGAGCTGGTTTCTTCCGCCTCGGCACTGATAACCATTTCTTCGGCGGCGAGTTCGGTGGCGCGCTTTCCGGCTTCGGCCTTGCGGGTCTGCCGGTAGAAGTCCTCATCGGCCTTCATCTGTTCGGCTTCTTTGCTGGCTTCGGCGGCCTTCAGCTGCTTGATCTTCTTTTCCTCGGCTTCTTCTTCGGCGGCGGTCAGGGTCACGCGCTTCTGGCGGTCGGCGGTGGCGAAGGCCTCGGTATCCTTGATCTTCTCCTGCTCAATCACGACGGTCTTCTCGACCATCACGCGCTCCTTGATGACGTCCTGAATATTGCGCTTTTCGATTTCGAGGGCCTTGGTCTTCTCGATTTCGGCGAGGGAGGTGACTTTGTCGCGCTCCACGATTTCGAGCTGGCGGTCGCGCTCGACCCGTTCCGTCTCAATCGCCTCGGTCTTTTGCTTGTTCTTCTCGGCGACGATCACCTGCCGCTCCATGTTCTGGTTGGCGATCTGAATTTCCTCCTCGGCAGCGATGCGGGCCTGCTCGGCGCGTTGGCGCTGTTCTTCTTGCACGCGTTTGGACTCGGCGTCCTCGCGTGCACTGATGACGGCGATCTCGCGCTTCTGCTTTTCTTCCGCCTCGGCCTGTTGTTTTTCGAGTTCGAGGACTGCCTCGATGCGCTCCACGTCGTTTTGCTTGATCGTACGGATGCGGTTGTTGTTGATCTCGTTTTCGAGGATCATCTGCTTGGCCGTCAGATCCGTGATCTTCTTGATCCCCTCGGAGTCCAGGATGTTGTTCGGGTTGAGGGAATCGACGCCCGTCTGTTCGAGGTAGTCGATCGCGACGTCCGTCAGGGCGTAGGCCTCCAGATCGCTCTCGATGACCTCCTTGATCTTTTCGCGGAACTCGAGGCGCTTGGTGTACAGCTCTTCGAAGTCGAATTGCTTGCCCGCTGTCTTGAGGGCCTCGGAGAACTTCGCGTCAAAGAGTTCGCGCAACTTGTCGATGTCCGAGGCACGCTGGCAGCCCACGCGGCGGGCGACTTCGCGGACGCTTTCCTCTGTCGGGTTGACGCGTACATAAAAGCCGACAGTTATATCCGCCCGTACGTTGTCTTTGCAGATGAGGCCGTCCTTACCACGCCGGTCGAGCTGCAGCGTCTGTACCCGGAGGTCCATGATTTCCAGCCGGTGAAGGACCGGTATGCTGATACAGCCAGCCAGGAAAACCCGTGTCCCGCCAAAGCCGGTGCGCACAAAGGCATAACCCTGCTGCGCCTTGTGAAAGACGCTGAGGATAAAACCGATCAAGGCAAACAGAGCGGTTCCGATAATGATGAGCCATACCCATGAGAGGCCAAAGATCACTGCTTCGGCTTGTGCAAGAACGAGTGCGTGCATATGCGGAGACGATTGAGCGTTGAGAAACGTTTGAGAAGAAAAACTAAGTCGAGCGGGCAGAGTGGCCCAGGTCCGGCACAGATCGCTAGTCTGAAGATTCGGGCTGCGCCGAGCGATGGTCGGCGATGGCGAGCTGGTCCGAGGAAACCTTCCGCACCGCGTAAACGAGCTTGTCGTCAAAGCGGTCAATAATCAGGGCCGTGTCACCGCGTTCCAGCTGCTCGCAGTTTTCAGCTGGGCGAATGCTGACGGTGAAGGTGCCGTCTTTGGTGTGAATCTCGCCCTGGCCGTAGACGTCGTCGACGCGCTCGGTAATGACCGTGCAGGTCTGCCCGACCATCGAGCGGTTGCCGGCTTCCTTGGTTTCCAGTTGTTTGTAAAAGGCGGCCACGGGAGCCAGAAGCAAGCGCGCCAGCAGCACGGCGGGAATAAGCGCCAGCACCGCAAGCAGCCAACCGAGCCACACTACCTGGTCGGGGTTGAGAAAGAGATTTCCGACGATCGAAAAGGTCCACGCCACGAGGGCCAAAGCCCCTATGACGAACATCAGCGGCACTTGCCCCACATGGAGGAAGCGCGTCAGGCCGTCGAGAAAGCCATCGGGATTGGCCATGTCAACCTCGGCTTCGAAGTTGAGATCACCCTCGAAATCGAGGCCCGTGACGATCTGAACCAGCCAGTAGAGCAGGACGAGCCCCAACAGGATGGTCCAAGGGAGGTTGTAGGGCTTAACGGCCTCTTGCAGCAGTTCGAGCATGGCTTCAGGCAACACGTAACGTTTTACCCTATCACCCGGACCATGAAAATTATAATCGATCTCAAGCTTTGTAACGAATTTGCAAACCGCCTTGCTTTTCCGGCTCCGGCTCCCCAGGCTAAAAACCCGTGGATTCCCACGAGATCGTCCGTGCCTGTTTCGCGTATAAGTCGCCAAAGGAAATCGCGGCGGAGATTGGGATTTCTTCATCGCTTTTATACAAGTGGGCTGAACCCACCGGTGATTTTGGCAGCGGATCGCCAAATCCGCTCGACCGCGCCGCGCAACTCAACGATGCCTGCCCGGACCACGCCGTCATCAAGTGGCTCTGCCATCGGTGCGGCGGCTTTTTTTTGGAAAACCCAGAAGCCGGCAGAAAGCGCTACGAACTGAGCCCCGCCACCAACGAGTTGATTCAGCAGTTCGCGACCCTGATTTCAGAGGTCGCCGAAGCGGGCATCGACGAGCGTATCACCGACGACGAGGCCGCCTCGATCCGCCAGCGGTGGGAGACGCTCAAAGGCTTCTGCGAAGGTTTCGTTTCGGCCTGCGAGCGGGGCGACTTCGATGCGCTCCGCGGTTCCGCAACGAGCCAACTGTAGGGACGGACTCTTGATCCGGTACGCGCCGATCGAAAAACGTCTGGCCGCGGCAGCTTGTCACTACCGCTGCGGGATGAAAATCTCGCGCGGCTGGTTTTCGATTTGCGGGCCAAGGTAACCCCGTTTCTCGAGTTCTTCGATGAGGTTGGCCGCTCGGTTGTAACCGATTTTGAGGCGTCGCTGAAGAAAACTCGTGCTGGCGCGCTGGCTGGTGGCGATGACGTCGATGGCCTGCTTGATAAGCGGGTCGTCCTCGTTCGCCCCGGCGCTGCCGGTTCCGTCGTCGTCTTCGTCGTGGAGTTCGACGCGATAGCGTGGCTCGAGCTGCGAACGGAGGAAGTCAGTGACGCCGTTGATTTCGTCATCATCGACAAACGGGCTCTGCAGGCGCACCAGGCCGCCAAGACCCGGCGGGTTGTAAAGCATGTCGCCCTTGCCCTGAAGGGATTCCGCACCTTTGGCGTCGAGAATGGTGCGGCTGTCGACCTGACTCGAAACCTTGAACGCCACCCGCGCCGGGTAGTTGGCTTTGATGACGCCGGTGATGACGTTGACGCTTGGGCGCTGCGTCGCGAGTACCGTGTGGATGCCTACCGCGCGCGACATCTGCGCCAATCGGGCGATCGGCATTTCCACATCTTCTTTTGACGTCATCATCAGGTCGGCAAGCTCATCGACGATCAAGACAATGTAGGGCAGGGGGGCGAATCCGTCGCGCCGGGACGCAGAATTGTAGCCGGCGAGATTGCGAACGCGCTTTTCCGCCAGGAGTTCGTAGCGGGTTTCCATTTCACGCACGAGCCACTTCAGCGCCTGCACAGCCTGCGAGGGCTTGTCCACGACCGGATGGATCAGGTGCGGCAGCTTCTGGTACATCGCGAATTCGACCTTTTTCGGATCCACGAGCACGAGCTCGAGCTCGTCGGGCCGGAAGCGGTAGAGCAGGGAAAGGATCAGGTTGTTAATGCACACGGACTTCCCTGAGCCCGTCGCGCCAGCGATGAGCAAGTGAGGCGCCTTGGCGAGATCGATAAATTGGCAACGGCCGGTAATGTCGACGCCGAGCACCAGAGGCAAGTCACCGTCGGTGTTGGCCCAATCGACACCCTCGAAGACGCCGCGCAGGTCGACCAGTCGGGAGGTGGGGTTGGGTACCTCGATGCCCACGAAAGGCTCGCCAGGAATCGGCGCCTGAATCCGCACGGCTCCGGAGGCCAATGCGAGCGCAAAGTTTTTATCGAGGTTGGCAATCGCCTCGACTTTCGTGCCGTAGCCAGGTTTGACGCGAAACTGCGTAACTCGCGGCCCCACCGAAGCGTCGGCCACGAGTGCGTCGATGGCAAAATTGTCCAGTGCCCGCTGAAGACGCTCGCGGAGCCCCTCCAATTGCTCTGCTGACAGCCCCGGCGAAGCGTCACCGGCCGCCCGAAGGAAACCGGTGCCGGGGCGCTGGTAGTCGCCAAGTTTCTGCGGATCGAAAGGCTCGACTTCCTTGACGTGAGCTTTCGCCGGCTCGGGTTCGGGCGGCTGGTCAAGGTTGTGGGTAAACTCGGTCGGTTCGCCCTCTTCGCGAAGACGCTGGACGAACGAAAAGGCTTCTTGGAGACGCTCGCGCTGCGCCGCCTGCCGCGTGGCGCGGTCGGCGAGCCAGTTTTCGAGCGTTGCGTGAGCTTCCCGCGAAGCCGCTTGCCAGTCTGTCGTGGATTCTGGTGCAGGTGAGTTTTGCAAAACTTAAGGAGGAAGTCGGCGCCCGTTTATTCGTCGGCTTTCGGATTAGGGCCGTGCCGATTACGGCGGTCCTGGCTGTCCTGAATGGTAAAAAAGAGCAGCACGAGTGCGCCCACGAGAGGCACAAGCACGATGAGCAGCCACCAACCGCTTTTCCCGATATCGTGAAGCCGTCGGACCGTCACAGCGAGCGACGGCAGCAAGATGGCCAGCTGAAACACATAGTACACTCCCTGGCCAGCCAGAGCGGGACCGGTTAATTCACCCGCAGCAAAAGCTTCGAAACCGGCCAGGCCGGCGATCAGGCCCGTCAGGGCAATCGAAACGAGGACGATGAAGAGCGTGAACAGCCAGTATTCCTTGCGGCGCGCGCGGCCATGGAAAACAGCGTATTTGCGAAACGGGAGAAAGGCCCAATTCATATGCCCAACTGATCCCGTTCCTAGCCAGGTTCCGCAAGGCCAAATTTCGCTCAAATCTTCGTCCTGCGGCCGATGTCACGGAAACGCTACACTTCCTCGATTGCCTGATTCGTCAGCGTACCGATCGGTTCGATGGTGATCTCAACGGTTTCCCCGGATACCATAAAGCGTGCACCGGTAGGCGTGCCTGGAATGATCAGGGTTCCCGCTGGCACCGTCAGCCCTGCCGACAGAAAGGCTATGATCTGCGCGACGTCGAAACACATGTTGGCAACGACGTCGTCTTGTTCCACCTTTCCATCGACTTTGGTGACAATGCGCAAACCGCCGGGTTCGGTGATCTCGTCCTTGGTAACAATGACAGGGCCGAATGGCAAAAAGGTGTCGAAGCCCTTCCCCTTGCACCATTGGTTGCCCACGCGTTCGCGTTGCCAGTCACTGGCGGAAACATCGTTGGCGATGGTATAGCCGAAAACGTAGTCCATTGCCTCCTCGACTGGCACGTTCTTGGCCGTCTTACCCACAACGATGCCCAGTTCCCCTTCGAACTTTACCTGTTCGGCGCGGATCATCTTCCGCGGCAAAATAATCGGTTCGCTCGGGTGTTGGAGAGCATTGTGGTATTTGAAGAAAACCACCGGATATTCGGGCAAAGGCTTGCCCGCATCCTCAAAGATCGCCTTAAAATTGGCTCCAATGCCATGGATGGCTGTGGGCGAATAGGGATAGAGCAGCTTGGCGACGCGGGCCTTGTCACCAGTCGGGTTCAGGCCGCTAAGCAACTCGCCACCAAGGATTTCAGCGTCCTCGCCAACCGCGGCTTCGGAGCCGTAATGGATGTTGCCCGAGGGGTCTTCGAAACGGATGATTCTCATAAGGGTAGCGCAAACAGAAGCCGCTCATGCCGGGTTTTCAAGGGTTTATTCGGCCTTTCCGACCGAGCGGCGTGCTGCTGCTTACCGAGCGGACTCTTGTGCACAGGCGCGACTCCGGTCATCGTTAAGATAATCGTTCGGAAGCCGGGCTGCCCAACGGTCTGAAAACGGTACAGCGGTCTACACGAGCGACAAGACTGGATGCGCGGGCCTGCCATAGTCCCGATGTTGGACTTTGCCGGCGAGCAGCCGAGCAGAGGCGCGGCCTTGCTCCGGGAGATTGCGGTAGGCCGAAAGGTCGACGACGGCCGGGCGCTGGGGCGCTGCCATTCGGAGGTTGTCGAGGGCGTGTCGCGGCCAACTGGTTTGGGCAAGAAGGACGTCGGGCCGGCATTTTTCGATCCAAGCCCGTAGTTTGCCGTGAGCGCCTGCGGCCACGGGGTTGAGCCAGAGCAGTGGAAGCCGCCGGGAGCCGCCGGCCTCGCGCCAGGCGCTTTCGAGTGCGCCAAGCCGCCGATGTTCGTAAGGCAGAAAACGCGGCTCGTACAGAACCACCGCGGGTCGTTGGAAACCCCCGGCTAGTGTCTCCCGCATCGCACGGAGGTGCTCCGAAAAATGGTCGACCGCACACGCGTCGAACAGGGGCCGTTCAACCGGGTCCAAGCCCATTTGTAGGACGGCTACCGAGCTCCAGTCGAGTTCGGGTGGGCGTTGCACATGGTAATCCACGACCAGCGCAACGCCGGCCGCTGCCCTTGCCCCGAGAACGCGTTGAAGCGTTTCGTCACTGGCGTAAGTTCGTTTTTCAAGGACGGCGGTCCCGTAGCCGAGTGCCTCTGCCTGCTCAATGAAAGCCTCGCATTGCGGGAAGGATGACCGGTGGCGCTCAGTCCAGAGCACAAGGGCCAGCAGCACGCCGTCGTGCCGGCTATCGCCGCGCCATCGTGTCCGGGCCAGTGCTGAAAGCGCGGGGTCGGGGCGGTAGCCCAAGTCCGCAGCCGCCCTGCGGACTCGTTTTCGCGTGTCCGCAGAAATCCGTGGGTGGTTGGACAAGGCGCGCGAGGCGGTCGCTGCAGAAACGCCCGCAGCGGTGGCGACTGCAGACAGGGTGACGCGTGTGTGCATGTGCTTGCACCGTCGCGAGCTTGCATGCCGAATGTCAATCCTGAGAAAGTGCGGGCTAACGCCATGCACCAAAGGAAAACACCCATTTGCCGCTGTTACCGAATCTTCTCCGCCGGGCTGTGGATGCCCGCAATCGCGCTTCTCGTTTTTGCTATGACCGCCGTTCAAACCCCCGCCAATGCTCCCAACGTGATCCTTATTCTCACGGATGACCAGGGTTACGGCGATGTCTCTTTGCACGGGAATCCGGTCATCGAGACCGTCCACATGGACCGTCTCGCGCAGGAAGGCGTTCGCTTCGAGCAATTCCATGTCACCGCGATGTGCTCGCCGACGCGGGCGGCCTTGCTGACGGGACGCAGCTCGCTCGAAAACGGGGTCATTTCAACCTGTCAGGGTCTGCACACGCTCAGAGAGGGGTTTCCGACACTGCCAGAAGCCTTGCAAGCGGGAGGCTACACTACGGGGATCTTCGGAAAATGGCACTTGGGGCGCAACTGGCCGAACCGGCCCGTCGATCGTGGTTTCGACGAGAACTTTGTCCTGTACGGCTTTGGCACCACCGGCATCAGCAGCCGCTGGAATAATGATTATGTGGAAACGTGGGTCGAGCACAACGGCGTCGAGATGCAGGCCCCTGGCTTCTGTACGGACGCGATTTTCGATGCTGCTATGACGTGGATCGACGAGCGCGCGAAGGCGCCCGAGCCTTTCTTTGCGTACATCTCGACCAATGCGCCGCACTTTCCTTTTTGGGCACCGGAGGCATGGACGGAGCCGTTTAGAGACACCGACAATCCCGAGTTCTTCGCAATGCTGAAGAACCTCGACGATAATCTCGGACGCCTGCTCGCTTTTCTGGAGGAGCGGGAGCTGGCTGAGGATACGATTGTCATGTTTCTCAGCGACAATGGGCCTGTTGGCGGAAAATCAACCTTCAATGCCGGCATGACTGGTGGCAAGGCGACGCCCTGGGAAGGCGGGCACCGCGTGCCGCTGTTTATCCGGTACCCGGCGGGTGGCCTCACCGATGGGCGCGTTGTGGAAGGTTTGGCGGACGTTACCGACCTTTTTCCGACCCTGCTTGCATTGACCGGCGTCGACGCGCCTAAGACGGCCAATCTGACCGGAGAAAATCTCGTTCCGGCGATGCTTGGGGAGGGGGACATCCCGACGCGGACGCTCGTGATGCAGATTCAGCAGCATAATCTCGACCCGCAGATGGCCGCGGTGATGCACGGGCCGTGGCGCATTCTCTGGGCGGATACCTTGTACAACATCGAAGCCGATCTCGCGCAGCAGAACAAGGTCGAGCGGGAACACCCGGACGTGTTTGTGGACCTTTGGAGTGACTATAAAAGCTACTACTACGAGCATCGGGAAACCGCTTCCACGCCTCCGGGCGAAATCATAGGCAGCCCGCATCAACCGGTCGTGGTGCTCGACGGCAGTAACTGGGTAGGGGGTCCGCGAGGTGATGGTCAGCAGAATGTCCGCGAGGCCACCGACCGCCGGACTCCGCCGGAGGGTGCTCCGTGGAAAGTTCTCGCGCATACGGCTGGCGAATACCGCATCACGCTACGACGCTGGCCCGTCGAGAGTGGCTTAGCGCTCGATGCTGGCTGCCCACCTTTCGAGACTCGCCTTTCCGGAAAGCCCCTACCTGCCGGCCGCGCCCTGCCGATTGACCATGCGACGCTTGACATCGATCACCAGCGTTTCACGGCTTCTGTCGAAGATGATCCGACAGCCATTACCGTTATCGCGGACCTCGGCCAGGGGGCGCACCGGCTCCACGGGATTTTCCGCGACGCTGAAGGTCAGCCGCTCTGTGGAAGCTTCTACGCGTATATCGAAAAGCTCTAATGGCCCCAGCAGATTCTATCCTAGAAAATAGCTCCATTTCAGGCTAGGCGGATAGGTTTCCGACGCTCTGAAACACGCGCGCTGGATGAACGTAGCCGCCTGGAACGCATCAGCCCCAAAGGCCCTCAACGACTCGCTAAGCTTTGAGGCGCCCAAACATAAGGTGCTGTTGGAACTGTACGGGCTTCCTTGGCCTGAGGGATATTGGCGGGTCATACAAGCACAGAATAGCTGCTTAACCCTGTCTGATTGCTCACGGGCAGGGGCTTCAGTTAGTGCATTGCGAAAAAGCGCTTTTCGGAATCGGGTACCTCCGAGGCGAATGCGATGGTCCTTAAAGTGATTTCGCATACGAGCTTGCCGTCCTCGAACTTTCGAATCGTTTCCGGCACGTGAAGGGATCCCGTACGTGTGTAGTCATGATAGGAAACGTCAATTCTCGGTTCGCCCGGAGCTACCATTGAGTAGGCTTGTGTGATACCTTCGGCAGCTTCAACGAGGAAAGTTTGGCGGTAGTCGCCGCGACCGGCCACCAGCTTTAACGTGCCGTCGGTTTTTTCGTAAAGAACTTCGATATTCTCCGGGTCGGCCAGGGCCAGGTAATCTGCAGCGGGGTTTAGAAGAAAGCCTTCCGGCAGAAAGGACGGGACCTGCGCTGCAGTGACCTCACGAGCCTGGTACGTGTAGTCCGTCTCGGTCCGCAACAGGTAGCGTTCGCCGTCGTGCTGCAGGGTCGTGACCGCCATTCCCTCGTGGAGCCTCATTTTGAATCGTCCGTCCCGGCTGCGTTCGAGGACGAAGGTGGCGTCGAGTTCCTCACTTTTTACGCGGCCTTCAATCCGCGAGAACGTGAGGCTGCTCAAGGCTGCGAATCCGCCGTTCTGATCGAGGAACTGCTGGCGGATCTCCTGAAGACGTGATTGGCGTTGCCCCTCCGCAACAGCGACAAAGCCCGTAGTCGGCGCGACGCTGGCCGTTGCCGGTGGGGGATGAGAAGCATTCAGTAGCGAGGCAAGCGCATCGCGATTCTTCCAAACCAACAGCGTTGCGCACCCGAGTAAGGCGAACGGCAAAATAACGCCAATAAAGAAGTCGGCATAACCCACCGGGGCGGAAAACCAGAGTCGCGGACGCTGTCGTGGAGAAGTCCTTACAGAGGATCTAGCCCCTGCTTTATCGCGTTGCCGAAACCGGTTTCCTATGGGTGCGGTGGCCATAGCCCGGTAAGGCGGGCGCAAGGCCGAGTTGTCTGAGGCTTTAGTGCGGGTTCGTCGAGAGTCGATGTCAGTCATGGCCGTGCGATAGTTGGATCTTTTAGGTCGATGGGTGCCGAAGTGGAGAAAAGTCCAGGGCTTATCGAAGGCCATAGTCGCGCGTAATTGGCCGTCAAGGGGAACGAAATGAAAGAGAAATTTTGAATGTAAAGAGTTGCGGCATTGCGGGAATCGCATGGGGACACTCAGGTGGGCGCCCCTACGGGCTAATAGAATTCCCGTAATTGATCTGTATTGACCAATATGCGGGCGAGAGGAAATTGGCTGTCCAAGCACTGGAATCGGCTCTTGCTCCGCTCCTGGAGCGGCATTGAAAGAGCCCTTCATGTCCTCTCTGGAACGACGATCAGGTCCGCTGGCGGCGTGCGGGGGCGCGTATAGCACGCGATACGAAGCACCAAAGAGTCCCGAAAACGAACGGGTGCCGCGCCATCAGTATTGCGCTTACCCTTCGCTCAAGCCGACGAATTCGTTATCCATCCGAGCGGACTGGCATAAGCTACCGGGCCCACGGCAACTTGAAGTCCGTCATTGCGTGGGAGCGACACGTAGCCCCGAGGACGTTCAGGCGCAGACCTCCGAGCAGGTTTCTGGAACCGGGGCTTCGCGAGAGGGGCGGGCGATGACGCCTACATAGGGTTCGCTCGGGAAGGGCTGCTCGGCGCGACCTTCCTCGACCAACCAGGCATCGGCGACGCGCCAAAGGTCATCGGGCTCCCGGCTGTGGCGCATGGCCTTCAGAAAGCCGCCGTCAGGGTCAACGCTCTGGCCAACGAAATTGAGGAATTTCTTCAGATATCCGAGTTGGTATTTTTTCGGTTTCACCGGATCGAGCAGAGTGCCCCAAAGGTCGTCGATATACTGGCGCACGTCGCCAAGGGTAGGTTCAAAGACCGTTTTGCCGTTCTGGAACTCTCGCCACTGGCGGAAAAGCCAAGGGTTGCGGATGGCGTGACGGCCCATCATGACCCCGTGTGCGCCTGTCTTCTCAAGCACCCACTGGGCCTTTTCGACGCTGGAGATCTCACCGTTGGCCAACACCGGACAGTGACAACGCGAGACGGTGCGGGCGATCAAATCGTAATGCACCGGCGCCCGATACATCTCCTTGACGGTACGCCCGTGCAGGCTCAGCAGCTGCACGTCGTGCGCGTTGACGACTTCGACGAGCCGGTCGAGGTGCTCCCATCCGTCGAAGCCCACCCGCATTTTCACCGTCAGTCGGCCGCGGACGGCGGTGCGCAGCATCCCGAGGATTGCGTCGATGCGGTCGGGGTCGCGCAGCAGGCCACCGCCGACGTTTTTCTTGTAAACCTTGGGTGCTGGACAACCGAGATTGAGGTCAATCCCGGCGATGGGAAAAGCCTGCAACTCATCCACGGTACGCCGTAAATGGTGCAGATCTTCCCCGATCAACTGCGCGAAAACAGGTCGGTCGGAAGGGTTCTCGGTAATCGAGGCCAGGATGTGCGGCTCCAGCCGAGAGTGCACGTGCACGCGAAAGTATTCGGTAAAAAACCAGTCCGGAGGCCCGTAGCGGGCGATCAGCCGCATAAATGGCAGCGTCGTCACATCCTGCATTGGCGCCAGCGCCGACGGAGCCTGCCCCGAAACGACAGGAGCGGGTAGGATACGGGCATCGGACGTTGGGGAAGCGGGAGTCATCGGGCCGAATTGGAAACAATAACAGCAATTGGCGCGGCGCAAAGCCTAACCTGCGCGGCTGGCCGCGTCGCCGGAAGCGGCCCGCACTTGCATCGCGCTCCGGCGGAAGCAAAGGTCTGGCTCATGAGCGATTCATCGAAACATTTTGCTATTACTGGAATTTCCAGCGGCTTGGGGCTCGCACTGACCCGCGAACTTCTCGGGCTCGGCCATCGGGTATCGGGCTGTGCCCGTCGCGGGGATCCCCTCGCTGGCGAAGCCTCGAATGAGCGGTATCGTTTTCGGCAGGCCGACATCCTCGATGCCGAGGCGATGTCCGCTTGGGCCGACGAATGCATCGCTTTGGCGCCGGTCGATTTTCTGGTGCACAACGCCGCCGTAATCCACCGAAAAGCGCCGCTAGCGGAAATCGGCAGAGAGGAATTGGAGGCCACGATTCGTGTCAACGTCAACGGGGCTTTCGATGTTGCCCGAGCCTTCGTGCCGCGGATGACGGCCGCGGGGCGCGGAGTGATCGTCCTGATGAGCTCGGGGGCAGGGCGCCGGGGCATCCTCGGAATGTGCGGCTACTGCGCCTCGAAATGGGCCATCGAAGGCCTCGCCAAATCACTCGCCGAAGAGCTTCCGGACCCGCTGGCCGCGATCCCGCTCGCGCCGGGCGTCATCAACACCCCCATGCTCCAGACGATTTGGGAAGATGCTGGCGAGCAGCAGACTCCAGAGCAGTGGGCCAGCCGTGCGGCCCCCTTCCTGCTGGGGCTCAGCCGCAAGCAGAATGGCGAAAGCCTGCGGATTCCAGCGCCGTAAGCTTCGAGTCATCATGAAGGTACAAGTAAAAATCGACCGAAGCTGCGTGCGCTTCCTCTCCGGGGCGGTTTTTGCTGGCGAGTACGTGCTCGACGATCCCTTCAAGCCATACCTCCGGCAACTGAACACCCCGGCGGGGCACAGCGTAACTGTGGTGAGCCCGGGCGACCACCGGCACCACAAAGGCCTGATGTACGGGCTGCGGGCGGCCGACGTCAACTGGTGGGAAGAAGGCCCGGGCAGTGGTGGCTGCGGCGTGCAGGAGGTTATCCGAACCGACGCTGTCGACGGTGGCATCCGGCAGGAATTGCTCTGGCGCGAGGAGGGCGGTGGCCTCCACACTTACCGCGAGCAGCGCGAAATCACCTGCGTGTGCGACGGCACTGCCTTCGTCTGGCAATGGCGTACGCACCGCGAGAGCCTCCGCGAGCACCGGCTCGTAAAAAGTGAGTGGAGCCTGCCGATCCCTGATGGGCGCAAGATCAATTACCACGGCCTCGGCATTCGACTGCCATGGGTCTGGGCGCATGGAGGCGATGACGCCCGCGCCTTCAACGGCCTGGATGTCGGCGGTGAGCCGTCTACGCCAATGAGCGCCTGCGGGACCTCCGGCCCGGAGGTCACCTGGTGGGGCAACATCGACGGCTATTGGAGCCCGCCCGTCGCAGCGGTCACGATGGCCCAAGCGCAACAGTTCAGCTGGTTCCTAATCAAAGGCGACTTTGCCTACCTCGCTGTAGGCCCTTCCAACGAGAAGGAATTGGACATTCGAACCGGTGAGCTCGCCGAAGAGGCCTACAACGTGCGCGTCGAAGACCGGTAGCACGCCCGACATACGGGCCGATTGCGCTGGCAGGGATAGCGGCGTCGATGGAAGGTTTTAACGCTTCCTTGATCGGCGCTGTTTTTTCGCAAGCTTTTGGCTTCCCCTTTGGTGGCAGAAACCCGACAATCCGCAGCCCATGGAAACTCTGCCCGAACGCCTGCGCGATGCCGGGTACCGGATGACGCAGCCGCGGCGCCAATTAATGAAAATCCTTCAGGGGGCTGAACGTCCACTGTCGGCTGAGGAAATTCTGGCAGCTGCCGGCACCTCCGCGATTGATTTGGTGACGGTCTACCGGAATCTGGCGATCTTCGGTGAGCTCGGGCTAATCCAGACGATCCAGCTCGAAACCGGCAAGCAGCTCTTCGAATTGCAGGAAAGCGAGAACGACCACCATCACCATATCATTTGTCGCAGCTGCCACGGCGTCGTGCGGCTCGACCTGTGCTTTGGCGCCGAACTCGAGAAATACGCCCGCAGCCTCGGCTTTACTCAGCTCAGCCACACCATCGAGGTCTTTGGCCTGTGCGCCGACTGTGCCGGAGCGGAAAATTGACCTGGAAATCGAGGGCCATTCGGCTCGACGCCAGGGTTAGAACGACCAGCGCAAGCCAAGGTCAAAGCTGCGGCCGGGCAGGGGAGCGACATCCTTCAGAAACGAGGTATGGATGCGCCGTTCGGCGTCGAGGAGGTTTTTTGCCTGCACAAAAGCTGTCAGAGAAGTGGGGCCTAAGGCAAAGTCGTAGCTGGCATCGAAATTGATTTCAGTGTAGCTGTCGGTCGGCAATTCCTGCCGAACGACAGCGTCGCCGGGTTGTAACCGGTCCTGAGCGAAGGCGTGGCGCAGCTCGAGTCCAAAACTGAGCGGGCCCTGGGCGTATTCCGCGCGCACTCCCGCCCGCAGCGGCGGGATTCGGGGCAAGGGCTGGTCGGAGGTATCGTTGTTTCCGCGCACGAAATCGCTCATTGCAGTTAAGGTCAGTGTGCTGCCGCCCGTCGGCTGCAGCAGCCAGCTGAGCTCTCCCTCGAATCCGTAAAAGGAGGCCTCCCGCCCGACGAATTGAGCGAGGTTGCCGATGCCGCGCAGATCCTGAATGAATATGAAGTTGTCGTAGTCGTATCGGAAGCCGTTGATCCGCAGTGCCAGAGGGTTGCGCCGTGCTTCGATCCCGATCTCGAGGCCAACGGCGCTTTCATTTGTCAGGCGGTCAGCGGGATCTTCAACAAAATCCCCGCCGATGAGGAAGCGTTGAATGGCGGCGTTTGGCCAGAATGCGAAACGCTCGATCGCCGTGGGCAGGCGCTCGGAGTAGGAAATCGCCGGTGTGACCGCCAGCTCATCCAATGGGCCAACCGCATAGCGGCGCCAGGTGAGACTGGCGGCGGCGCTGTAGCTCTCACCGCCGGTGTTTTGGTACGAAGCTGGCTCCTCGATCGCTTCATTGAGGATGGTCTGTGTCTCATAGCGAGCCCCTCCCTGCAGGGTGAAGCCGCCAACGGTCAGCGTCTCCACGATATAGAAGCCGAGGTTCTTCGTGGCGAACGGTGCGAAAACCCGCGTACTCTCGTTGGGCGGGAAAACCAAGCGGCTCGTTTCGAGGTCTCGCCGGCGTCCATTGACTCCCGCCACGCCCCGCCACCAGGAAAAAGGTTCGTGGTAGAGATCCACCCGCGCTTCGAGGGCGAGCTGTTCGAACTCGGTGTTAGAAAAGTCCAGATCCGCGTTTGGGCCCTGACCGTCGAAACGTTCCTGGTGTTTGTAGTCAGCGTAGCCGAGCCGGAAGCGGATTTCACGCAACCAGGGGGCACCTGGTTCGACAGCCATCTCCGTATCATAGCGGGTCTGTTGGAGTTCCAGAGAGTCGAAGCCAAACGGGTCGTTGGGGCCGCCGGAGTACTGGTACGGGATGCCGTAGGTCGAGTGATGGCTGGTGAACGCGAAACCGGCCCGCAAGCGGTGGTCGGTCGGCAGCCAGTTCACGGCGCCGCTGGCTGTGCTTCCCTGGTGAAAACTGTTGGGGAGCTCGCCTTCCGGATTCGGAATCGGCACAAGTTGGTTTGTTTCTGGATCGCGGACCAAAGGCGGTAGCTCGTCATCGAAACTCCTCTGGTAAAGCTCGGTGCGGGCGCGGCCGGGGATTTCGTAGTCCTCGCTCTCGCGTGTGGCTCCAGCAAAGGTCAAGGTCACATCGAGTGGCAAAGACAGGTGCCCATACCCCGCCAGGTGACGGCCCTCGCTCGCCGTGTCGTAGGCGGTCTCGATTTCCCCGGTCCAAACGGCTTTGGGAGGCTCTTCAAGCAAGAGGCGCGATTGGGCGTTTACCGCCCCGCCAATCGCCGCATTACCGAAAAGCAGGGCGCTCGGGCCGCGGTGAATGTCGATCTTTTGCACGAGCAGCGGCTCGAGCGCCACGCCGTGATCGGGGCTGACATCGCTCACGTCCAGCGTGCCGATGCCATCTTGCAGCGTACGCAAGCGGACGCCTTCAAGGCCTCGGATCACGGGGCGGCTGGCTGCCGGGCCGAAATAACTGGAGCTGACCCCCGCCTGCCATCCCAGGGTTTCGCCAAGGCTGGCTGCAGCCAGCCGTTGCAGTTCGGTTTCATTAACAATGTCGACGGCCACAATCGCATACTCATCACTCAGCGCGAACGGTGCGGCCTCCATAACGACATCTTCAAGTGTCGCTTGAGGTGTGGAATCACTATGATTAGAAAGGTTTGGCAGTGCCTGCTGGGCAACACAGATGCTCGCCAAGGTGGCACTAAGGGCGGCTAGGGCGTTCAAACGGGACGGCACAAGCATTCTTTTATTGCAAAAAGATGGCAAAAAGAAAAGCTGAACGGGATGCAAGCATGGACCTGTCTTTGCCTTGGTTTTCTGGCTGTTTCGGTTGCGAGCGCTCAGCCGCTCGACCTGCTCCTGGGCCATTTCGAGGTGCACATCGATTACACCGCGGGCTCGGAGGACCCGGATGAGGGCTGGGAATTCTCTATTTCTTACGATGAGGATTCCGACTTTGTGGACCGGGAAGGGCTGACGCGGCTCGATCCAGCCAACACACGGTTGATTGCCACACCGCCGACGCAGGAAACCGCTACCTCGGAATTGCGGAACGCTGGCTTTCCCTCGGGGGCGCTGTGGCGATTGCCGCGAAACCGGAAGGACGGAGCGCTTTGGCTGGGCCTGCGCACCATCGCTGATCCTGGGATTTTTCAGACTTCAGTCGGTGGGACGTTTTTCGCGTTTGACGGGAGCCCGGGAAACATTGCGCTGGAGCTTGAGTCGGTGACTGGCTCTGGCCCCGACGCTGGAGGCGAGTTTGCAATGTGGACCAACAGCTCTTTTGGCACGCCGCAGGTCCACTTCGCAACCTTCTCGGCGCCCGGGGTGACCAACCGCCTCGAGCCCGTGCCCATAGCCCAGCACGAGCATTACAATTGGGGTATGACCCGGCCCGGGGAGTATTGTGTAACTCTGAGAGCCCTGAGTAAACTGATGCCGAGCCAGGGAGGTACGCTGACCGATAGTGAAGCCACGTTTCACTTCGTGGTTCCCTATCCCGCTGACCTTGGCAGCGAGGTTACCGTCGCGCCTGGCATCGCGCGCGACCGCGAGCCTGCCCTTATCTGGGGGGAGTCGGGCGTCGCTTTCACCGTTGAGCGGGCAGGGGTAACCGCCGGCACGATCTCCGAGGGCGGCCAATCGTATGTCCACGCGGTCCGGCTGAAACCCACCGCTGGTCCGGCACCCGCCTCTGAGCGGGTAGGTTACAGTGCAGAGAGGGCAAACGGACTTCCTCCTGAGTTGACCCGCCCCGTGTTGCGGGTCGCTGAAATTGTCGGGCCGGGGAATGTTGATATCATAGCGGAGACTGCCGAGGTAACCTTCCTTGCTTTCGATGAGGCCGGAATTTACCGCGTGCAAATCAGTCCGAGCGCGGAGGACATCGAGGATGGTGCTTTGATTGAGGGCGAGCCGTTTGCCCTGACGGTGCTTGTCGGAATGGGCTTTGACTACGGGTACGAGGCATGGGCCGGCAGTTTTGAGCGGACTCATGGCTTGGTCGAGGACCATCTGAGCGACCCGATGGCCGACGGCGACAATGACGGCGTCCCCAATGGCGTCGAGTATCAGCTTTTTTGGCACGGCTTCGACCCTGGCGTGCGAGATGCCTGGCGTCTCCCCCGGCCGGAACAAGACTCTAATGGCCAGTGGGAGCTTGCGTATTTGCGAGATACTTACAAGGACGACTTTGCCACGGCACTGGAGCTTAGCGCGTTCCTCGGGACAGAATTGGGTACATTCCAGAAAGGCACCGCTCGGGAAGAGGGGAATCCGCTGCAGCTGAATGAGCTCGGAGCGGACCAGGGGAATGCCCTTGGACGGGTCATGCGCCGGAAATTGGTGCTTCCTGTAACCGGCGCGGAGATCAGCTTTGTCCGATTTGGCTTGGAATAACGCAATTCATCTGCATTTAATCGAGGTAATGAAAGACATTCGTTTTGGAGCATGTCTCATCCCCGTTGGGCTTTGCGCTCACGCGATGGCCATAGAGTATAC
>JBHJGW010000105.1:0-3007 GCA_050331415.1 Opitutales bacterium | reverse complement strand
GCCCTCAGGCCAAGTTTATCTCCGTCCCGGAAGACGGCCACACCTTTACCGAACGGACTCCCGAAATGACACTCGCCGTAACCACCTGGCTTCGCGAAACCGTCCTTCCAAAGTTGACCCATTAGGTCACCTGCGGCCACTACTTGCGAGTTGGTTTGGCCCAAACCATAGCCTTGGCAACCCGAGTCAGGCCGCATTGGACAAAGCCCAAAAGAAGGAGACGCATCTGGGCGGGCACGCTTGGTCGCGTGGAGCTCAGTTGGCGGCTGCCTCGATCCCGTTGTCTTCCTGGGGTTTGCCCATGTCCATTTCGACAGTTCCCTTGTCCTGCGACTCGGCATAGGTCGCCGGCATCGACTCGGAATAAATGTGCCAGTAATACTGGTCGCGCAGACGCTCGATCCACCTCGCGGTCGCCTCCCGAGCCAATTTGGTGGCGATCGCCTGCTCGATCTCGCCGCGAACTTTGGAAAGGTCCTGGACGCCGGCCGCCATCTTGTCCTCGACCTTCAGAATATACACGGACTCGTTGACCACCAGGGGATCGCTGACTTGCCCGCGCTCAATTGAGAAGGCTGCTTGGGTGATTTCCTCGCGAAGGCGTCCCCGCTCGATCTCGCCCCAGTCACCGCCTTCGTCTGCCCGCTCGTCCTCGCTGAACTGTTCCGCCATGGCGGCAAAATCGCGGCCCTCGCGCAAACGCCGGACCAGCCTTGTGGCCTCATCGACGACCTCATCGACGGTTTCCCCGGCCCCCGCCTTGAGCGTGATCATCCGCAGCTTGACGCGCTCTTCCTCATAAAAGCGGCTCTGGTTTTCCTCGGCCTCGTAATAGGCTTGCACCTGCTGCGGGCTGACCGCGCTAAGCGGCCCCTGATTGCGGTTGCGCATGTAATCGACAATCAATTGCTCCTTCAGCTCCTCCCGGAATTGTAACTCGTTGATGCCGCGGTCATCCAGATGCTCCAGGTACTCCGCCCGGTCGTTGTTGAAATTGCGCGCCAGAAAGTCGTCGAAAGCGTTTTCAAGGTAATCCGCCGGGATCTGCATGCCCTGCTCCCGGAAATCGTGGACAATCAGGATGCGGTTGATCTCGTTGTTGAGGATCTTTCGCGCCTCCAGCTGCTGCCGCTGCACGAAATCGCGCATGGTGTACGACTCCGCCTGAATCTGCGGAAGGAGCGGCTGAAGCTTTTCGTTGATGTCGTTCCAGGTGATGATCTCGTCCTCAACCTGCGCCGCGATCTGGTTGACCGGCTGCGACGTCGGATCTTGGTACTGCCCCAAGAGCAGGCCGGTGGCGGCGAAAACGGATAAACCTGCGGAAATTAACTTGAGCATACGGCAAAAAGGAGTGGCCAATACGAGCGATTTGGCAAGGTGCCAGTAGTGTCCATGCTCGACAAACCGGGGTCAAGCGGCGAAACCCACCTGACCAATGGCCTGACGAACGCGAGCTGTTTGCCGTACGACCCCGATTTAGCGCGGAAGGTCCACACGAATTCAAAGCGCCCACGATAAGATCAGGAAAGAGCCTCGCACAGCAGAACGACGAAAGCCTCGCGGCCGCCTTTTCGATCGTTCGGGGCTGGGTGCACCTTCGCCTTTCACCCTAGAGAGTAAATTGACCCGCGTATGTAGTCTCGAGCCAACCTTCACCCTCCAGCACGGTGTGCGAGCCCGGAGCCTCGCGCTTGACCTGCCAGCCGATCCGCATCAATGCCTGCAAGACCTTCCGCGCTTTCGCCGAACCCCACTGGCTCATGCGACGGAGAACACGCGCGTCAGCGCCGGCACCGCTTCGCCGTGGTCGAGGCGGTCGGCGATCACCCGCAGGGCGAGCGCTTCGGCGCGGTTGATAGCATCTGTGCGCGTGGCCGCGTAGGCCAGCACGCCCGGCAGATCGCCGACCTCCGCCAGCCAGCGACCGTCCTCCTCCTGTTCAGTTTCAACCCTCAAAGGCCCGCTTGATTAGAAATAGACAGAGCAGCAAGTTAGGGACGGAAGTTTGAAGACCATTCTCTAGTAATCCGTTTAGAGAGCGAGTTCAGGTCTTTAAAAATATCATCTTCCTTGAACCCCATCACGAACAGAGCGTTCCTGAAATAATCTCGATTCTTCTCTTCTATAATAATCTTCTGCAGTCTGTCAGAATATTTCCAGATCGGAAGATTCTGTTCCCCATGGACAGTAAAATATCCTTTCTGGGCTGCGATTCGCTTGTTATGTCTATCGAGTGGTATCGCCAAGGCAGCTGGAGAAACAGATATCTCATGGGAATTATCGCTTCTGAGGCATACGGGAAGATGCTCTTTTACATAATTTTGTCTTGAATCGAAAACCTCGGCCGTATCGTAAAGGTTTCTATTCATGCGTGCTGGATCGAACATCCAGACGACCCTATGATTATTGCAGTCTTGCAACTCTTCCTCCATCGCGAAATAAAGGGCTACAAGCGGCGACGAGGTCCAATCGAGCAGTCTGGTGGGCAGACCATAGTGCTGCATCAGTGCGTAAAGCTTCCAAGGGTCGGATACCTCTTGCCCAAGGATATGCTCATAGGACCGGAGAAAGTCGCAAATAAGGTCGATCTCCAAATCCATGGCACCCCTCCAGACCGTCCCTGGGACAAGATCATAATTCCTGCTCGCTACTCCTCGATACCAAACGTCTGCGGCCGTTACCTGCCAGGCATTGAGCGTGCTCTCGACGGTGCCAAGAAGTTCCTCAATAGTTGAAATTGTCGTTTCCATTAAAAACCCCTCCCGATTTTTCTCACACCCGTGCGAGAAAGCCAAGCACTTCCCTCAGCTTGGTCATGGGTTGTTTGCGTTGCAAGCGGGGAAAGCGACCGGCTACTTGGACATAGCTGCCGTCTTTGCGTTGGCATTTTAGCTTGTCGGCTTGGGTGGTGACTTCGGTGAGGCCGGCGTGTTCGGCTTGGGTTCTGATTTTCGTCAGCGTGATGAGGGCTTCGAGAGGTTCGGGTGGGGGGCCGAAGCGGTCG
>JBHJGW010000104.1:0-2381 GCA_050331415.1 Opitutales bacterium | reverse complement strand
AGGCTAATAGCCGCCCGATCTCGTCATCGATAAACGTACACATGCCGTAGTAGATCGCCTGAATTTCGCGTAGCCACGCCTCTGGCACGTCCTTGCCAAGTCGGTGCTCACGCTGCGCGCGAAGGGGAAGCGGCGCGTTATGCGGCAAATCGTAGGGGGTACGGGGTCAGCGATTCGCGATCGTACATCGAGTAGTACGGCTCGTGAATCTTGTAGTCGGGATGCGGCAGGCTGAGGTTGAGCTGCAGATAGAAGGGTTTGGCCGGGTCGCGCAGCTTGCGCAGGTAGTGCAATGCGTTGTCGGTGCGGTTTTCGTCGAAAAATCCGGCCTTTTCCCCTTCGACGCAGCCGACCTCGCCGATGAACTGGAGCTCAGGGATCGGGTGCGGGCCGTTGGGATTGCGCACGGGGTACGGACGCGCCTGCTTTGCCATCGCGTCGAGTTCGGGAGTCGCGAACGAGTGGTAGTCGACGACGGAATCCGCCTTGCCGAAATCGTAAAACCACTCGTTGTCCCAAACGTGGTTGAGGCCGAAAACGGCCGTTTCGTAACCGCCATTCTGACGCAGATGGCTGACCAGATTTGGCGAACCTTTCGGCAGGTGATCCGGGCCCATCACCGTTCGCTGTCCGCCAGTGTGAGTATAGCGACCGGTCAGCATGCTGATGCGGCTCGGCACGCACTTGGGAAAAACCGCGAAATGCCGGCGAAAACATACCCCGCCAGCCGCCAGGGTGTCGAGATGGGGCGTACGGCAATCAGGATTGCCGCCAAAACCGGTTGCATCGGCGCGCATCTCGTCCGCAGTGATGAAAAGGATGCTGGGGGTCGCCATCGTTCCGGAATCCTAGACGCGGGCGTTGCTGCGAGCAGATCTTCCCTGACTCAAACCGTCCAGGAAAGGAAAGCAGCACCGCGGAAACCTGAGCCTGAGAGCGATCGACCTCGCTGGCATCGCTTAAGCTTACGGCTCTCCGGACGGCTGGTTGACAATGCGGCCACTGATCCCACCCTTCAGGAAGGCTTTTTTATGGAAAAACCGCAGGTCGACGACCTTCCCTTTATTCTCTTGCTCTGGGGCAGCCTGCTCGCGGGCTTCGGTGCGGGATGGGTCTTTCAGTACCGTCGGCTGGCCGGGGTTGGCTGCGCGCTGGCCTGGCTGGGCTTTGTGATGACACAGATTCCGCCGTGGTGGTTTTTCGGTTATCTGATGCCCACGGTAGCCGCAGGCATTGGCGGCGCCATCGTAGCGCATTGCCGCCAGCGGGCGGCGCGTCAGGCGAACGGCAACGCATAAGGCGGCCTGGCCGCTTTCAGAGAACCCGGACGGGACTAATACCACCTTACCGAATAGATCGTGAATTTGAAGCCGTGTGGCGGCTTCAAATGCTTTTGGCGCAGAGCGGCGTTCGCGACGACGCGGGGGGCCTACGGGCCCAGCGGTCACCCGCGCTGCCTTGCTCTGCATCCAAAATCATTTCGACGAATTCACCGACCTCTCCGGCAAGATGGTATACGCGCAGGCGTACCGAAAGGATGATGGCAGGCAGCTTTCCAAGCTTTAGGCTTCCCCCGGTGGAGGCACCTGGATTACCGATGAGCGCCCGTCGCTCGTGAATTCCTCCAGCGCCATCGAACAGCTCCGCGAACTCAGCCACACTGGCAGTGCCTGGGACCCGCTGATCGACGTCTTTTTCTTTCTGGCGTCGTCAATGGTCATCATCTGGCGTCTCGAGGCGATCAGCGCCCGGGGCGTCGAAGGGACCATCCTCGGGACGCTCTTCATGCCCTACTTTTCCGGGTTGGGCAACTTGCTCTTCGTTTACGTGATCCTGCGCAACGGCGGCCCTGGCGGAGAAGTGCTGATCAACTGCGTGGTCAACAACGCCACCAACATCACGTTGATCGTGGGCCTTTGCGGCATCATCTGGCCGCTGGCCCTGGGCACGCGCAAGACGTCCAAGGCGACCAGCAAGACGAAGGCGCCTGTAAAATTGGCAAGTGGGGGCGGCAAAGCGGATACTCAGGTGCGGCTCCACCGCCTTTCGCTGGTCTTCACGATGCTGGCGATGCTCTTCTTCACCGGCATCTCATGGGCTCTTGGGCGCGACGGCAACTACGACATGGGCGACGGTTGGACGCTGATTGGCCTGTTCCTCTTCTGGCAGGCTTTTCACGTATTTGAGGTGCTCAAGGACAACGTTCGGCAGGGCTCGTCGTGGTCGCCCCTGATTATTTTCGACCTGGGGATGATCGCCGGGGCGAGCCTGGTGCTCTACTTCAGTGTGGAGTGGCTCGTGGAGTGGATCATGTCGGTGCAGAGCGGCTTCTTCAGCAGTCAGCAGCTCGGTCTGCTGACGGGCTGGCTGATGGTGCTGCC
>JBHJGW010000103.1:0-6044 GCA_050331415.1 Opitutales bacterium | reverse complement strand
CCGTGCCCTTCGCCGAAGTGGCTTTCTCGCTGGTGACGGGCCGGTTTTCCGACCCTGGTCGACCGTCCTGCTGACATTACCTATGGTGCCCTCACGGCCTGCGGTTTTGGGACTACGCTTTAACCGTGCCAACGATGCCTTGTCTTCGCCCACGCACCTGGGCGAATCGGCCACGTGACTGCTGCGGCGCCGGGGTCCGGCGAGTACGGGCGTCTTGCAGAGCTGGCTTGGGGCCTTTGACAATCCGTCACCGAGTGGCAAATTTTCGCGTTGATGGGAACTCATGCGTTGCGGATGCGGTGGCTCGACCTGCTCTTTTTGCACTGGCGCTTGGAGCCCGAGGCTCTCGAGGCGCGTCTTCCCGAGGGCCTCGTCCTCGATACCTTCGACGGATCCGCCTGGATCGGGCTGGTGCCCTTCGACATGCGCATTGCGCCGCGGGCGTTGCCGTATCTCCCCTGGCTTGGGGCGTTTCCAGAGATCAACGTGCGGACGTACGTTCGGCGGGAAGACGCTCACGGCGTCTGGTTCTTCAGTCTCGACGTGTCCCACGCGCTGCCGGTCTGGGTTGCCCGCACGCTTTTCCACCTGCCCTACTTCAAGGCGAAGGTAGGCTGCCAGCGCCTGGCGGATGGGACGATCGACTACCGGCTCGACCACCCGGAGCGGCAGGCGCATGTGCGCTATCGACCGTCGGGCATACATATCCCCGCTCCAGTCGGATCGCTGGAGCACTTTCTGACCGAGCGCTATTTTCTCTACAGTGCAGATGCCCGCGGGCGATTGTTTCGCGGCCGCATCGCCCATCAAGCCTGGCCGCTCGAAGCGGTAGAGGTGGCGCTCGACGCAAATACAGCGACGCCGCCCTTTGGAGCCGAGGGTCCGCCCGCTTCGGCACTTTTCTCCCGCGCTTTGGACGTAAAGGCCTGGCCCCTGCAACCTTTGAGCAAAACGTAATCACTGAACAGGCTTAGCCCATCTTCTCCAGCCCTCAGCGGGGATTGCTCTGTGTTCGGAAAAACGCCTCCAGTTCGCCGACCAGGCGGCGCACCGCTCGGGCTTCCGTCTTGGCGGCAAGGTCTCTGATCGCCGCTTGGCGGCCGCTCCGATGCACGCTGGCCTCGAGCTCGGCCTGAGCGGAAGCAGTGGCATGGACGGTTGCTTGCCGGACGTCCAGCAGCAGCGCATCGGCGGTTGCAGCCATGAAGAGTCGGTGCTCGTCTCGCCCCAACTGATCGATGGTGGCTTCGTCGAGGCGAGACCGGACTTCGTAAACGATAACGGCATCGAGCTCCTGCCGCAGGGCGCTCCGGCGGATAGCGTCGATCGTCATTTCTTCCGGGGTGGCGCCCTGGGGCACGTCGAGGGGCGTTCCCAGCGTGCTCACGACGAGGCGGTTCAGGGGGAAGAATTCCCCGTAGCGACCGCCCGTTCGCTCACGGGCAGCTTCCCAAACCATCGCCTCGGCCAGCGGGACTTCACTGACCTCTCCGCCGCTCAAGCGCGCTACGCCGAACCGCGCCGGTAGCTCCAGCAGGAAGGAGGATCCCGGAGCGGCAGCCTGCCAGCCGCCCGGGCGCGTCGGGTGAGCTGCTTTGAGGCGGGTGACGGTTCCGAGGCGTTCGTAGTCAGCATCGGCGTCAGTGGGTCGAATATACGTCGATGCACAGCCAGCCAGCAGGAGAAGGCCGGGAATCAGTGAGACGGTCGGGAGAGGAAAAGGGCGTTTCATCGCCACCTGTTTAACGCGAAACGTGCCATGCTCCATATCAAATACTGTAAATCCCTAATCTCGTCTAACTTACAATTTTCGAGTTGGACTACTTCCGAATTGTTTCAACGCCAAAAAAGGTCGCTTTCCAGCATTTTTTGCCATCGTGGTTCCGCCAGCCATCCTGCGTTCCGGTTCTCGCGGGACTTCTAGAAAAGTTCTGGCTGTTGGTGCGAGGGTGAAGCAACGCTGATGTCGATCAGCCATGCCAGGGGCATGTCTGCGAACCCGTCGGCGCGACCCAGCGTGAGCAACAGCAATGCGCTGGCCAGGGCGTCGTACAGCGCGCAATGGGCCTTGCGACGTGTTTCGGGGCAGAAGGTTTCTGCGAGGCTTTGCAGCGGGTCTTCCAACTGGAGCGCTGCCAGCAGCGCGCCGAGGCCGTAGCTCTCGAGGCCCGGCCATGCGGCTTCGCAGATGCGTCGAGTGTCGAGCCACGGCCCCCAGTCGGCGGCGTCTGGAACGATCCCAAAGCCTGGCGACAGGGGCGGATAGGGCCAGTTTTTCCGCAAGAGACCAGATTCCACACACGCATGATGGGCCACAAAGAGGCCCTCGCGCCGGGCCTGCGCGAAGCGCTCCCACTCGGCCTCGAAGGGCGCAAAATCCGCCGCCTCGCCCTGCCGGATGCCATGCAAACGCGCCTCCGCAGGATCAATCGGCGCGCGGGGTCGGCAAAGCCGCGTATGAGTGTCCACGATCCGCCCGCCATAGAGCTTGACCACGCCGAATTCCACCACGCCCGTTCGCGCGCAGCCCTCAAAATCCATTACGGTCAACGGCAGGTCAGTCCACAGCATCGGATAGGCGTTTCTCGGGCCGAACCTGTCTGGCCCCTTGCAACGGCGGATACGATGGACGTGTCTGACCGGGGGCGGCAACCCTGTTTCGCGCCGTTACCGTTTTCCCCGAGGCAAAGCTCCGGGGTATCAACCCGGGCAGAATCCGCCTGACATCGCCTGCGGCGAACCTCACGCTGCCGCTCATGCGCGTGATAGTCGAGCTGCCAGACGATCTCTACCGGAGGGCGAAAAATTCAGCCAAGCGGGAGGAGAAGACCCTGCCCGACCTGATGAAGGAGGCTTTGGAACAGCGCCTCGATGGCCTGTTCGCCGATGCCACGGGTCGCCCGTGGTTGCGCGCCTACGCCGGGCTCTCCCACCTGCATTCTGAGACCCACCAAATCCGTGACTGGACGGAGCGCGAATTCCGCAGCCGGGGATCGCTCTAGCCGCGCATGGAAGCCATTCTCGATACCGGGGCGTTGCTGGCGATTGCCGATGGTGCTCCGCGCATCCTCCCGGCGATCCGGCCCGTGCGCACCATCCGCGTGCCGGCGGGCGTTTTAGGTGAATTCCGTTGCGCGATCCACCTCAGCCCGAATCGCGATGAATACGAGAGCTGGCTTGGGCAGATCGCCACGCCGGATACCTTTCTCGCCGCCGACTCCGAGACCGCACGCCGGTTTGCGATCTTGCGCCGCGAGCACCATAGCAGAGCGAGCGCGCTTACGGAAAACGACTACTGGCTTGTTGCACTGGCACTGCAGCACGGGCTCACTCTGGTGTCCCAGAATCGTGCTTTAGACCACGTCAAAGGCCTGCAGCGGCTCACGTGGTGAGCGGCTCCTGACGCCGCAGGCGGAGCCTTTGCGCTGCTTCCCGCCGTTTCCGGCTCTGGAAGCCGGGGAGGAAGTGCAGCACAAGACGTGACGTTTTCCGGGCGCTCTCTTCGAAACCTCAAGTCGCCTTTCCGGTCTGATGTAGTTAGCCGAGCGCGAGTTCGTCCCGCGTGAGTGCAGCGTTTCCGTGTCCGGATTGACTCCTTCCCCCGTCCAGCCTTTTGTCCGCATTATGCAGTCTTTTTCTATCAAAACCCTGTTTCTGGGGCTCCTTGCGTTGGGTGCCCCGTTCGCCGCCGTATACGCGCAGACCGACGGGCCGGCGGACTCTGACCCTGCCCGGCAGACGGTTGAGGAGCTCCAGTCCGCCCTCGTCGCCGCAATGCAGATGGAGGGGCAAACACGCTACGCTGAGCGCTACCGCGAACTGGCGCCCGTGGTCTGCGATGCTTACGCTCTCGACGTGATCGCCCGCCTGATCCTAGGCACTGCGTGGGGTGATTTGTCCCCCGAGCAGCAGAAGCGTTTCACCGAACGCTTTCGGCACCTCGCCACTGCCAATTTCGCCGCGAATTTCAAAAGCTATTCGGGCCAGCACTTTCAAGTCACGGGTGTTCAGGAATTGAAACGCGGCCAGCGGCTTGTCGAGAGCGAGCTGGTGCAGCCCGAGGGCGACACGGTATCGTTTCGCTATGTGCTCGCAGACATTGCCGGCCAATGGCACATCATCAACACCATCGCTGACGGTGTCAGCGATCTGGCGATCAAGCGTGCCGAATACAGCAGCCTGCTGCGGGATCAGGGCTTCGATGCCCTGATCGCCGCGTTGGACGCGAAAATCGAAGGCTTGGGCGGCATCCCGTCTAACGCCGGCGAACGGACGGCCGACGGGTAACGGATGGCGATTCGCCCTAAAGCGGGCCAGTTTTGTGTCCGCATCCTCCCGGCGCTGGGAGTGCTCGGCCCGCTTCTGGTCGCGGGTTGCGCTTCGGCGCCTCCCCCCGGGGATGCGGATGAAGAGGCACCCCCAGTCGGCGTTTACGATCCCATCGAGCCGGTCAACCGCTTCATCTTTCGTGCAAACGAGAAGATCGATACCTACGTGGTCGCCCCGGTTACAGAGGCCTACGTTACGGTCACGCCGGAACTGGGGCGTCGCAGTATCTCTCATTTCGGCAACAACCTGCGCCTTCCCCTCAACGCCCTTTACCAGGTTCTGCAGGGGGACTTCGACGGCTTGAGCAACGATGTTCAGAGTTTCGCTCTGAACACCGTTTTCGGCGTCGGGGGTCTGCTACCTGTGGCAAAGGCTGAAGGTTATGAAAGTGACCCGGAGGACTTCGGGCAAACGCTCGCCGTCTGGGGTATGCCCGCCGGGCCGTACGTTGTGCTGCCGCTATTCGGCCCAGACACGCTGCGCAACGCACCCTCGCGATTCGTTCAGGGAGCCGCTAACCGCATGCAGTTGAAGGCCGCAGGCGTCAGCGTCATCTATTTCCCTCAGGCCATCCTGTTCATGTTGCAGGAGCGCGCCGAGGCCGACCCGAAGTTGCGGCGCGCCAAGGACGCCGCCATCGATCCTTACCTTTTCATTCGCGAGGCCTTGTACCAGCGACGCCAATTCCTGATCCGCGATGGTGAAGTCCCGGAAGTCGAGGAAGAGGACCTCTCCATCGACCTCGAGGGCCTCGACCTTGACCTCCCCGAGAGCAGCGAAGACTCGCCATGAGCGCCGGGAGTGAACGGTTGGCCGCGAAGGCTTCGGCTTTGCTCGAACGCGGAGCCATCCCGGCGCTAGGCATGGTACTGCTGCTTACCGTGCTGGCAGGGCTCTACCTGCCGGGCGCGCTGGCCTTCAACGCCAACACGCGGGACCTTTTTCGCGACGATCTCGACTTCCGACAAAACCGCGAAGCGTTGCGCGCTGCATTCCCGCAGCTCGACCATCAGATCATCGCTGTCGTTGATGCTGACGTGCCGGAGGTCGCCATGGCGGTCGCCGACGACCTTGCCGGCCGCTTCGCGGCCTCGCCCGAGCTCGACGCTGTACATCGGCCCGGAGCGGGCGAGTATTTTGCCCGCCAGGGTCTCCTGTTCCAATCGGAAGAACAGCTTCGGGTAACCGTCGACCGGCTCGCTGCGGCACAGCCGCTTCTGGCAGCGCTCGTGCGCGACTCCAGTCCGCACGGCCTTTTTGCACGCCTGGCGGCGATCGTTGAAGGCGGCGATCCCGCATTGAAGCATGACCTGCAACCGTTCCTCGAAGAGCTCGACGAGACGATCGCAATGGCCCTTGCCGGTAGTCCGGCAAGGCTTTCCTGGCAGAGGGCGCTCGCAGCCAACGCTGACAGTGGCCCTCCGCGGCAGCTCGTCTTTGCGCGGGCGAAGCCCGATTACCAGCGTCCCCTCCGGGGCGCCACTAGCATCGAGCGCGCCCGGGCTCTCGCAGCCGAGACGGTGGCTGCAATGGATTTTCCGGTACAAATCCGCTTCACCGGCGAGGAGGTGCTGGGCTATGAGGAATTGAAGGCTGCGATGGACGGCACCGCCACAGCCGGCCTGCTGGCGCTGGTTCTGGTGGGCGTCACGCTGGTCGTCTGCCTTCGCTCGGCGACGCTCATCTTTGCCACGCTGCTTAGCCTCGTGTCCGGC
>JBHJGW010000102.1:0-40123 GCA_050331415.1 Opitutales bacterium | reverse complement strand
AGGACTACGGCTTAATCGGCGATTTGCGGACAGCGGCGTTGATCGGCCCGGGTGGGTCCCTCGACTTCATGTGCTTTCCGAAGTTCGACTCGCCGTCGATCTTCTGCGCAACGGTGGACGCGGAAAAAGGCGGCCGCTATCGACTTCGTCCGGACTTGCCCGACGCCTTCGAAAAACGCCTTTATCTGCCCGACACCAACATTTTGCTGACGCGGTTCCTCGCCGACGCCGGCGTGGCCGAAGTGTCGAGCTTTCTGCGCCTTTCAGCATCGCCCGACACGCCGCAAGCGCTCGTCCGCCGCGCCAAATGCGTGCGGGGAGAGGTCAATTTCGAGCTACTGTTTCAGCCGCGGTTCAACTATGCCCGCTCGACCCACCGTGTGGAGCGTCGGGGCCCCCGCGAGCTAATTTTCATCTCCCAAGGGGAAGACCGCCTGACGCTGCGCTTCTCCGCCGAGGTGGACCTTGACATTTCCGGCGACGGTGATGCGACCGCGCGCTTCCGCCTGCGGGCAGGCGAGGCGGCCGCCTTCTTCATGGAAGAGGCGAACGCCGAGTCCGCCTGCTGCGGCGAACATTTCTCCACGCAGGTCTTTAAGGAGACGAGCAACTACTGGCGCCGCTGGATTGCCCGAGCGCGGTACACGGGCCGCTGGCGCGAGGCCGTTCACCGCAGCGCGCTCGCGCTGAAGCTGCTGACCTCGCGCGAGTACGGCTCGATCATCGCCGCACCCTGCTTTGGCTTTCCCAACGAGATTGGCGGTGAGCGCAATTGGGACTACCGCTACACCTGGCTGCGCGATGCCGCCTTCACCATCTACGCGCTGATGCGGCTGGGCTACACCGGCGAGGCAGCTGCCTTCATGGGCTGGATCGAGGATCGCATCCGCGAACTTCCCGACAAGCAGGAGCTCGAGATCATGTACCGCATCGACGGCCAGCGTATCGATGGGGAAATCCACCTCGACCACCTCGAAGGCTATCGCCACAGCCGCCCGATCCGGGTCGGCTCGACCAACCACGGCCAGCGCCAGCTCGACATCTACGGCGAACTGATCGACGCGGTGTATCTTTACGACAAATGGGGCGAGCCGGTCAGCTACGACTTCTGGAAGGCGCTGCGCAACTTGCTCGACCTCGTTTGCCGTATCTGGCGCGAGCCCGATGCCGGCATCTGGGAGGTTCGCGGTGGCGACCGCGAGTTCCTTTTTTCCCGCGTGATGGCCTGGGTGGCACTCGACCGCGGCATCCGGCTCGCGCGCAAACGCGGTCTCCCGGCTCCGCTCAATCACTGGATCGAACAGCGCGACCTGATTTACGAAACCCTTTTTGCCGAATTTTGGAGTTCAACGCGACAGGCCTTTACCCAGAGCAAAGGCTCCGAGGCATTGGATGCCGCCACCCTGATTATGCCGCTGGTGCGCATTATCAGCCCGACCGACCCCCGCTGGCTCTCGACCCTGCGCGCTATCGAAAACGACCTCGCCGAGGACAGCCTCGTATACCGCTACCACGTTGGCGAGGCCTTTAGCGACGAACTGACGGGCCGCGAGGGCACTTTTTCAATCTGCTCATTCTGGTTTATTGAGTGCGTTTCCCGCAGTGGCGACCTGCCCAAAGCCCGGTACCTCTTCGAGAAAATGCTCGGCTACAGCAACAGCCTCGGCCTCTTCAGCGAGCAGATTGGACGTCGCGGGGAATTTCTCGGCAACGTGCCCCAGGCCTTCACCCACCTCAGCATGATTAGCGCCGCCTACGACCTCGACCGACGCCTGGACCGCTCCGGCGATCGCGCTGTCTCGGGAGGCCTGGGGTAGCGGCTCCCCGAAGCGGCGACTAATCCCTTCCAAACGGGACCGGCGTTTGGTATTCGGCGAGCATGCCGCGTTCGGCTTCGGAGGGCTGCGGGCTCATTTCGCCGTCTTCGATGTGGTATATGGTGTCGGCGATGTCGGTGATGCGGGGATCGTGGGTCACCATGATGATCGACGTGCCCTGCTCGCGGGCGAGTTGGGCGAGCAGGCTGACGACACTCTGGCCGGTGGCGCCGTCGAGGGAGGCGGTTGGCTCGTCGGCAAGGATGAGCTCCGGCTCGTGAATCAGCGCGCGGGCCACCGCCGCCCGTTGTTTCATTCCGCCGGAAAGCTCTGAAGGGCGCTTGAACTCATGACCGGCGAGGCCAACGTGCTCGAGCATCGCCCGGGCTTTCTTGCGAGCGCTGCGCCCATTTTCGCCCGGCATGAAGCTCAGCGGCATCATTACGTTCTGCTCGAGGTTCAGCGAGGCGATCAGGTGGTGACTCTGAAAAATGAAACCGATGCGCCGCCGCAGTGCCACGAGTGCCTTCTGGCTGGCGCGGACCACGTCGACGCCCGCGATCTCCACTTCGCCGTGCTGGATCGTCCGCAACCCGGCGATGAGCTTCAGCAAGGTCGTCTTACCCGCCCCGGAAGGCCCCATTAGCAGGGTGATTTCGCCGCTGGCGAACTCCCCGGAAATCCCCCGCAGCACTTCCATGCGGCTCTCGCCCTGCCCGTAGGCATGACGCAGGTCGCGGATGCGGATGACCGGGGGCTTCATTTTGCGTATCGTGCGGGAAAGCCCGATGGCGTCAAGGGAAGCCGAGGGCGGGTAAACTGCCTGCACGGCCCGCTAGCGGCAAAGATTTGCAACAGCGGGAGGATCGGGTGTAACTTTACAAGTTATGGCAGAATTGGCCGCAGGACGAAAATACCACGAATGCGCGGAAGCGCCCGACGCTACTTTTGGCCGCGCTTTTGCGCGCTTGCCAATCGCGCAATTGGCCGGGGAGGCGCGTGATGTGCCCGCGGCGGACGTCGACCGTGTGCTGCGGCGTGGCCGCGCGGAAAACCTCGCCGAGTTCGCCGCGCTGTTGTCGCCCTCGGCTGGAGAGCGGCTCGAGGTCATGGCGGGCCTGTCGCAGCGGCTCACGCGTCAGCACTTCGGGCGTGCCGTGCGGCTGTTCGCGCCGCTGTATCTGTCCAACGAATGCGTCAACGTCTGCCGTTATTGCGGGTTTTCGCGGCACAACGACATTCCCCGCATCACCCTTGCACCGCAAAAGGTTCTCTCCGAGACGGAAAAGCTGGCGCGTCAGGGTTTCCGGCACCTGCTGCTGGTGGCCGGCGAGCATCCGAAATACGTCAGCAACGGCTACGTGGAGCAATGCGTGCGGCAATGCCTGCCGCTGATGCCCGAGATCGCCCTGGAGCTTGGCCCCCTGGAAACGGCGGATTATGCGCCGCTGGTCGATGCCGGTGCCGCCGCGCTGATTGTTTACCAGGAAACCTATCACCAGCCAACCTACGAGGCTCTCCACACCGCCGGACCGAAGAAATACTACGCCTGGCGCATGGACACCCCGGAGCGCGGCGCCCAAGCAGGCTTCCGCCGCCTCGGCATCGGCGCTTTGCTGGGCTTGGCAGACTGGCGCTACGAAGTCATTGCCGTGGCCGCGCATGCCCGGCACCTGCTGCGCACCTGCTGGAAATCCAACGTGGCCATCAGCCTGCCGCGGATGCGTCCGGCCGCCGGCGGCTGGCAACCGGACCCGGCGCACGCCATTAGCGACCGCGAGTTCGTGCAGGTGGTCTGCGCACTGCGGTTATTCCTGCCCAACGTCGGTTTCACCCTGTCGACCCGCGAGCCGCAGGCCCTGCGCGACGGCCTGATTCCGCTGGGCGTTACCCTGATGAGTGCGGGCTCGTCGACCGAGCCGGGCGGCTACGAATACTTCGACGAAACCAACTGGACCACTGAGCACGAGCAGGCCGGAGAGCAGTTTCACATCTCCGACGAACGGGGACCGCGGGCCGTCGCCGAGGCGATCCGCGCCCGCGGCTGCGAGGCGGTCTGGAAAGACTACGACGCCGCCCTCGCTGGCGTGTAATCGGCCCTTCTGGCAAGGCCGTTTGCGGTCGCTGTTGCGACGGCTTGAAGCATTCGCCCAGCACGGGAGCGGTGGCGTGGCATGAGATGCCGGAGCAGACTTCGCCGGGCCACAGAAAGGCTCGACACCGCCGCCCGAAGCCATTCGCTTGGTTTCACATGGGCAAGGCCAACGGCCCTGCCCGCCCGCGCCGCCAAACCGCCTGATTTTCGTCCATGCCGCCGCTCACGTCCCCTACCCTTGTCGCTGTCGCCGGTCCCAGCGGAAGCGGGAAAACCTACTCGCCGAAGCGCTCGTTTCCCGGTTTGGCCCTGACCGCGCAACGTATCTTTCCATCGACGCCTATTACCTCGACCTGCGGCACTTGGCGGAAGCTGAGCGCCTGGAGCGCAACTTCGACGAGCCCGCCGCGCTCGAGGTGGAGCTTCTTGCCCGGCATCTGGAGCAACTCAGGCGCGGCGAAGCGGTCTTCGTGCCGCAGTACGACTTCACCCAGCACACGCGAGTGGAAGGCGGAAACTGGCTGGAGCCGCGCCCGCTGATTTTTCTCGAAGGCATCTTCGCCCTCGCGCTACCGGAAGTTCAACCTCTGCTCGACTTGCGAATCTTCGTGGAAACGCCGGAACAGGTTTGCTACCAGCGGCGAGTGATCCGCGACGCCGCTGTGCGCAAGCGCTCACCTGAAGAAACCCGCCAGGACTGGGAAACCTGGGTTGGCCCCTCCCTGCGGCGCTGGATCTGGCCCTCGCGCAAGCATGCCGATCTCATTGTCAGCGGCGAGGATCTTCCCCGGGCGCTGTTGACGGTCTGCGACAAGCTGTCGGCGCTCAGGCACGAAAAACCCGTCTCGAGCTGAGACGGGCAAGAACCAACCGAGACTGCCAAACTGGCTATTTGCCACCCCGGCGGCGACGGCCAAACTTGTTCTGAAACTTCTCGACGCGCCCTGCGGTGTCGACGATGCCTTTCTTTCCGGTGTAAGCCGGGTGGGTGTCCATCGTGATGTCGCAAACGACCACGAAGTACTCGATGCCGTCGATGGTTTCCTTCTGCCCGGACTTCATGGTCGAGCGGGTCAGGAAACGGCGGCCGCTGGAGACATCCTGAAAGCAGACCGGATGGTAGGTGGGCTGGATTTCGAGGTTCATGCGAATTCTTTGAAGAAAAAGGGAATCGAAGCGCAGGCAGCGAGCAATCAGCCCTGGCGCGCCTTGAAACGCGGGTTCGTCTTGTTGATGATGTACACCCGGCCCCGGCGGCGAACCACCTGGCAATTTGGATGACGGGTCTTGAGGGACTTCAGCGAGCTGACGACTTTCATAGCAAACCAGCAGCTAAACCCTCCGGGCATGACGGCGTCAACTGAAAAAAGCGCGCGGCACTCGCTTTTTCGCGACAAGCGCCCAGCTGCGCTAGCTCTGCTTCCGGTCACGCCCGTTCCGGTCGAAGGCGTACCACAGCCGGTCGGCGATGCCGCGGTGTGTTCCCCGGAACGCGCGCACGCAGATCATCGGATCGCGCACGAGGAACCAGTCGCCAAACCGGTCAAACTTGCGCGCGGAGGTCACAATGTCGGCGTTCCAGATCGTATGGTACCGCATGCCGTTAGTGCGACCGTAGCGCTTCAGCCGACGCCCGAAATCGACGTCCTCCACGCTGACCAGGCCTTCGTCGAAACCGCCGACCGCGTCGAAGTCGCGCTTGCGACACCAGAACATCCCGGCACTGACCCCGTACCACGCCACAAAGGGAAGCAAAACCAGGAGGCTGGCGAAAATCCCGATAGACCAGCGCTCGAGCTTGACCATGACACCCCCGCCGACCACAGACGGGTTGCACAGACGGCGCTCGACTTCGCTCAACATGTTGGGCGACATCCGACTATCCGCATCGATCGTCACAAGCAGCTCGCCCCGCGCAGCCCGTGCCCCCGCATTCCGGATCATCGAAAGGTTCCGGGCGGGTTCGTGGACCAGGCGCGCATCCCAGCTGCGGGCGATCGCTTCGGTGCCGTCCGTACAGCGGTTGAGCACCACGATCACTTCGACCTCACTGTCCGCTTGCGACGCCGCCTCAGTCACCGATGCAACGCAATCCCCCAGGTAACGTTCTTCATTGTGCGCGGGGATAACTACTGAGATCATAACAGAGTAATCCAACTAAGTTTCGAAGAATTGTCAAAGCGCATCTCTGTCGCCGAAACCGGATTTCGCCGACGTTTTTAACCTATGAAACCCGAAACGATCCTTGAGCCGAGGCGCCTTCCCGCCGAATGGGAGCCCCAACAGGCCCTGTGGCTGTCCTGGCCGCTGAGCTCGTGGCTGTGGCCCGGCAGGCTCCCTGAAGCCCAGGCTTTGTTCGCGCGGCTGGCGGTGACCGCCGCATGCTACCAGCCGGTGTGCATCAACGCCGCCCCCGAGGCCCACACGGGTATCCGTCAGGCCCTGGACGCCGCGGGCTCCGCGCAGCAGCCCATCACGCTGCTGCCGGTGCCGACGGACGACGTGTGGATCCGCGACCACGGGCCGATCTTCGTCCGCGATGGGAAGGAACGGCTGCTGGCCACCGACTGGACCTTCAACGCCTGGGGCGGCAAGTTTCCTGAGTACGCGCGCGACAATGCGGTACCCGCTGTGCTGGCGGAGGCTTGCCAGTGGGCGCGGGCGGTGCCCGAGCCGGGTTACATTCTGGAAGGTGGCGCCATCGAAAGCGATGGCCGGGGGACGGTGCTGACCACCGAGCCGGTAATCCTCAACCCCAACCGCAACCCCAACTTCAGCCCGGAGGAACACCACGCGATCTTGAAGCGCGGTTTGGGTGTCGAGCGCGTCATTAGCCTCCCCGAAGGAATCCCTAACGATGACACCGACGGCCACATCGATAACGTGGCACGCTTCACGCCGCGCGGCGATGTGCTCTTGGCACTGCATCCGAGCCTGCCCCAGTTGGAACGCAACCGTGAGCGGCTGACGGCGGAAGGATTCACCGTCGAGGCACTCGTCTTGCCGCAGCTTCCGGGCAACCCGCCCCCGCCGGCGAGCTATGCCAACTACGTGGTGCTCAACGCGGCTGTGCTTGTGCCCACCTTCGATACAGCTGCCGAGGACGCCCGCGCAATCGCCACGCTGCAGGCCGCTTTTCCCGAGCGCGAAATCGTGCCGTTCGACGCGCGCCTGCTGCTGGCCGAAGGCGGTGCCCTGCACTGCTGCACCCTGAACGCATTCGCTTAAGCTGCGGCCTTCGCGTTGAAAACAGCCTCAACCAAAGAGCTGTAACTGGCCGCCCGACTCGTCTGGCTGCCGGCGGGCCTTTGCCGTTCGCTGGGTGGAAGTGCCGCTGAAGGGTGCCGGCGGGCCCTCGCCGACCTGGCTGGCGGGACCGCCCTCGAGGTCCTCGAGGATGACCTGGGCGCGCGCGATAACGGATTTGGGCAAGCCAGCGAGACGCGCCACTTGAATGCCGTAACTGCGATCGGCGGCCCCTTCCACTACCTGCCGCACAAAGATGATTTCGTCGTTCCACTCCTTCACACTTACGCAGTAATTGCGAAGGCGCGGCAGCGTGCGCTCCAGACGCGTGACTTCGTGATAGTGGGTTGCGAAAAGCGTCCGTGGTCCCGATTTTGCAGGCGCTGTCCGCCCTGAAGCTCGAAGCGTTTCGGCAACCGCCGCATCCTGCATTCCAGGGTCTTTTGCATATTTACTGAGCAAGTGCGTTTCCACGACATCGTTGTGAAGAAACTCGATCACCGCCCAGGCAATACTGAGGCCGTCGTACGTGCTGGTGCCGCGACCAATCTCGTCGAGGATGATGAGGCTGCGGTCGGTAGCGTGGTTGAGGATATTGGCGGTTTCATTCATCTCCACCATGAACGTCGAATTCCCCCGTGCCAGTTCATCGCTGGCCCCGACGCGGCTGAAGATGCGGTCGACCTTGCCGAGGTGGCAGGCCTTTGCCGGGACCCAGCACCCGGTCTGCGCCAGCAGGGCAATCAGCGCCACCTGCCGGATGTAAGTGCTCTTGCCCGCCATGTTAGGCCCGGTGATGAGCGCAATCTGGTCACGGGACGAGGATAGCGCAGTGTCGTTGGGCACAAAGGCGTGCGCCCCGCCGAGGCCGTGGGATTCCTGCGCAAGCTTCTGCTCGATCACGGGATGTCGGCCCTCGGTTATCTCCAGCACGTCGGAGTCGTCGACCGTCGGACGGCAGAAATTCCACTCGCGGGCAAGCGTCGCCCACCCGCAGAAGACATCGGTCTCGGCCAGTGCCTCCGCCGTCCCGCGCAGCGCGTCGGCTTCGGCCAAAACGCGTTCCACGATCCCGCCAAACAACTCGGTTTCGCGAGCGATGGCCTGCTCTTCGGCACCCAGGATTTCCTTTTCCTTCTGGCGCAATGCCTCCGTCACATAGCGCTCGGCATTCACCATGGTCTGCCGGCGGATGTAATGCTCGGGCACCAGATGAAGGTTGGCCTTGGTCACCTCGATAAAGTAACCGAAGGCGCCGTTGTATTTAACCTTCAGGTTCTTGATTCCGGTCGACTGTTGTTCGGAGGTTTCGAGGTCGCTGATCCATGCCTGATTATCGGTAGTCAGCGCGCGCAGCCGGTCCAATTCGGGATCGAAGCCCTCGGCAATCACGCCGCCGTCGTTCAGGTTGTTCGGAAGGCTTTCGCGCAGGGCCCGTGTCAGGTGTACGGCGAGCTCCTCGAAGAGCTCGATACGGTTGGCGAGTTCCTCGAGCCGAAAGCCGCCGGTCTCGTCGAGCACGGCGCGGATCGCGGGCAGTTGCGCGAGGGTTTCCCGAACCGCGCCAAGCTCGCGCGGGTTGCGTAAGCGATTTTGGAGACGCCCGAGGATCCGGGGGAGATCCCGGACGCTGCCGAGCAGCTCGCTCAAGCGGGCGGCGGCGCGCGGCTCTTCGATCAATTCGCCTACGGCCTCTTGCCGCCGGTGCAATTCCGTCAAGTCGAGCAGCGGACAGGCGAGCCATTGCTCCAGCATGCGCGCCCCGGCTGCTGTCTTCGTGCGGTCTATCGCCTCCAGCAAGCTGCCCTGGCGGGTGCCGAGCGCGCTGCGGAAAACCTCGAGGTTGCGCAGCGTCGCCGGGTCAACACGCAAGGCTTCGGCCGGGCAATACTCCCGCACGCTGGTCAGCCCCTGAAGGGGCGCGCAAAGGGTCTCCTCGGCATAGCGCAGCAGCGCGCCCGCCGGGCCAAGCGCCAGGTGACTCGCGGCGATGCCAAAGCCGTCGAGGTTGAGCAGGCGCAGCGAACGCGTTACCAGGCCGCGCCCCTCCTCGACGTCGAAATAGGCCGTACCGAGCTCGGTAAGGGTTTTTCCCTGACACATGCGATCGAAGCTTTCGTACCACTCCGCAATTTCGGCGTCTTCGGCCCAGTTCGCCCGGGCCCCCTCGGGCAACAGAATCTCGCGCGGGGCCAGAGCCTCGAAGAGGGCGGTAAACTCATTCGGATCCTCCGCACTGGCGAGTAAAAAATCACCAGTGGAGAGGTCGATCCAGGAGGCGTGGAAGCCCCCCCGCCGGCGGCACAGCGCAAGCAGGTAATGGTTGCTGCGGGCTTCGAGGTGCTGGTCTTCCAGCGTGGTGCCTGGCGTGAGGACCCTCGTCAGCGCCCGCTGCACCAGCTTTCCCGGTTTCGGCGTCTCAATTTGGTCGACGATGGCCACTTTGCGACCGGCACCGAGCAGCTTCGGGATGTAGGCCTCGCTCGCATGAAAGGGAATGCCCGCCATGGGGTAGCCGCTGCGCTGCGTCAGCGTAATGCCAAGCACTGCGGCGCCGTCCTCGGCGTCCTTATAAAACATCTCGTAAAAGTCGCCCAGGCGAAACAGCAGCAGGGTGTCCGCCGGCAGTTGCTCGCGGTACTGCCAGTACTGCCGCATCATGGGCGTGTCCTTCGGGTCGTTCTGCTGCTTCTTCGCCATCGTTTTCGCCAAACCCGACAGGCTGCCACGCCCTGCCGCCAATGGCAAGCGGGATGCTCCCGGAGACACGCGGGCCATCCGATCCGTAACGCAGTTTTCAACGGGATCCGCCGTCGTCGTCGCGAAGAATCCGAAATCCGGAGCAAGCCTTGGAAGCGTTTCGCAGCTGACATCCCCCTACACGCCGCGTGGTGTTGCGCCGGTTTGAACTCGGCCTATTGCCCGACTAGCCAATGCGGCCCTCGTCGAAGTCGATCAGGTCGGCGACGCTTTTGATCTCGACGGTGCGGTCGAGGCAGCCCATTTCGCGCAGGGCATCCGCGAGAAATTTTCGGCCCTCTTCGCTCATGCCTTTCTGCACGAGTTCGCGGTTCCACTTCGCAGCGCGGACGTCTTCCGGAAAAAGCGCGAGCAACCTGGCGTCGAGATCGGTATCGTCCGTCGCGGCAAGCACGGCCGCTTCCACCGCACCCGGGTCGACGCCAAGGTGCATGCAGAGGAAGCGGTCGAAGCCGCGCTTGAAGTTCTTCCGGTAGCTCTCGGGCAGCTCTCCGTGGTCGCGCTTGTAGCGAATCTTCGCGATAAACCGCGGCAAGTGCAGGAGGCCCGTCGCACCATGGGGCAGGTACGGCGAGGGCAACTCGGGCAGTACCTCGCCGGTACTGCCCGGAATGGGGCGGGATTTCTGCTCGGACATCAGAGAGGACAATCAACCGTTCGGGGGCCTTTCCCAAGACTCAATGTCTTCGTTTCAGCACGAAAAAAACGTACGCGATAAAGCGGAGGTACGCTTAGCCGCGCCACGCCCGCAGCCCATCGCGCACGGTAGCCATTTCAGCGCTGGTACCGAGGGAGATGCGGAGGTAGGACGCAGTGAAGGCCTCACGCGGGAAATAGCGCACAAGGATTTTTCGGGCATTGAGGTGCGAGAAACAGTCGGCGGCGGTCTCAGGCCCATGGGTACCATCGGCCCGGGCCGGGCGGACAAAATGGAAGTTGGCCGCACTTGGATACACATGCCATCCGAGCTCGTCGCGGTAAAACTGCGCCATCTCCTCGCGCGTCACCAGATTCTGGGTACGCATCTGCCTCAGCCAGGCTTCGTCTTCGATGGCCGCTTGGGCTGCGACTTGGGCGAGCACGTCGAGGTTATACGAGTCGCGGACGCGGTCGAGCAAGTCGATAACCTCCGGATTGGCGAGCGCATAACCGACGCGGAGGCCAGCCAGGCTGTAGGCTTTGGAAAAGCTGCGCGCGATGACCACCCGCGGCGACTCGGCGAGTAAAGGCAGGCAATCCCGCGGGGCGAAGGGGGCGTAGGTTTCGTCGACGACCAGGATTCCCGGAAGCGCGTGCACGAGCTCGCGCACGGCCTCGACCGGAAACGAAACCCCGGTTGGCGCGTTGGGGTTGGTCAGGAAAAAGAGGTTCGCGTCGGTCGCTGCGCAGGCATTGACCGGGAGCGTTATCGCGGCGTCGAGGGGAACCTTCTGGAGTTCGGCCCCCTGGATCGATGCCAGCGTACCATAAAGTGAATACGAGGGTGCCAGCATGGCCGCGCGCCGCCCCTCCCCCGCGAAGCACCGCATCAGGAGGTTGAGGATATCGTCGCAGCCGTTACCGGCGAGCACCTGCTCCGGCTCAAGACCGTGGTGCCGCGCGATTGCTCCCCGCAGGTAGGTGCTGCGGGGGTTGGGGTAGCGCCGAAGCCTCTTGGGATCGCACAGGGTCGACTCGATCGCCGCGGCGACTCGCTCGCTGGGCGGGACCGGGTTTTCGTTAGTGTTGAGCTTGATCCAGCCGTCTTCCGTCGGCTGCGTACCGGGCGTATAGGCAGCCATAGCTGCGACCGACGGGCGCGCGAGCTCAAGGGGAGACGTGGGCGATTCGGTTGTCATGAAAAACGGTTACTGCGATCGGGGCTCGGCCTCGACCCGGCGTCGCAATGATTCGCCATGCCCGTCGAGACGCTCCAGCTCGGCGAAGGTCTTGACGGTGGGCCACACCTTCGCCAGCGAAGCCGAGGGGAAACGCACGACGCTGGAGCGGCGCATAAAATCGACCGTCTGAATGCCGCCGGAGAAGCGGGCCGTTGTGTCTGTCGGCAGCGTGTGGCTGGGGCCGGCGACGAAATCGCCCAGGACCGTCGGCGTCTGATACCCAAGAAGAAACGCGCCCGCCGTGGTGATTTTTTCCATCAACTCGGCCTGCCGCAATTCCCCGACGAGCAGCTCGAGGTGCTCCGGGGCGATCAGGTTGGCGGCCTGAACGGCTTCGTCGACTGTGGAGGCCTCGATGGCGACGGCGCGGTGATCGAGGACCGATTGCACCTCGGCGGCGGCACGGCGCTGCGGAGCCTGCTGGGCGAGCTCTGCCTCGACGGCGGCCAGCAGCCCCGGTGCGGCGAGGGTGACGAGAAAAACCTTTTCCTTGTGCGTTCCGTGTTCGGCCTGAGCGATGAGGTCGGCCGCGACCCAGGCGGGATCCGCCCCGGCATCCGCAATCACCAGCACCTCACTCGGGCCGGGCAGCAGGTCGACGCCGCAGACCCCGAAGAGTTGTCGTTTGGCCTCATTGACGTAGGCGTTGCCCGGTCCGAACAACTTGTCCACCGCCGGCACCGTATCGGTGCCATAAGCCATCCCGCCGATCGCCTGGACACCGCCGAGGCGGTAGACTTCTTCAACGCCGACCAGCGACAAGGCCGCCAGAAGGTGCGCATCGATGGAGCCGTCGGGTCGCGGCGGTGTGCACACCACGATCTCGCGGCAACCGGCCACGACCGCCGGGACTGCGGTCATGATCACGGTGGAAACCAGCGGCGCCTGGCCGCCCGGAATGTACAGGCCGACCCGGCGCAAGGGATAATAGCGCTCGCCAACTTCCGCCCCGTGGGGATTGGGCAGCAGCCAGCTCTGCGGCCGGCTTTGGCCGTGAAAAAACCGCACCGACGCGATGGCCTCTTCCATCGCCTCCCGTGCGGCAGGGGCCAGCGCCGCCTCGGCAGCGGCGAGCTCCCCGGCCGGCACCCGAAGCTGCGACGCCTCTAGGCGAGCCTGGTCAAAGCGCTCCGTGAGCCGCAGGAGCGCGTCATCGCCCTGGCTGCGGATTTCCGCCAGCAGCGCGGCGACATCGGCGGAGACCTCCGCACCTGTCGCCCAGTCGACGAGGGCGGTCCGCAACTCGTCCAGACCGCGCTTTCCCGAAAAGTCGATGCGACGCATTACTCCTGGCCGTACCCAAAAATTTCCTGTTCGGGAAGCGTGAAATGGTCTTCCGGGAACTCTGGATTGACGATGACTTCGTCGAAATAGAAAGTCTGCGTCAGATGCCCGTCCGCCGAATACGTTTCCAGGCGCTTGGGGAAGCGGATTCCTGAAAAGACCTGCTCGCCTTTTTGGATCAACTCGTTGTCACTCGGATTGAGTTGCGTTGAAAGGAGCTCCATCGTTTCGCGGTCGTAAAAGCGGTCGTACTGGTTACCCGAAGGGTATTCGAAACGGATGCGGTAAACCGGTACCCCCCGGCGAATGGTTTCGGCGATGAGCTTGATTTCGCCGCCGGGAACGGTCTTGGGCCCGAGGAAAAAATTCAGGTTTTCGCGGCTGTTGTTGAGAAAAAACTGCACCTGCTCGGAGGGCATCACGTGGAGAAGGGTGCGCCCCGTCTCCTCGTCCCGCGAGTAGATGAAACCTTCCGAGCCATCGAGGACCGTGACCCGCCTTTCGTTGCCAACCTTTCGGACCATCCGCTGCAGGTTGGGGCGCTTGAAATCGAGGACGATCTCGATTGGTTCGGCGTCGCCATCCTCACCCCCCGCCTGGCTTTCGGTGCCCGGAGTCTCCATGCGCCCGATGAAGCGAAGCGCATCGACGCTGCGGAGCGCGGACTCCTCCCCAAGGCGGGCCCGGGCTTTGGTGATCAGGTCGTCGATCGTGACGTCATTGGAGTCCATTATCGCCACCTGTCCGTGCAAAGGCAACGCGATGGCGAACGAAAGGAGGGCGGCCCACCCGGCCGGGAAACGCAGGTTTATCATACACGGGGAGCATGGCACAGCCCCGCGCTGAGGGAAAGGGCAAAGCGCAGCTTTACCACGGATTTGCCGGGCCGCCGGTCCACACGGTCACTCGTGAGGGCCTTCCTCCCGACCTACTCCCATTCGATCGTGCTCGGCGGCTTCGAGCTGATATCGAGCACGACCCGGTTGACGCCCTTGACTTCGTTGATGATGCGGTTGGAAACGGTTTGCAGCAGGTCCGGAGGCAGCCGGGCCCAGTCTGCCGTCATCGCGTCCTGGCTCTCGACGATGCGCAGCGCGACGACGAACTCGTAGGTGCGCTCGTCACCCATAACGCCGACACTGCGCACGGGCAGGAAGACCGCGAAGGCCTGCCACACTTTGGCGTACCAGCCGCTGGCCTTCATTTCCTCCAGCAGGATGGCGTCGGCGCGCCGCAGGATCTCGAGATACTCCGCACGGATTTCCCCGACGACCCGCACCGCGAGGCCAGGCCCGGGGAACGGATGCCGCCAGATCATTTCACCCGGCAGGCCGAGGGCCTCTCCGAGGGCGCGGACTTCGTCTTTAAAGAGCGCCCGCAGCGGCTCGACCAGTTTGAGCTTCATGCGCTCGGGCAGCCCGCCGACGTTGTGGTGGCTCTTGATCAGCGCAGCCGGGTTGCCGTCGATGGCGACGCTTTCGATCACATCCGGATAAAGTGTTCCCTGCGCGAGAAACTCGACCTCGCCGATCTCCTCGATGGCTTCCTCGAAGACGTCGATAAAGAGCTTGCCGATGATCTTGCGCTTCTGCTCGGGGTCGGTAACGCCTTCGAGCGCCCTAAGGAAGCGCTCGGTAGCGTCGACCACCTTGAGGTCGATGTGGAAATGGTCGCGGAAGACCTTTTCGACGCGGTCACGCTCACGGAGCCGCAATAAACCGTTGTCGACAAAGACGCAGGTCAGGCGGTCGCCCAGGGCCTTGTGCAACAGGGCAGCGGCAACGGACGAATCCACCCCTCCGCTGAGCCCGAGGATCACCCTGCCCTCGCCAACCTGCTCGCGCAGCTGCTCCACCGCGACTTCCACGTAGTCTGCCATCTTCCAGTCGGGGCTGCAGCCGCAAACGCCAAAGAGGAAATTGCGGAGGATATCCACCCCTTGCTCGGAATGCTGGACCTCGGGGTGGAACTGGATACCAAAGAAACCGCGCCCGGCGTCCTGGATGACGGCGTAATCAGAATTCTCGGTGCGCGCGACCGTGCCGAAGCCCTCCGGGAGACGGGCCAATTTATCACCGTGGGAATTCCACACGCGCAGCGGGCTCTGCAGCCCCTCCAGCAGGGGCGAAACGGCCTCCCAGGAAAGCGTGCCTCGACCAAACTCCCGGCGTTCGCTGCGGGCAACCTCACCGCCGAGCAAGTGGCCCATCAGCTGCAGGCCATAGCAGATGCCCAGCACCGGCACGCCCAGCTCGAAGATGGCGGGGTCCGGCAGGGGAGCGTCGGCAGCGAGCACACTGCTCGGGCCACCCGACAGGATGATCCCGTTGACGCCAGCGGCCCGAAGTTCCGAAGCGGGCGTCGCGAAGGGAAAGATGCGCGAGTACACCTCGCATTCACGAATGCGCCGCGCAATCACCTGGGTGTATTGCGAGCCAAAGTCGAGAACAGCAATCGTTTGGGGCATGGGAAGAGAAGTCCGGAAGTCTTTTGTCGATTCGTCCTGAGCCAGAGAGGGAAGCGCCCCTGCGCCCGCTTCCAAAGCAGTCGCGGTACCAGGCGTGGTGGTTGTCGGTATCGAGGTCGTTGGCGGCGTTGAGATGCGAACGGGAAAAGCTTAAACGCCCCAAGGGGCTCGCGACTAAAACTGCAAATAGGTCATTTCAAAGCCACACCGGGGACAACTTTCGGTGCGACGCGCGGCCGGGCCTTCGAAGAGGGTGCCACACTTGACGCAATGGTAAACCCGCTGCCGCCGCTGTTCCCGCCAGACCTTGGCGCTGCGCACGTCGTAGACCAACCAGATCCCAAAGATGAGCCCGGCGCCCGCGAGGCAATACAGAGCGGCAACTAGGGAGACCGTCAGCATGGCTACGAGATGGCAAAAACAGGGAACGGAAAAAGAAAAAGCGCCGCTCCGACGAAGCGACGCTACAGGCAAGGGCAGCCGGAACGCGGGGCTCCTCGAGCCCTACGCCTTGGTGTCCTCGTCGGTGGAAGCCTCCTCAACCGGGGCTTCGTCGGCAGCGGGGGCTTCGGTTTCCGCCTCATCGGTAGCCACGGCCACGGCTTCGGCTTCAGTCTCTGGCTCGGCAGCGTCGTCCTCGGCTTCCGCAGTCGCCGCCGGAGCACCGGCCTCGGCCTTGGCCTGGGCGGCCTTGGCAGGCTTTTTCTTGCGCTTGGGATAGCCGGCATCGTCAGCGGCGATCAGCTCGATGATGGCCATGGGCGCGCCATCGCCCTTTCGGGGCATCAGCTTGTAGATCCGGGTGTAGCCGCCGTTGCGCTGGAGAAACTCGGTAACGCGCTCCTCCATGAGCATCTTGGTGGCATACTCGTCACGCAGGGCCGAAAGGATGTGTCGGAAGTGGTGCAACCACTTGGCGCGGTCGTCAGCGAGGTGCCCCTTTTTGGCGTGCGTGATGAGCTTTTCGGCAAAGGGACGCAACGCTTTCGCTTTGGCGAGGGTCGTCTTGATTTTGCCGTGGGTGAACAAGGCCGTGCCGAGCGCCGCCATCGTGGCGATCCGGTGCTCTTTCTTTCGGCCGAGTTGAAAACGTTGCTTAGCGTGGCGCATGGCTTTTGAAAACTTAAGGTCCCTGGTCTTTTAGTCCTTTGTCAGAAGACGACGCATGGTCTGCGGAGTTTGTGTCTTCGGTGTCCTGAGCGTCCTGTTCTCAGCGCAGTGTGATGGTTGACACGGCGACTTCGGAGCGGATGACCCGAGGACGAAGCGACTTTGTTATTCTCCAACTTTGTCGAGCAGGCGTTCGTCGAGTTTCATCCCGAGGGACAGGCCGAGTTGCTCGAGCTTGGCCTTGATCTCGTTGAGGCTTTTCTTACCGAAGTTGCGGTATTTGAGCATCTCCTGCTCGCTCTTCATGGCGAGCTCGCCAACGGTGGTGATGTTGGCGTTGTTGAGGCAGTTTGCCGCGCGAACGGAAAGCTCAATTTCATTGACGCTCATGTTGAGCAGCTTGCGCAGGCGGTTCTGCTCTTCGCTGACCTCCTTGGCTTCGTGCTCGAATTCGACGCGCTCGTGGCTCACTTCGTCGAAGACATCCAAGTGGTGGCGCAGAATCGCGGCAGATTCCTTCAGCGCATCATCGGGGCTGACGCGGCCATCCGTCCAGATTTCGAGGATGAGCTTGTCGTAGTCGGTCATCTGGCCGACCCGGGTTTGTTCGATATCGTACTTAACGCGCTCGACCGGGCTGAACAGCGAGTCGATGGCAATCAGACCGATGATCTCCTCCTCCGGCTTGTTTTCGTCGGCAGTCGCGTAGCCGCGGCCGCTGCGAACCTCGATCTCGGCAAGGAAACGGCGCGGGCGGTCGAGGTGGCAGATGACGTGTTCCGGGTTGAGGATTTCGACACCGGCGTCGGGCTGGATGTCACCTGCGGTGACGGCCCCTTCCTTATTCACGTCGATCAGCAACTGCACCGGCTCGCGCCGGTGGCTGTTGAGCAGCACCTTCTTGAGGTTGAGGACGATCTCGGTCACGTCCTCGACGATGCCGTCGACCGTTTGGAATTCGTGATCGACGCCGTCGATCTTGACGCTGCTGATCGCGGAGCCTTCGATCGAGCTCAGCAGGATGCGGCGCAGCGAGTTGCCAATGGTATGGCCGTAACCGGTTTCGAACGGCTCTGCGGTAAACTTCGCGTAAGTGTTCGTGGCGGAAGCCTCGTCTTTGACAAGCCGCTTGGGCAGCTCGAACTTGCTCAGGCGTTTAACCGCTGGGTTCGTGGACACGTCTCCGGAAGCACTCATGTCGGCAAAAAGGGGAAAAAGGTAGAAAAGGGGAAACCGCGAGGTGCGGTCACCTAGCGGCTGTAATACTCGACGATGGTCTGCAGGTTGATACCCTGCTCCATTTCTTCCGGTTCCGGGAGGCGGTTAACCGTGCCGCGCAGGCTGTCGGCGTCGGCCGTCAGCCAGGCGGGGACCGCTCGGATGCGGTTTTCCTCGAGCGCGCGGGTGGCGAGCTGCTTCGAAGAGGTGCGGTCGCGAACGGAGACGATGTCACCGGGCTTCACCCGGTAGCTCGGGATGTCGACCTTGCGGTCATTCACCGTGATGTGGCCGTGGCCGACGAACTGCCGGGCGGCGGCGCGAGTACGGCCCATACCGAGATGATAGACGACATTGTCGAGGCGGCTCTCGAGCAGGCGAAGAAAGATTTCCCCCGTAACCCCGCGCATGTGCTTCGCTTCCTCGAAGGTCAGGCGAAACTGCTTTTCGGTAAGGCCAAACAGAAAGCGCAACTTCTGCTTTTCGTTGAGGCCGATAGCGTAGTCGGAAAGCTTCCGGCGCAAGCGCGGGCCGTGTACCCCGGGCAGGTACTTCTTCTTTTCAAACGCCTTGTTCGGCGGGAACAGCGCCATGCCGAAACGGCGATTCAGGCGGGTAGTCGGACCAGTATAACGAGCCATGAAAGGTTAAGGTTGGGAAATCGGGGTGGCGTTCGGGAGCTAGATCCAACCCGCCTTGCCATCAGCGGATCGAGCAATAAGGTAAAGGAGTCGCGAGCGATTCGCGGAGCCGAGACGCGCCTAGACGCGGCGGCGTTTCGGGGGGCGGCAGCCGTTGTGGGGAACAGGCGTTGTGTCGACGATTGCGTTGACGATCAGGCCGAGGCTCTGAAGGGCGCGGATCGCGGAGTCGCGGCCCATGCCCGGACCTTTAACCCGAACCGTGACTTCCTTCATGCCGTGCGACAAAGCCACCTTGCCAGCGTCCTGACAAACGACCTGGGCCGCGTAGGCGGTGGACTTGCGGGAGCCGCGGAAATTCATCTTACCCGCGCTCGACCACGAAATCACGTTGCCGTTGGCATCGGTGAAGGTCACCTTGGTGTTGTTGAAAGTGGCGAGGATGTGGCAGATGCCGCTGTGGACATTCTTGCTGCCCTTCGCCTTGCGAATTTTACCAAGGTCGAGGGTGTCGGCGAGAAGGTCCTTGGCAGTCGGTTGCGAGGACTTCTTTTCCTCGGCCTGCTCTTCAGCTTGGACATCTTCGGACTCGCCAGCCTTGGGCGCCTCCTCCGGGGTCACCGGCGTATCCGTACCGGTAGCGGCTTCCTGCTTCGCGGCGGTACCGGCGGGAGCGGGAATCTTCTTCTCTTCGTCCGCCTGAACTTGCGGGTGGTCGTTGTCGGAACTCATCGGGCGAAATTACTTTTTCTTGTTGGCAATGGTCTTGCGCACGGACCCCTTGCGGGTGCGCGCATTGGTCTTGGTCCGCTGGCCGCGGGCCGGAAGGTGGCGCTGGTGGCGCATGCCGCGGTAGCAGCGAATCGCCTGGAGGCGCTTAAGGTTGCCGACCACTTCGCGGCGAAGGTCGCCCTCGACCAGGAAGCCGTTTTCGCTGATTGCCTGCGCAAAGCGGTTGAGCTCCTCCTCGGAAAGGGTATGCGTACGGGCGTCCGGGTCGGTGCCGGTCTGTTCGCACAATTGACGGGCGCGCGTGGTGCCGATCCCGTAAACGTAGCAGAGGGAAAAGACGATTTTTTTGTTGTTCGGGATGTCGACTCCGAGTAAGCGTGCCATAGAAAGCTCTCCAGGAAGGTTTGGTCGAAGGGAAAAGGAGGAAAAAATCAGATTTTTCCGAAATTGCAAAGCTTATTTTTGCGGAATCGTTAAAATTTCCGGTTCGCCCTCCGTAACGAGCACCGTGTGCTCGAAGTGGGCGGAGGGCAGACCGTCGCGCGTGCGGGCGGTCCAGCCGTCTTGGTCCGTGACGACCTCTTTGCGCCCCATGTTCACCATGGGCTCGATCGCGATGACGACCCCGGGGAACAACTTTGGTCCGTCTTTGGGCTTGCCGTAGTTGGGAACTTGCGGCTCCTCGTGCATGGTTCTGCCGACTCCGTGGCCGACAAACTGCTCGACCACACTGTACCCCGCCGCCTCGACGAACTTCTGAATGCGATGCGAAACGTGACCGACCCGGTTGCCGGACAGCGCCATCGCGATGCCCTCGTAAAGCGCCTTTTGCGTGTGGTCGAGAAGCCCCCGCATTTGCTCGTTGACCTGGCCGACGGCAAACGTGGCCGCATTGTCGCCGATCCAGCCCCGGTAGCGCACGGCGACATCGACCGTCACATTGTCGCCCTCGCGCAGGATCTTGCGCATCGAGCCGCTGCCGTGGACAATCTCGTCGGAAACCGACAAACAAATGTAGCCGGAGAACGGCGGATGGTTGGGCAGGACGTAGTTGAAGCAGGGGCTCTCCGCCCCGTATTCGCCAAACAGGCGGCGGGCCTCCTGCTCGAGGTCGTAAGTGGCGACCCCGGGCGCAACTTTCTCACCGAGGTCGCGCAGGATCGAGGCTGCCACCTGGCAGGCCTCGCGGATGCTCTGGATTTCCGCCGCTGTTCTCAGCGGAATTTTTCCACGCTTGCGCCCCATGATACTGGTCTCACGTCCCATGCCCGGAGTCCAAGGTCATGGAGTCGCTCGGAGATTCGACTTGAGACATTGGACCGCGGAAGGGGACCTACAGGTCGAGGAATTGGCGAACGATCCAGACGATCAGGCCGGTTCCGAAGAGAACCCCGCACCAGACCCAAAGGCCACCGAACTGCTCACCGCGGAGCTCCCGCGGTTCCTGCAACTGGCGGGCCCGCTGCTGCGAACGGGAGGCTTTTTTACTCTTTTGAAGGAAGCCGTCGTACTGCTGCTGCAAGAGGTAACTCTCGACCTGGCGCATCGTGTCCAGCATCACGCCGACGGCGATCAGCGTACCGGTGCCGCCAAAGAACTGCGCCACATTGAACGGAATGCGGAACCAGTTGTACAGCAGGTACGGGAAGATCGCGATAAGCGTCAGGAAAATGGCGCCCGCGAGGGTCAGACGGGTCATGACGAAGTCGAGGAACTTCGCGGTTGGCTCGCCCGGGCGAACGCCCGGAACATAACCGCCGCTCTGCTGAAGCTGCTCGGAAATCTCCTGCGGCTTGAAGACCAGCGACACCCAGAAGTACGCGAAGCCCATGATCAGGACCCCGTAGATGATGAAGTACGTCAGGGACTCCGGCGTCAGTTGCGCGGCGACATCATCGAGGAAACCGAGGTACGGCAATGTCGAGAGGCTGCCGAAGAATTGCGTGGGGACCATCAGCAGCGCGTTGGCAAAGATCACCGGCATGACGCCGGAGTAGTTCACCTTGAGCGGCAGGTACGAGCTGGTGCCGCCGGCCAGCATGCGCCGGCCGACCACGCGCTTGGCGTGCTGGACCGGGATGCGCCGGGTGCCCTGCGTCAGCAGGACCACCGCGGCGGTCACCCCAACGAACAACGCAACCAAAAGGATACCCTCGAGCGGGCTCATGACGGCCCCGGTGGCGTCGTCCGGCGCGGTGAAGAGCGCGGCAGCGGTGGCGAACGCCCCCGGAAGGTCGGAAAGGATGCCAATGGTGATGAGCAGCGAAATGCCGTTACCGACGCCGCGCTGCGTAATCTGTTCACCGATCCACATCAGCATCACGGTGCCGGCGGTGAGAAAGATGACCGAGGTGATCGAGAACCACATCTGGTTGATGATCACGAGATCCCCCCAGACCGAGGGGTCGTAGCCGAGCATGATGGTGCCCGGGCTGCGCACCAGCGAAATGACCAGCAAGAGGCTCTGGATCAGCGCGATGCCAATCGTGAGGTAGCGCGTGTACTGCGTGAGCTTCTGGCGCCCGATGTCGCCCTCTTTCTGCAGGCGCGCGAGAGCCGGAATGGCGATACCGAGGATCTGTAGAATGATCGACGCCGTAATGTACGGCATGATGCCCAGCGCGAAAATCGCGCCCTTGAGCAACGCACCACCCGTGAACATGTTGTACAAGCCCACCAGGCCACCGCCCTGGCTTTGCTGCTGCGCCAGATAATCCGCCAGCGGCGCCGGGTTGAGACCGGGCAGCGGAATGTTGGCGCCCACCCGGGCCACGAAGATCATGCCCAGCGTGAACAGGATTCGCTGGCGCAGTTCAGGAACGCGAAAGCAGTTGAGGAAGGGGTTGAACCAGGACATGACGCAAAAATAAGACCGGGCCACGAAAGAAGCCCCGTTGGGGGCTTCCGGGGTGCTGGCGAGCAAAGGGGTTTAGGCCTCGCTGCCCTCGCCTGTCGAGCCTTCGTCGGAGGCTGGCTCACTTTTCTTTTCGCTTTCGGCGGGCGACGCTGGCTCTGCGATGATCACCTTTCCGCCAGCGGCCTCGATTTTATCCCGGGCGGAGGCGGAAGCCTTGTCGACCGTAATCGAGATCGCGCGGCTGATTTCGCCTTCACCGAGCAGCTTGACGCCGTCGCCGTTTTTGCGAACCAGGCGCTCGCGGACCAGGACATCGCGGTCGATTTCGGCTGCCTCGACGTTCACGAGGTCCTTCAAATTGACCACTTGGTAGCCGGTTCGGAAGTTCGCGTTGTTGAACCCGCGCTGAGGCAGCTTGCGGTACAGCGGGATATGGCCGGATTCGAAGCCGTGGCGGATGCCGCTACCGGTGCGCGAGGTCTGGCCCTTCTGGCCACGCCCGGAGGTCTTGCCATTGCCGGAGCCTTCACCGATACCACGGCGCTTGCGGGCCTGCTTCTTGAAATTCAGATTCTGGAGCGTGTGCAATTCCATGATGTAAAACGGGAAGTAAGGGGCGTTGTCCTTGCCGGTGACGGCAGCCATCTCGTCATCCGAAGGCTGGTGGATCTACCTTTTTAGGTCTTTCGCAAATGGCGTCAGGCGCTTTAGGGATGATTTGGCGCGGTCCGAGACTTCGGCGAAGAATGCATCGTCTGCAGGGCCTCCGTCAATTAGGCGATGGCGGCTTCAGGCTCGGCCTGGCGCATCGCGGCAACTTGTTCGGCGGAGCGCAGCTGGTGCAGCGCGTCGAAGGTGGCATTGACCATCGCCGCAGGGTTGTTCGACCCGAGCGACTTGGACAGAACGTTGTGAACGCCCACGGCCTCGAGGACCGCGCGGACACCACCTCCGGCGATGACACCGGTACCGTCCGCGGCCGGGCGCAGCAACACCTGTCCCCCGTCGTGATGCCCGACGACTTCGTGCGGAATGGTCGTGCCCTTAAGCTGAACGGCGTGCATGTCGGCCCGAGCGCGCTCGGTGCCCTTGCGGATCGCGTCGGGAACCTGCTTGGCCTTGCCGTAGCCGACGCCTACCTTGCCCTTGCCGTCACCAATGACAACGAGAGCGGCGAAACTGAAACGACGGCCGCCTTTGACGACCTTGGCGCAGCGGTTGATGTGGACGACCTTTTCGATCAGTTCCGGCTGATCGGTTTCGGCGGCGGGTTTGCCGCGACGGTCGCGATCACCGCCGCGACGGTCACCGCCACGGCCTCGATTTTGGTTTTGGTCTGCCATGTACGCTTAAAGGGGGATTAGAATTGCAGGCCAGCTTCGCGCGCCGCCTCGGCAAAGGCCTTTACCTTTCCGTGGTAGCGGCGGCCGGCGCGATCGAAACACACTCGCTCGATGCCCGCGGCCTTGGCGCGTTCGCCGACGATCTTGCCGAGGGCGGAGGCGCCCTCCATCGTCGGGCGGAGGCCTTCGGCGCGGATGTCCTTGCTGTTGGTGGAGACGAAAACGAGCGTCTCGCCCTTTTCGTCGTTGATCGCCTGAGCGTAGAGGTGCTTGCCGGTCAAGGTGAGCACGAGGCGCGGACGCTCCGCGTTGCCCCGAACCTTGCGGCGGATGCGCCAGCGGCGCTTTTGACGAAGTCGTTGTTTGAGGTAAAGTTGCATGAGGTGCTTTTGTTTTGGTTGGCGCGCGGCGCCGGTTTACTTGGCCTTCTTACCCTCCTTGCGCAGGACGAACTCGCCCTCGATACGGACGCCCTTGCCCTTATACGGCTCGACCGGGCGGTAACTCTTGATATCCGCGGCTACCTGGCCGACGGCCTGCTTGTCCGGCCCGACCACCGACAACTTCGTGCCGGTCTTGTCGATTTCCATGTCCACACCATCGGGCAGCGGGTAGAGGATCGGGTGGGAATAGCCGAGGGCGATGTCGAGGGTGCGGCCTTTGGCGGTCACCTTGAAACCGACGCCTTCGATGATGATGTTTTTGCGAAACGGCTCCTGGACGCCTTGCACCATACCGTTGATGATACTGCGGGCGGTCCCCCACATGGCGCGCGCCTGACGGGTCTCGGTCGCGGGTTCGACGACAATCTGGCTGTCTTCGAGGCGGATATTGACCGTGCGGTCGAACGACTTCTGCAGCTTGCCTTTGGGGCCTTCGACAAAGACATCGGAGCCCTCAACGCGGGCTTTGACTTTGGCGGGAATGTCGACGGGATATTTACCGATGCGGCTCATGGCGGATAATTTCAGGGATGGAATTCGAGAGGCGAGCTTTTGAGAGAAAGGCGAAGTTGAGCGTGCGCTTGGAAAACGACGGCGGGCTGTCCCCGCCTCTCACGACTCACCTCTCACAACGGAGCAATTACCAGACGCGACAGAGGACCTCGCCGCCCACCTTTTGGCGTCGGGCATCGCGATCCTTCAGGATTCCGTGGGAAGTGGTGAGGATCGAAATCCCCAGGCCGCCCAGGACCTTCGGAATTTCGTCGTACTTTGCATAGCGGCGGCAACCGGGCTTGCTGGAGCGCTCGATGCCGACGATGGCTGGCTTCGAGTTGACGTACTTCATCGTCATTTCCATGAATTTATGGCCCGGGCCCTCCTCGAAGACGCGGAAGTCTTCGATATAGCCCTCAGCCTTGAGGATGTTGGCGACCCCGGCCTTGACCTTGGAAAACCGGGTGGTGGTGAGGCGCTTGCCCGCGCGGTTAGCATTGCGGACAACCGTGAGGAAATCGCCGATCGTGTCGTGGACTGCCATGGATTTTAAGGGGTTCGTCTTGCGGCCGAAGCAGGGCAGCGGCCGTAGTTACGGGAAAAGAAAGTCGCGGCTACCAGCTGGATTTGGTGACGCCCGGAATTTCGCCGTTGAGGGCTTTTTCCCGGAAGGTAATGCGCGAGAGGCCAAAGCGGCGGATGTACGCCCGCGGACGCCCCGTAATGTTGCACCGGTTCTTTACGCGGTTGGGCGCCGAATTGCGAGGCAGAAGGGCAAGCTGACGCTGCGCCTCGAAAAAATCCTCGTCGGGCGTGTTCGGATCACCGATGAGGCGCTTGAGCTCTTTACGCTTTTCGGCGTACTTCTCGACGAGGCGGATGCGCTTCTGGTTGCGGGCGATGGCGGACTTTTTAGCCATAGAAAGGGGACCTGTTTGGGCGGTGAAAGGTGGGTTTAGGCGGCTTTGTTGGCTTCCTCTTCTTCCTGCTTGGTACGCCGGAAGGGCATGCCGAAGCGCTTGAGAAGGTCGAAGCCGGCGGCGTCGGTGGTTGCGGTGGTGACGAAGGTGATGTCCATCCCGATCGTCTCCTTGCCCTGCGTGTCCGAATTGATCTCCGGGAAGATCGTGTGGTCGGTGATGCCGAGGGTGTAGTTGCCGCGACCGTCGAGCTTGCGGTGAATGCCGCGGAAGTCGCGAATGTTTGGCAGGGCCACGGCGGTAAGGCGCAGAAGAAACTCGTACATGCGGGCGCCGCGCAAGGTGACGCGCACCCCGATCGGCATACCCTCGCGGAGCTTGAAGTTCGAGACGCTCTTGGTGGCTTTCGTCAGGACGGCCTTCTGGCCGGCCAGCGACGAAATGTCCTTCCGGACTTCCTCAAACCAGCTCTTCTCCTTGGTCGCCTTGATGCCGGAATTGATCACGATCTTCTCCAGCTTCGGCACCTCGTGGAGGTTTGACCAGCCGTGCTCCTTGAGCATGTCCGGGCGGATCTGCTCGAGGTAAATCTGATAAAGGTAGGGCTTTTCCATTTCGGTTGGGGGCTGCAGTGGCGTTACTGTTCGCGTTGATCGGCGCCTTCTTCCTCAGCGTCAGCGGGCTCATCGGCTTCCTCGACGGGCTCGAAGGTGGCGAGGCCCTTGGCGGCGCGGCGGGCGTCATAGCGCTCGGCGAGCATCAGGTTCGAGTAATGAACGGTGCCCTCCTCCTCGAAGATGCCGCTCTCCTCATCCTGCTTGCGAGCCTTGCGGTGGATAGTGCGGATAGCGACGCCGCGGACTTTCGCGCGCAGCTTTTTGCGGTCGATCGTGAGGACTTCACCGCGGCGGCCTTTGTCGGCGCCGGCGATGACGACAACTTCGTCACCTCGTTTGATTTTGAATTTCATCGTCTGCGACTCCGGGGAAAACAGTTCTAGAGGACTTCAGGCGCGAGCGAGATGATGCGCATGAAGCGCTTCTGCCGCAGCTCGCGGGCGATCGGGCCAAAAATGCGGGTGCCACGGGGGTTGCCCTCCTTGTTGACAATCACCACGGCGTTGGTGTCGAAGCGCAGGACCGAGCCGTCTCCGCGCTTGATCGGATACTTGGTGCGCACGATCACGGCCTGGACGACCGTACCCTTCTTGATGGTCGCGTCGGGGGTGCTGTCCTTGACCGAGCACACAATGAGGTCGCCAACATCGGCGGTGCGCTTGGCCTGTCCGAGTCGGCGAATCATCAGAACCTCTTTGGCTCCGGTGTTGTCGGCTACTTCAAGTCGGGTTTCGGGCTGGATCATGGTGTTCGGGTTCCGTTAGCGTTTTAAGCGGCTTCCGAGAAAGTTAAAGGGGTCTAAACGTTGAGCAGGGGGGCCTTTTCGAGAACCGTCACCACGCGCCAGCGCTTGAGCTTGCTGAGGGGGCGGGTTTCCATGATCTCCACTTTGTCGCCGACGTTGCACTCGTTCTTTTCGTCGTGGGCGTGAACCACCGTCTTGCGCTTGATCTCCTTGGAGTACAGCGGGTGCGGGGTCTTGTAGGAAAACGTCACCTTGATGGATTTGTTACCAGATCGACTGGTAACGACCCCTACGAGGTCTTTGCGGTGGTGGCGGACGATCTTGGCCGGTTCGGAAGTGTCGCTCATGCGGTTCTAGTACGATAAAGGATTAGGCGGTGGCCGAGGCGCGCTCTTTCTCGCGCAGCAGGGTAATGATGCGGGCGACCTGACGGCGCAGGCGGGACAACATGCTGGTGTCTTCGACCTGCCCGAGCTGCTTGCGCAAGCGCAGGTTGACCAGTTCGGTGCGCGTATCCCGCAGCGCCTTCCGGAGCTCTTCGGGCGTCAGTTCACGCAGTTCGGAGATGGTTTCCATAGAATTCGAAAAGAGAAAGAATGGCCTTGAGCGCGCTGCGGTCCCGTCGGGGCCGACGACCGCTGCGGCGGCTTGGGTTTACGAATAGTCCTCGAGTTCTTCGCGGGCGATAAAACGGCAGCGGAAAGGCATTTTTCCGGCGGCGAGGCGCATGGCCTCGCGAGCGGCGCTGATGGGGACGCCGCCGAGCTCGAACAGGATGGCGCCCGGCTTGACGACAGCTGCCCAGTACTCGACCGGGCCCTTGCCCTTACCCTGACGGGTTTCCTGCGGCTTTTTGGTGACGGGCTTGTGCGGGAAGACACGGATCCACAGCTTGCCGCGGCGCTTGAGGTAGCGATTGATGGCCACGCGGCCCGCCTCGATCTGGTTGGCGGTCATGCGTCCGCGCTCGAGACTCTGCATCGCGTAGTCGCCAAAGTTCAGCGTATCGTTCCCCTTGGCATTACCGTAGACGCGGCCACGGTGCCATTTGCGGAACTTAACTCGGGATGGAAGCATCTTGCCCATAGGAGATGTGAGGAATGAGGTTTGAGACGTGGGGGCGACCTATGCTCGAGCCGAAGCCGGACGATGGGTGCGCCGTGGTTTCAAAATCAGTTGAGGCCTTCTTCGGATTCTTTTTTGCAGATCCAGCACTTGACGCCGATGATGCCGTAAACGGTGCTCGCTTCAGCGAAACCGTAGTCGATCTTCTCGCGCAGGGTGTGCAGCGGTACCCGACCTTCGCGCGCCTGCTCGGTGCGGGCGATTTCCGCACCGCCGAGGCGTCCGGCGCACTGCAGGCGGATGCCTTCCGCGCCAGCGCCGATCGTTGCCTGGACGGTCTTTTTCATCGCGCGCCGGAAGGAGATACGGCGCTCGAGCTGCAGGGCGACATTTTCGGCGACGCACTGAGCGACGAGGTCCGGGCGCTTGACTTCCTGAATGTCGAGGAGGATCTCGCGGTCGAGGTGCTTGCTGAGGTCAGCCTTGAGCTTCTCGAGTTCGCTGCCCTTGCGGCCGATAACGATACCCGGACGGGCGGTGAAGATCTTGACGCGGATGCGCCCACCGGCGCGCTCGATGAATATCTTCGGCACCGACGCAAAGCGCAGGCGCTTGCGGAGAAACTTGCGGATCTTGTGGTCCTCTTTGATAAACTCGGGAAACTGCTCGCGGTTGGCATACCAGCGGGAGTCCCAGTTGCGGCGGACCTGGAGGCGAAAGCCGTACGGATTGATCTTCTGACCCATGCTCGGAAAAAAGGTTTGGCGGTTAGGCGACTTCGAGATCCTCGGCCTCGGCCAGGATGATGCGGATGTGGCTGGTGCGCTTGCGGTAGGGATGAGCGGAACCGCGGGCAGACGGGCGGAAACGGCGGAAAGCCGGGCCCATCTCAGCCACCGCGAGCTTGATGACCATGTCCTCGCCCGGAAGGTTGAAATTGTGCTCGGCGTTGGCCACTGCGCTGGCGAGCGCCTGACGGACGAGCTCCGCGGACTTGCGCGGGATAAACTTCAGCATCTGCAAGGCTTCACCCGCCGTGCGACCCTGGATCACGCGCGTGACCTCGCCGACCTTCTTCGGCGACATGCGGGCGTTTTTGTAAATGGCTTTGACTTCCATGAGACAAGGACTGGGAAAAAATTAGCGGGCCAGTGAGGTCGCCTTGAGGCGGACCGTGTCGCCACTCTCGATGGTCTGATTGGCAGTGAGGGCGGTGATCAGCCCGGCAGCCCGATCGGTCCGAACTTCGACGAGGATGATCTCGGCAATCGCGTCCGGCCCGTTGAACACCTGGCAAAGGGCACCGGAGCGGAAGCCTTGGTCGAGCCCCGCTTCGAGCAGCACCACGTCGGCGATTTCCGTGCTGGCGACGCCGAAGACGGTCGTCTCCGCCGAGGGGAGTACGGGCTCGTAAACGAAGGGCGGCTCGCTCTGCCCATGCGCATCTACGGCAGTCAGCAGGGCTGACAGCAGCAGGGCGGAAAAGGCAGCGAGCGCGGGATTCATTGGGAACGGGCGGGTGGGAAAGGTTACTTCTTGCCGGCGGGCTGGTGGCCCTTGAACGTCCGGGTCGGGGCAAATTCGCCGAGCTTGTGACCGACCATGTTCTCCGTCACGTGCACAGGAATAAAACTCTTGCCGTTGTGCACGTTGAAATTGAGGCCGATAAACTCCGGCGTGATGGTCGAGCGGCGCGACCAGGTCTGGATGGGCTTGCGGTTGTCCGTAGCCTGCGCCTTTTCGACCTTGTCCATGAGTTTCGGGTCGACGAAGTAGCCTTTTTTAATCGAACGGGCCATGCGGGAAAAGAACTAGTATCTAGCGGAGGGTTGGGGATTAACCTTTGCGGACTTTTTTGCCGTTGCGGCGGACAATGATCATGCTGTTGGACGGCTTGCTGCGCTTGCGCGTCGGGAAGCCCTTGGCGAGCTGACCCCAGGGCGACACCGGATGACCCCCGCCGGAGGTGCGGCCTTCGCCCCCACCCATAGGGTGGTCGACCGGGTTCATGGCAACACCGCGGACGCGGGGGCGCTTGCCCTTCCAGCGGTTGCGGCCAGCCTTGCCGAGTTTTTCGTCACCGTGCTCGATGTTGCCGACGCGGCCGACCGTGGCGCGGCACTTGGCGTTGACCATGCGAATTTCGCCAGAAGGCATTTTGATGGTCGCGTTTTTACCCTCGACGTTGACGAGCTGGGCCTGCTGGCCAGCAGCGCGGGCCATCTGGGCACCCCGTCCGGGGGTCAGCTCGATGCAATGAACGAAGGTTGCCGGCGGGAGAAGCTTGAGCGGGATGTTGAGCCCGACCGGGAAGGTCTCCTGAGGCTGACTGGTGTTCTTGACCGTGTCACCGGGTTCCAGACCGAGCGGTGCCGGAATGTATGCGAGCTCGCCGTCTTCGTACCGGATGAGCGCAATGTGGCTTGAGCGATTCGGGTCGTACTCGAGGCGCTCGACCGTCGCACTCATCTCTTCCTTGTTGCGCAGAAAATCGATTTCGCGGTAGAGGCGCTTATGGCCACCGCCGCGACGGCGCACCGTAATGCGCCCATTGTTGTTGCGCCCGCCGGATTTTTTTAACGGCTTGGTCAACGAGCGCACCGGGCGCTCCTTGCTCAGTTCGACCTTGTTGGCGATGCGGAAGCGCTGACCGGCGGTGATGGGCTTTTTCGGCTGAAGGGGCATAACGGCGGATCGGGCTGTCGGTTAGGCGAGGTCGATGGTTTCGCCGGCGGCGAGGGTTACGATTGCGCGCTTCTCGTGGCGCTTGCGGCCATAGGAGCCGCGCTGGACGCGGTTGCGCTTGATCTTGCCCATCTGGCGCAGGATATTGACCTTCGCCACACGGACGTTGAAGAGCTCCTGAACGGCTTCGGCGACCTCCGTGCGGGTCGCGTCCGGAAAGATCTCGAACGTGAACTTGTTCTCCTCGGCCTGCAGGTTCGTGGACTTTTCAGTCACACGCAGTTCCTTGAGGATCTTGTCGGGATGGCGGGTCATGGCGAAAGCGGGTTGGGAAAGAACGGGTTAAGCGGCGGCGGGAGCAAGGCCGTGCACGCGCGGGGCAATCGGCTGCGCGCGGTTGACGATGACCGCGAAAGCGGCCTCGGTCAGGATCAGCTTGTCGTAGCGAACGAGGTCCCACGCGTTGAGGTCGTTGGCGAGCTGCAGGGTGATCCGCTCGAGGTTGCGCGCCGAAAGGGCAAAGGTGTTTTGCCACTGCTGGTCGCAGATGAGGACGTGGCGGGCGTCGGCGTCGATCTTGTCGAGCAGTTCCTTGGCCGCGCGGGTCTTGACCTCGCTGAACTCGAACTTCTCGATCAGCTCGATCTTGCCGGCCTGGGCCTTGTCGAAAAGCGCGCGGGCGAATGCGAGGCGCTTTTCCTTCTTGTTGACGGCCTTGGACCAGTCCTGCGGCTTCGCGCCGTGGGCGGTACCGCCGCCGACGTAGATCGGGGCGCCGCGGTCACCATGGCGGGCATTACCCGTGCCCTTTTGGCGGAAAAGCTTCTTGCCGGTGCGGGCAACGAAGGCGCGGGTCTTGGTCAGGCGGGTGCCCTGGCGGCGATTGGCCTGATAGGCAACCAGCACGTTTTTGAGTGCCTGAAGGCCTTTGTCCCCCTCGAACACCGGAATGTCGATTTCCTTCTCGGAGGCGGAGGCGGCGTCAGCGGTGTGTACGCGAAATTTCATAACGGTGTCGTTCGGAGCTAGCGGTTAGGCGGCCTGCTGACGCTTCGTTTTGACCGAGGTGCGCACGTACACGATGCCGTTTTTCGGCCCGTGGACGCTCCCCCGAACGAGAATCAAGTTCTTTTCGGGGATCACATTGACGATCTCGAGATTCTGGGTCGTCCGGCGGCGGTTGCCCATTTGACCCGGCATTTTCTGACCCTTTTGGGTTTCCCCCGGCCATTGACACTGACCATAGGAGCCCCCGCGACGGTGGAACATCGAACCGTGGGTGGCAGGACCACCGGCGAAATTCCAGCGCTTGACGACACCCTGGAAACCGCGGCCCTTGGTCTGGCCAATAATGTCGACCGTCTGGCCGACCGCGAACTCCTCGCAAGTGAGGACGTCGCCGGGGCTGAAGGTACGGTCGAGCTTTTCGGTGCGGAACTCGCGGAGTTCGCGGTGCGGCTCGACGCCGGCCTTCTCGAAGTGACCGTTGAGCTGGTGCGTCACGCGCTGCGGCTTCTGGGGACCGTAGCCGATCTGGACCGCCGCATAACCGTCTTTGTCTGTCGTCTTAACTTGAACGACAGGGCAAGGGCCGGTTTCAATTGCAGTGACCGGAATGAGCTGATTTTCGGCATCGAAAACCTGCGTCATCCCGATTTTTTTACCTATCAGGGTGAGGCTCATGGCTAAGAGGCAGGTGGAAAGCGGAAGATTCCGCTCGCCGTTGTCAGGAGACCTGCTTTAGGCGTGAATAAAGGAATGTTGGTGGAAGCGCTGCTTCCGGAAAAGCGAGCAGAAAACGAAAAAGCCGCCGCCTCGTCAAGCGGTTTTTCTCCCGGAAGGTAACTTTTTTTGAAAAAGCTATCGAGCTGCCATGGCCAGGCGGTCAAAACCACCGACGGACGTTAGTCAGCCACTGCGCCCACCAGCTTTTCGAGCCGGTACTGTCGTCGAAGACCAGTGCCATGCTGGTCTCGTCGACATGGACCCTCATATCCGGCCGGGCATCCAGGTAGGCAGCCAGCATTTCACGCACGGTGACCCCTTCAAAGGTCAGCGGAAACATTGCCTCCGGCAATTGATTTCCGACTCTTGATCGATGCTGAAGCTGCACGAACCCGGCAACTTGATTCCTCCAGTCATTCTCATTACGCACGCGAGTCAGCGGGATGACGTGATCGAAGAGATCCTCCACCTGACGATGCGCTTCAGGCGTTGCGTGCAGCGGAATCTGAGCGAACAGGAGCTTGGCGCCGGTGCGATAGTGGAAACGCACCTCGCGAATTTCCTCGAGCGGCATCTCGACCTCGAAATTTGCAAAGCCTCTACCGCCCTGGCGAAACGAGAATTCGGCGATGTCGCCAGAGGCATTCACGGCCTCGATGACCATCCGGTCGCGTGAATTGATCGGGGTAAAGGCAAACCCGAAAGCCGCATGGGTGTCCTCGGAGCCTGCCTGGACGCCGAAGGTGAAAGCTTTACTGCTTCCCGCAAGAGTGTATCTGACTCCACCTGGTTTTCCGGCTATCCCGTAAAGCAGCTGGGCGCGGAAGTGAGCTGTGCGGACTTCGTCGCCTGCCTCAGGTGCTTCCAGACGCACCGTATCGACCGGGCCGTGAAAAAGCTCGATCGTCGCCAGAATGGTCTCGCCGCTTAGCAACGGCACTTGCGTGCCCGTAAGGACGAGACCGTCGCCTTGCCCCGTCCCCGTTCCAAAGCTGAGGCGGACGAACGTATCAGGATCGTAGAGGGTGCGGTTACCGATCAGGATATCGTTTCCTTTTGGGTAACGGAGGCCATGGGTAAAGCCGTAAGTGCGTCCCCAGTTCACTGCCGTTTGCCCCAACCACCGGAGATGCCGGTCCGGGAGCTCACCCTCGAGACTCGAAGGATCGAACGCCGACCCATCGAACCGCCGCAGGTCGAGTTTGAGCGAGGGATAATAGTCACCCTTCTGCGTGTAAGGCTCATCGAGGGTCGAACGCTTCACGAAATTTTGGCCCGTGTAAACGATCTCGCATTCGCCGCCCAAAAGCGGCGCACGCCCGTTTTCCAGGCGCACGTGTTCAAAATCCCCGTAATAGGGCTCGGGTAACTCATTTGCCTGAAAATATTCGGCCTTGTACCGGCGCGAAGGCGGGCGACCGCCCACGATCCCGCCACTTACCGGTTCCTGGGCGACGCCGCCGGGAGTGATTTCCGGGTCGAACCTCCGCTCAAACCGGCTGATCGCGGGATCCGCCGAGGTTCGTTGGATCCATTTCTTCTCAGCCCAAGGGCGCGGCGCTGAGGGATCACTGTAAAGGCTTTCGACCTCATCACTCTGAAAAAAGCTGAAGATCAGCGCGAGAACAGCGCCCAGGGCCACCATGCCTCCGAGGATCAAGGCCAGCACGGGAAGACTTCGCCGTTCGCGCTTTTCCATGGATCAGGGTTAGCACTTTCCCGTGGGCAGCACCACCGGCTACTTCCCGAGACGCACGAGACTACTGTCGATGCGGCAACTCGCTGAGGGGTTCGCCTTTCGTGCCCCCGAACTCATCCCTTGCTATTGGTGGAACCTGCGGCCAATGTCGCGGGTTTCACCATTGTGGCCTTGGAAGAATCGACAACACCCCCAACCGCCGCGCCTGAGCCGTCAGAACCGCCGCGGGCGCCGGAAGAAACCCCGAACCCGCTCGACCCCGCGGGCTACATCGCCCCGCCGCCGGAAGACCACGGGCCGGCAATCGAGGTCAAGGACCTGCGGAAGCGCTACGGCAAACTGCGGGCGATCGACGGTGTGAGCTTCACCGTGCGCCCCGGCGAGATCATCGGTTTCCTCGGGCCCAATGGCGCGGGCAAGAGCACGACGATGCGCATTTTGACCGGCCTGCAGGCAGCAGACTCCGGAGAAGCGCGCGTGGCGGGTTTCAATGTCGCCACCGACCCGCAACAGGTGCCGCAGCACGTCGGGTTTATGTCGGAAAACAATCCCCTTCCGGAGGATCTGCGGGTGGGGGAATACCTTTGCCTGCGCGCCAAACTGAAGGGCTTGCGCGGCCGCCGCCGACGCCAGCGCGAGGAGGAAGTCAAACGCCTTTGCGAACTCGACAAAAAAACCTGCCGCAAGCTCATCGGCAGCCTCTCCAAGGGCTTTCGCCAGCGGGTGGGGATCGCCGATGTCCTTCTCGCCGAGCCGCAAATCGTGATCATGGACGAGCCGACAATCGGCCTTGACCCGCACCAGATCAGGACGATGCGCAAACTGATCCGTTCGCTGAAAGACCGCATGACGGTGATCCTTTCAAGCCACATTCTGCCGGAGATCGAAGCCTGTTGCGACCGCGTCATCATCATCAACCACGGGCGCATCGTCGCGTGCAATACGCCGGCGGAGCTGCGGCGTGAGTTTATCCCTGAGCGGACTTTCCGCCTGCTGACCGATGCCCCGCCGGAAGCCCTGGCGGAACTCTGCGACGGCAGCCAACACCCGTTTGCGGTCGAAACCGAGGGCAAGCCCGGCCCCGATGGTTTCCGCCAGTACCACCTGACGGCCCCGAATCCCGAGGACGACCCAGCGCCGCTGCTGGCCAGTGCGCAGGCCAAAGGGTGGCAGGTGCGCGAAGCCGCCCTGCTGGACCCCACGCTGGAGCAAGTCTTCGTTGCCGCGACCCGCAAATCCTGGAAGGACGAGGAGAACGCCCCGGAAGCCGCCTAGACGCTCCCAAACGGCACGCTGCCCGGATCCACCGCCGTGAGCGCGAGGTCGATACGTGCAAGGAAAACGCAGATGCGATACCCCAAGCGATTCCGAGCCGTCCGCTGACCAGCAAAGCCCAGGGCACCGGCGAAAGCGCGTCCCCGGCACGAAAAGCGTTATTCTTGCTTCTTGTCCCGCATTTTTCTCTCATCCCCACCGCATGCGCAATTTTTTCATCCTGCTCGGGCATGAAGTCCGGATGCTCCTGCTGCTGCCGGCAACGTATCTGGCCGCCGGATTGTTCCTGGGCATCCTGCTGTTCCTGTACGTGCTCTCGATCCAGATCGGCGGGCGCGAGCTGGAGGATCAAGTACCCGTCTCGCTGTTTTTCCAGGGCTTTTTCCTGCCCGTATGCTTTATGGTGCCCCTGATCACGATGCGCACCCTGGCTGAAGAGCGCCGCCTCGGAACCTTGCAGAGTCTTCTGAGCACGCCGGCGACGCCCCTGCAGATCGTTTGCGCCAAATACCTCGCCGCCTACGCCTTCTACCTCGCCATGTGGGGACTGACGCTCGGTTTCCCTGTGCTGCTCAACGAGCGCTTCCCGCAGATCGTGGAGACGGCGCGCTTGTTCGATCCCGCCGCCCTTGCCGGCGGCTACGCCTTCGTCGCGTTGACGGGGCTGCTCTACGTAGCGATCGGCCTGTTTTGCAGCGGCCTGACGCGCAGCCAGCTCGTAGCTGGCGTGCTGACGTTCTTTCTGCTCTTCCTGTTGACCTTCGGGCCCGCGCTGCTGCCGCAACTGCTCGCCATGATGCCCGCTGAAGGGGCCACACCCGGCGGCGGTCCGCTGCCAATGGTAGACTGGCTGATGCAGCCCCTGGCTTTCCTGCAGGCCTATGACCACCTCGACGACTTTAGCCGAGGAATCGTCGACACGCGCCCCATCGTGCTCTACCTCAGCTGCACGGCGCTGCTCGTTGGGACCACGGTCTTTAATGTCGAAGCGAAGGCCGGCTCCCCCACCTGACGCCCCTGCGCGCCCGGACCTTCAGCAGGTTTTCGGGGGCCGCCTATGCGCTTGTTTTTCCGTATATTGCCCGTCCCATGTTGAACGACTTCCGTCACGCCAACCGCGTTCACCGGCTCAACCGCGTCGTCCAAGTCTCGCTGGCGCTCTGCCTGGTGGTGCTGATCAACGTGATCTCGGTGCACCTCTACCGGCGCTTCGACCTTACCACCGATCAGCGTTTTTCGCTTTCCGCGGAAACCAAAGCCTACCTGCAGAACCTTTCCGCCCCGGTGGAGATATACCTGACGGAGCCGCCTGACGACGCGGAAAAAGCACAGGAAATGGTCTTCAGCGACCTGCAGCGTCTGCTCGACGAGTACGAAGAGCTCGCCGCGGGCCTTGGCGGGGGGCGCATCCGCATCGAGACCATCGATGTGTTGCGCCAGCACGAACGTGCCTCGGAACTCGCCGAGCGCTTCGAGCTCGACCCGCAGAAGCACAATGCCCTGGTGGTGGCCAGTGGCGACCGCTTCCACCTCGTCCAGCCGGAGCTTCTCTACGACATGACCGACGACGGGCGGAATCTCTTCAAAGGCGAACGGGCCATCACCTCCGCAATCCTCAAGGTGACGGAAGCCGAGCAGCCCACCGCCTACTTCCTGACCGGCCACGGGGAAATGCTGCCGGAGGACGTTGACCCGCTGCGGGGCATGTCCGAAGCGGCGGACTTTCTGAAAGAGCGCAACTGGCGCGTCTTCGAGCTGCAGCTCAACAACCGTCAGGCAGTTCCTGAAGACGCCGAACTCGTCATCATCGCCGGTCCGCAGAACGCCCTGTTGCCGATCGAGGAAGCACACCTCGAACGCTACCTCGACGAGCGTGACGGGCGCGTGCTGATGCTCGCGGAGCCCATGCGGCCGCACGGCCTGGACGATCTCCTCAGCGACTGGGGCATCCTCGTCGACGATATGATCGTGATCGAGACGGACCCCGAAAGCGTCGTTCCGGGTGGCGACATGCTCATCACCCGTTTTGCGCAGCACCCGATCACGGACTTGTTGTACCGCGGCCGCCACCGGCTGCTTTTTGGGCTGACCCGCCCTGCCCGCTTCGACCCCGCTGCCCCGCCCGACGAAAATCGGGAGGTCCAGCAGCTGATGGGCACCTCGCCGCAGATGAGCTGGGCGGAAAGCGCTTACGAGCGCCGCGGACGGCCTCAATACGACCGCGTTTCCGACCTGCCGCCGCCGGTCTCGGTGGCGATCGCATCCGAGCGCAACCGCCCCACGGAAGTCGGCCTGCGGCGGCCTTCGGGCCGGATTGTCGTGATCGGCAACTCGAACGTTTTCAGCAATCAACGCATCAACGCCGCGGCCAACCTGATTTTCTACAACCAGGTCATCGGCTGGCTGGCCGACGACGACGCGGAACTGCTGCAGATCCCGCCGCGGGAGTGGAAACCCATGGACCTCAACCTCAGCGGCGAAGAAATGCAGCAGATGTGGATTCACTTGCTTTACCTGCCCGGCGCGGCCTTTGGACTGGCCGCGGTGATGGCAATGCTGCGGCGGCGTTGAGCCCGGTGCCCTTTTCCCTTCCTTTCGAGCCTTCTTTCCCCTAGTTCATCCGCGGCCATGCGCCTTCGCCTGACCCTTATCCTCCTTGTCTGCAACCTGGCCGCCGCCGGGGTGCTGCTGTATCTTACCCAGCGGGAAGGGCCACAAACGCCCGCCGAAGCCGAGCCGATGCTGCCTGGCGCCTCCGCCATCCGGCAGCTGGAAATCCGCTACCCCGCCAGGGACCAGCGCCGCATGTTCGCCCTGCAAGAAGGCCGCTGGCAACTCGCCGAGCCGGTGGAGTGGTGGGCCAACCGCAGCGCGATTTTACCCATCCTCGCGCAGCTGGAAAGCCTCGAAGCCATTGCGCGCATCCCGCTCGACGACCTCAGCCGGACGAATTCCAGCCCCGCCAGCTACGGCCTTGCGCCGCCAGCGATTGAGGTGACTTTTACCCCGCGTGACGGTGAGCCCGTCACCCTGGGCATCGGCGAGAACACGAGCATGGGCGGGCGCTTGTACGTGCTCGAGCCCGGCGGCGAAGCCATCGCGGTGGTCGATGCGGGCCTGCTCGATGCCCTCGACCGGCCGCTGCGCGACTTCATCGATCCGGCCCTGTTCGACCTCGATTTCTTTGAAATCGACTCTCTGGGAATCCAGGTCAACCAACAGCGTACCACGCTTGAGAAAACAGAGGAAGGCTGGGCCTTCGCGACGCCTCTGGTGGCACCCGCCGATGGTGAGGTCGTCGAGGCGCTCATCGGCAGCTTGCTGGGCCTTCAGGTTGGGCACCTGCAATCACCCGAGGATACCAGGCCGCAGGTGACCGGCCTTGACAACCCGTTTCTGCGCCTGACCCTCCAGGCGGGCGACGAACTGCGCATCCTCGTGCTCGGCGCGGAAGTTCCCGCTGCTCAGTTGCCCGAAGAAACACCGGCCCTGCGCTATGCCCGCCTCGAAGGTGCCTCCGCGCCGCCAACGGTGTTCACGCTCCCGGCAGACGGCTTTGAGATTTTCCGCCAAGCCCAGGAGCTGCTGCGCGAGCGACGCTTCTGGCAATTCGACCCCGAGGCGGTGACCAGCGCGCGTATCGACCAAAACGCCCTCGGCATTACCCTGCAGAAGCTGGAAGAAACCGAACCCGGCGAAGCGGCGGCCTGGCAGGTACTTGACCGCTCGGCGGGCTCCGGCGTCGAGCCCCAGCCCGCCGAGCCCGAACTCGTCGACCGCTGGCTGCGCGAGCTGAGCCAGCTCGAGGCCTATCGGTTCGTCAGTGACGCCCCCGGACCCTCGGACGAGGCGGACTGGGGCCTGGCCGACCCCCGCGCGACCATTACACTCGAAACCGCGGAAGGCACAAGCCGACTCGTGTTGGGCGAGCGCGCGCCCGGGCCGCCGGCTTTTTTGTACGCCAAACTGGCGGACGAGCGCTTCGTCTACGGCGTACCACCCTCCTCGCTGCTGCTGGCGCAAGCCAACCCGCTCAAGTTCCGCGACCGCACCCTGTATTCTCTGCCGGAATCCGCCGAACTGGCCCAAATTCGCGTCTTCGCGGCCAATTCGCCCGAGCGCATTCTGACGCTGGAACCCGCGAGCGAAGCAGGCGTTTGGAATGCCGTCGGCGAGACGCTCGAGGAAACCGCACGCGAGGCGGCCGGAGAATTGGCCGGGCTTTTAAGCTCGCCGGAGGTTCAGACCTACCTCAACAGCCGTTTCACCGAACCCGCCGAACACGCCTGGGCCTACCGTATCGAAATCGATGCGCGCCTGCCCGGCGGCGAAGGCGGCACCGTGCGCACCAACCGCCTCTGGCTGACCAACCGCATCAGTGGCACCCAGCAGATAGGCGGCACCCGTGACCCGGCTGGAACATTCCTGCTCACGCAGAGAATGATCGACGCGTTGACGCCACTGACCTTCGAGCGGCGCTTGCGCGAGCTGCCCGACACCGGGCAGGAGGTCAACGATGCGGACGTACGTCCGCCCAACCCCCGCAACGAACCTAGCATCGCGCCGCTGCCAGCTGCTGATGGGGAGGCGCAGACTGACGGATGAGCCGGTGGCGCCAGTTGCGGCTGGGCCTCGGGCGGTTGATCGTCCTGCTGCTGAACCTCGCCCTGGCGCTTCTCCTAATCGCCCAACTCGCTCTGGCGGCAGCCTGGTACCTCTATGACGGCCTGCCCGTCTCTCCGCTGCTGCTGCAACAGCTGGAGCCAGCTCCCGGCGTGAGCGTCAGTGCCCGGCGGGTGGTGATCGACGCGGAAGGCGTCGCGCGCGTCGAAGGCCTGGAGATCGTCAAGCGCGAAGGCGAACTGCCCTTGTTGAGGTTTACGGCCGACAAGGCCACCCTGCGCCTTTCGCCCTCCGCCGGTGAAAGCGGAGGCTGGACCCTCCGGCAACTCGAAGTACAAAACGGCAGCGCGGAAGTGGCTGCCGCCCTGTCCCCAACGGGTG
>JBHJGW010000101.1:0-13983 GCA_050331415.1 Opitutales bacterium | reverse complement strand
CGAGTTCGGCGAAGTCCGGGGGTTTCATAACGTGGTGGTCGAAGCCAGCTTCCTCGCATTCTTTGGTGACGCTTTCGCCCTCGCGGCCGGAAAGGGCGATCAGGCGTGTCCCTTGGAAGCCGGGCTCGGCGCGCAGGCGTCGCGCGACCTCAAAGCCGCTAACATCGGGTAAGCCCAGATCGACGACCACGATCGACGGCGAAATTTCGTGGGCCTTGCGCACGCCGATCTCGCCCTGTTGGGCGACCTCGACAGCGTAGCCGAAGTGGTCGAACATCAGTTTCAACATGCGCCCTAGGGTCTCGTCATCCTCGACCAGGAGGATCCGCTTGCGGCCATCGAGGCCTGTCGAAGGTGGCGGAGTCGCCTTAGCGACGGGTGGTTTCGGGGCGACGGGTTTAGCCGCCGGAGCCGCTTCCACAACGGGCTCGGGAGGTGCGAGATCGAGGAGACGCGCAAGGGTGTGCAGCAGCTCGAAGCGATTGATCGGCTTGGAAAGCTGATCATCGCATCCCGCGGCCAGGCAGCGCTCTTTATCCTGCGGCATGGCGTGGGCCGTCAATGCGATGATGGGCCTGCGGTACCCGACCTTACGGAGCTCTTTGGCGGCCCGAAACCCGTCCATAACGGGCATCTGGATGTCCAGCAGAATGAGGTCGGGCAGGTCCGCGCGATCGAGGCGTGAGCGGATCAACTCAACGGCTTCGGCGCCGTTGGCTGCCGTTTCGGCGGCGGCCCCCGCCTCCTCGATGATCTGCTGAACGAGGCTGCGAATCTCAAACCGGTCGTCCACGACCAGCACGCGCCCGCTGCCGAGGTGGGCCGGTGGTGTTGAGTCCGAAGGGCGGGATGGGCGCTGCTGCACCGGAACGACCATCTCAACGTCGTCCAGCGGACCCGGGTCGATCGTAACCGTGAACACGCTACCCTCGCCGGGGTTGCTGCGAACGGCAATGTCGCCGCCGAGTTCGCGAGCCAGCCGCTGGCTGATCGCCAGGCCCAGGCCGGTGCCTTCTCGCTCGCGTGTCGACGAGCTGTCGATCTGGCTGAACGGAGTAAAGAGCTTGGCGAGTTCGGGCTCGGAGATGCCGATGCCGGTATCTTCCACGTCGATTTCGAGCCGTGTCTGTCCGAGATCCAATCTTGGGCGAAGCGTAATGTGCCCTGTCTCCGTAAATTTGAAGGCGTTGCCGAGCAGGTTGACGAGGATCTGGCGCAGGCGCTTCGGGTCCGTTTGAACGGCCGCCGGCAGCTTCTCCGGAAATTTGAGCCTGAGCGGAATCTCCGATTCCCACGAGCGGATCTCCATCATAGCGGCCACTTCCGAGAAGAAGTGCGAGGGGTTGACGGGCTCGCGCTCGAGTTGCAAATGCCCCGCCTCGATACGGGAAAGGTCGAGCATGTCGTTGATAATGTCGAGCAAACCCTTGCCGTTGCGCTGAATCATTTCGCAGCAGCGAACATTATCGGGGTCTTCAAGGTGTTTCTGTAAAATCTCCGCATAGCCCAGGACGGCGGTCATCGGAGTGCGGATTTCGTGGCTCATGTTCGCCAGAAACTCCGTTTTGGCCTGGTTGGCCGATTCGGCTTTGCGCTTGGCCTCCTCGAGCGCGAGGCGGCTGTTCATGCTGTCCGTGTAGTCGCGCAGGGTACCGATCAGCCGCTCGGGCCCTCCCTTGCTACGAATGACGCGTCCTCGCGCCTCCAGCCAGCGAAGCTCGCCGGTTTTGGCATGGTAGATCCGGTGTCGGGAAAAATAGACCTCCGGTGCGTCGTCCTGGGTAGCCTCGGTGATGACACGGAGCAGCTCTTCGACATCTTCGGGGTGCACCAATGCGTAGTACCGCTCCCGGCTCGGCGGACCTTCGTTGCGCTCGAGGCCGGTCAGCTCGAAGATGCGCTCATCCCAGCGGAGCTGCTCCGTGGGGATGTGCAGATCGAAAGTGCCCAAGCCGCTGGCCTCTTGCGCGACCCGCAAAATGGCCTCACTCTCAGCAAGGGCTTCGCGGGCCTCCCGTTCGTTCTGGATGCTGATAGTGCACCCGGTGACGCGTACCGGGTGACCGGCAGCGTCGTAGCGGATTTTGGCCTGATCGCTGACCCACACCCAGTGACCGGCTTTGTGCTTGAACCGGTAGGTGCACGAAATCATCGAGCCGCGGTTAAGCGTTGTGGCTTGAAAGGCTTCCTTCAGCTTGGGCAGGTCCTCGGGGTGCAGGCGCTGGCTCCACCACCCCGATGTGGGCTCCGCCTCTTCGGGCGCAAAGCCTGTCATCTCCTTCCAGCCGTGGGAGCGTTCGACGCGGTCGCTGCGCACATCCCAGTCGTATATCAACCCCTGAACCGCCTCGGTCGCGATTCGCAACCGCTCCTCGCTGACCAGAAGCGAATCCTCGACGCGGCTGAACTCGGTAATGTCGGTAAAGGTGACCACCAGGCCCGAGATCGCGCCTTCGTCCTGATGGTAAGGCGTGACCCGGCGCAAGTAAGTGCGCCCGCCGGTATCGCGGAGGCGTTCCTCGCGGGGATCGCGGTTGTTGCGGAGTTCCTCGATGGTCGGCAGCGGCGGCATCTCCTCTAGTCGTGTCGTGATGTGCCACAGCGGTCGGCCCTCGTCACCGGGTTGCAGGTTGAAAATTTCCTGGGCGCGGGGGGTAAACTCCCGCACGCACATGTTCGCATCGAGAAAGACGGTCGCGATATCGAGCGACAGGAAGAGATTCTCCAGGTCCGTACGGGCGCTTTCCAGGGCCCGGTTGGTGGCTTCGATCTGCTCCTTGGCCGTTTCGTGCTCCTCATTCGCCGAGCGGAGCTCTTCGTTCATCGACAGCAGTTCCTCATTCGAGGACTTCAGCTCTTCGTTGGCCGCTTCCAGATCCTGGACCGACTTCTCCAGTTCCGCGCGGGTGCTGTTGAGCTCCTGTTCGAGCTGCTCGACGAGGTCGGCGGCTTGGCGTGCGTCGACGACGTCCGTGTGGAGCTCATCGTTGCGCAGTTCGCCCTCTTCTTCGAAGACCGCGAGGTACAGCGCCTCCTCTTCGCCCATGGCAGGCATGGGCTGCACGGTAATGCCGACGAGGGCGGGCTCGCCGCTTGCGGACTCGAAGGTGACGCGGTTGGCCTTGGCGCGCCGCTTGCGCTGGCTGGCCTCGCGGAGAGCCGAACGCAGGCCGACACCCAGGCCGGGGCGGGCCATCTGCGCAGCATTGTTGCGAAAGTCGCCCTGGCTTATCCCGAGGAAGCGCGACATGTCTCCCGACGCGGCGATGATCTGGCAGCGCTCGTTGATGACGATCGCCTTCGGGGCAAACTCGTCGAGCAGGATGCGGTGGATCACGCGGGTCACGTCGGTCTCATCGGCGTTCTGGGCGGCAGGCACGCCGCTTGCGCGCCGGCTGTTGCCGAGCAGCACCGGACTGGTGGTCAGGCCGCTGCCCGCGATCCGCCGGAAGACGCGCATTGCGGAATTAACCGGGCGAAACAGCTCCGAATGCCCGGCAAGACTTTCGGACGGGCCCACCACGAGCATGCAACCCGGAGCAAGCGCGTAGTGCAGGATGCTGAAAATCTTCTGCTGCAGGTGCTCACCCAGATAAATGATGAGGTTCTGGCAAGACAGCAGGTGAACGTTAGAAAACGGAGGATCCGCGATTAAGTTGTGCTCCGAAAACACCACCATGTCCCGGAGTTCCGGGCAGACCACGTATTGCTGGTTGCGCTTGAGGAAGAAGCGCTTGAGCCGTTCTGGGGTGATGTCTTTGGCAATCTCTTGCGAATACGCTCCTTCACGGGCGACCCGCAGGGCGCGCTCGTCGATATCGGTGGCGAAAATCTGGATCTCGGGGCGCTGGGGCAGCTCGTCGATGATTTCGAGAATGACCATCGCCAGCGAGTAGGCCTCCTCTCCTGTGGAGCACCCCGCGACCCACACTCGCAAGGGTTCGCTGGGGGGCACCTCTGCGAGCAGCTTGGGAATGACGTCGCGCTTGAGGTACTCACACGTGTCCGGGTTGCGAAAAAAGGCCGTCACATTGATGAGCATCTGCCGAAACAGCGTCTGCCGCGCCTTGATGTTGGCGCGGAGGTGCTCGACGTACTCGCCTGCCTCATTGATCTTGAGAACTTGCATGTGCCGCAGCACACGGCGCGCGAAAGTTGCGGTCTTGTAGTGGCGGAAATTGCTGCCGGTGGTTTCGTTGACCAGCGACGCAATTTCATCGAGGTGCTCGAGCACCTGCCGCCGGGCGCGCTCGTGGCGCAGTTCCGGCGTTACGCCAAGATGCTTGGCATAATTGACCAATTCGCGGCCAATGGCCTCCGGCGGGAGGACGTGGTCCGCAATGCCGGTGGCGACAGCAGCCTTGGGCATGCTGTCATGCTCAGTCGAGGCAGGATCCTGCACGACCACTGCCCCGCCCTGCTGAGAAATCTTGCGGACGCCGAGTGAGCCGTCCGTCCCCTTCCCCGAAAGCACCAAGGCGACAGCGCGGCTGCGGGCAACCTGCGCCAAGGCACCGAAAAAGTAGTCGATATCGCCACGCCCGGGCCCGTCTTCAGAAATCGCCTGGAGATCGAATTCCTGCCCGTTGAAACCGATCCGGACCCCGGGCGGGGGAACGTAAATCTTGCCCGCACCGATGGTGAGGCCGTTACGAATCTCCTCGACGCCCTCGACCGCAGCCTTCTCGACCGTGTGCAGCAATAGCGCCTCATTGGTTTGAGCCTGGTGCGCGACAACGATGACGGCTATCCGCGCCCTCACCGGCGCGAGTTCATCGATAATCTGGAGCAGGTTGCGATAGCTGCCTGCGGAGGCGCCGATCCCCACGATGAGCGTCGGCTCACCGGCCCCGGTGCTGGAGGAGTCATTCGGCATCAAGTCGCTATCATTCGGGTCGGCAATCGACTTCGCAAGGCCATTCCGGGGGCCTACCCCTCAAGCAAAACCCCCGAAAACTCGGGGGCTTCGCTGCATGCCGTGGCGGGCAAACATTCTCTGTTGAAGGGGGTCGCTTCGAGCATGGCGGCCGCTGAAGATCAGGCCGCAAAGTCCTCGGCATGAATCAGCGGATCCGCTTCCGAATCGCCATGGCCCCGCTCCGCCAGAGACCCATACACGGTGTCGTGCTTAACGGGCCCCTCGTTCTGAAGCAGCCAGCCTTCGATGAGCAGGTCGATCTCGAAAAGTTCGGCAATCCACAGATGCCGGTTAGCCTGATCGCACTGGCAAAAGACATCGAAGGTCAGACGATGCAGGGACAAGGCTAAAGCCGCAGGCGAGCTGTTGCCGTCGAAGGCAACCTGATCGAAGTTCGAAAAAACGGTACGGAAAAAATCCCGTTCGTCAGCGCTCAGCGAAGCGTCCTCATAGACGAGATTTTGCAGGGACAGCGACTGTCCGCGAAGAAATTCGCGGACTTCCGTCACATTGCCGGTCTGGGCGCTGAGCAGCGCCCGGCAGCGCGTGACGGGGCAGAGCTCGGGTTGGGAAGATGCCATTGAAGAAGGGGAGCTGGAGTTGAAACCGCGAAAGGGTTCACGCATGGGCGTGGGTGGGAGAGCCACCGCTGCCGAGCACGATGATCAGGCCGTGAATAACGCCAGGCAGCCAGCCGAGAAGCGTCAGCACCACATTGAGCCAAAAGTGAAGGCCGAGGCCCACTCTAAGGAATACGCCGACGGGCGGCAGGAGGATAGTAAGAATGATTTCGAGTACTTTGCTCATAGATTGACGAGGGGACGGGTTTGACAGGGGTTGATGCGTAAATCGGAAGTTCCCCTGATACACTTTCAGTGCCAACTCGCTGAGAACCCTGCAGGCTCGCCGCTGGACACCGCCCTTCGATTGAAATGGGACGCCCCTTCGGGAAGCACCGAAGCGGGTTCGCGCAGCCGTTGGCGGCCTCGCGCGGGGTGCGACCGCAACCGTTTTTTTTCGGCCCCTGCCGAGCGGGCGGACCTCCGGGTCCCAAATTGCGAGCTCCTGCGGACCGGCGACGGGCAAATTGCAGTTCGGCGGGGGGTTTGGCTAAACCGAAGGCCCAATGCCGGAATTCCGAGCGCCCCCGCCAACAACTATTTGCTTTTCAAGCCATTAGCCGAAGTACAAGCTCCGCTGCATGGCGGGCGTCGACGAAACGATCGTACGAGAGTACTTCGAGAGCAATGGATTCCTCGTCCGCCAGTTGCGCAAGTACCAGATTCAGAGCCGGGCCAAACGCTCTGACGAAGAAATCGACCTGCTCGTCTACAACCCGGCCTACCGGGAAACGGCAGTGAAGCCGAGCTTCATGTTGTTTTCCAACGAACTCCCGCTGATCCACCGCGCCATCGTTTTCATCAAGGCCTGGCACAGCCAGAAGTTCACCCCCGGCACCCTTCGCGGCAGCGCGGACCTGTTCAAGTTTCTGGAAAAAGACGTGCTCAAGCAGGCCAGCGAGCTCTTCCACATCGAGGACCAGACTGTGGACCACATCGGCGTGGAGCACTATTGGAAACTGCTCGTGATCCCCAGCCTGCCCACTCACGAGCCTCACAAGTCCCAAAGCCTCGAGCTGCTGCGCAAAGCGGGTGTCGACGCCATCATATCCTTCCGGGCCATCCTGCAGGATCTGCTGGGTAAGATCGAAATCAACCACAACTACCAGAAGTCGGATATTCTCCAGGTCCTGCGGCTGCTCAAGAACTACGACATGATCAAGAGCCCGCAAATGGAGCTCTTCAACGCGGGCAAGCGCTAGCAGCATGCCCGTTAGCGGGCAGCTGCGCTTTCTGGCGCTCGCTTTGGGTCACTCAGCGCTAGCCGACGCATTCGAACGGGATCGCTTCGGGAAGCTCGAGGCTGGGGCGATAAAATCGGCACTCGACAGCTCCGCTCGCATTGCTGAAAGTGGAGCAAAAGCTCTAGCTCATGCGAATCGCCATCATTCAGCTTCCAGGCTCCAACTGCGACCGCGACACTTACTACGCGCTGGTCAGCGTTTTTCAGCAGCCGACCAAACTCTTCTGGCACAAACGAGATTCGCTCTCCGGCGCGGATGCTGTCATCATCCCGGGCGGTTTCTCTTACGGCGACTACCTGCGCGCCGGCGCCATTGCCCAATTCTCCCCGGTGCTGAAGGCCGTGAAGGAGTTCGCCGAGAACGGTGGCCTCGTTCTTGGCATCTGCAACGGCTTTCAGGTTCTTTGCGAAATGGGCCTGCTGCCGGGAGCACTCATCAAGAACGCCTCCCTGGAATTCCGCTGCGAGCTCGCCGCCCTCACCGTCGAAGACAGCCTCGACTACTTCAATGTTCAGAGCATGGGCCCGAACATCCAATTGCCCATAGCCCACGGCGAAGGCAATTACTACATCGACGACGACGGGCTTGCCGAACTCGAGGCCAACCGACAAATCCTGTTGCGCTACCGCGACAATCCGAACGGCTCCGTGGGCGACATTGCGGGAATTCGCAACAAGGATGCCAACGTCTTCGGCCTGATGCCCCACCCCGAGCGCGCGGTCGAGGAACAGCTGCACCCGAGCACCGACGGCATCGCCTTCCTCAAAGCCTTTCTCTACCAGGCCAAAATTCGCGCTGAAGCCGCCGCCGCCCAGGCGGATGGCTGAGCTGGCGCACGCGCTCTGCAACGGTGGGTCAAGGGGACTTCCCGTGTTGAACCCCGAAAGCCCATCAACCCGAATAACCCGTTAACTCAGAATCGTTTCTTTTTCCATGCCCGCCCCGATTGCTGCCTCCAAGCCCAGCCACGAGATCAATGCCTTGCCGATCACGCCTGATATGGTCCGGCAGCACGGCCTGACGCCGCCGGAATACGAGCGCATCTACGGCATCCTCGGACGCAATCCGAACATCACCGAGCTCGGCATCTTTGGGGTAATGTGGAGCGAGCACTGCTCGTACAAACATACCCGTCACCTGCTCAAACAGCTGCCGAAGACGAAGAGCGACCCGGACATGCGCAACCAGATCCTCGTCAAGGCGGGCGAGGAGAACGCCGGGGTGGTGGATCTCGACGATGGCTGGGCGGTGTGCTTTAAGATCGAAAGCCACAACCATCCGACGGCGGTCGAACCCTTCGAGGGCGCCGCCACCGGCGTCGGCGGCATCCTGCGCGACATCTTTACAATGGGCGCCCGCCCGGTCGCACTGACCAACTCGCTGCGCTTCGGGCCGTTGGAGTCCGCGCAGACCAAGCATCTCCTGCGGGGAGCGGTGCACGGTATCGCCCATTATGGTAACTGCGTGGGCATCCCCAATGTCGGCGGCGACATCTATTTCGATGACTGCTACAAGGGCAACCCGCTGGTAAACGTCTGCTGTGTCGGGGTGTTGCGCAGCGAGAAAATCCGCCGCGGGCGGGCTTCCGGCGCGGGCAACCCGGTGTATTACGTGGGTGCGCCCACGGGGCGCGACGGCCTCGGCGGTGCCTCATTCGCCTCCAAAGACCTTTCTGACGAGAGCGCCGAAGACCGCCCGGCGGTTCAGAAGGGCGACCCGTTCATGGGCAAGCTGCTCATGGAGGCCTGCCTGGAAATGATGAACCATAAGGAGGACCTCCTCGTGGGCATTCAGGACATGGGGGCAGCCGGCCTGACCTGCGCCACCTCCGAAACGGCTGCCCGGGGCCGCGTGGGCATCGAGATCGACCTCGACAAGGTCCCGCAGCGCGAAACCGGCATGAACAGCTACGAAATTATGCTCAGCGAAAGCCAGGAGCGCATGCTGGTGATCGTCAAAGCCGGTAAGGAAAAGGAAGTTGAAGCAATCTTTGAAAAATGGGACCTGCACGCCGCCCGGATCGGCCAGGTAACGGATGGCAACCGCATGATCGTGCGCCATCAGGGCGAAGTGGTTGCCGATTTGCCGCCCCGTGCCCTGACGGATGAGACCCCGAAATGCGACCCGCCGGCTGAACCTCCCGCCTACCTGCAGGAAACGCAGGCGTGGACGGAAGAGGCGCTCGCTCCCAGCGACTACGAGACTCTGCACGAAGGCCTGCGCCGCCTAATGGCTCATCCCACGGTTGCGAGCAAACGCTGGGTTTACCGCCAGTACGACCACACGATCGGGGCTAGCACCTGGAACGGCCCGGGCGCGAGCGATGCCGCGGTTGTCCGCTTGCGCCTCGGGGGGCCGAAAAAGGACAAATACATCGCAATCGCCAACGACTGCAATCCGCGCTACTGCTGGGCAAACCCTGCACAGGGCACGAAGATCGCTGTGGCGGAGTGCCTGCGCAACCTGCTGTGCTCCGGCGCCCGGCCGCTCGCCCTGACCAACAACCTGAACTTTGGCAACCCCCAAAAGCCGGAGAGCTACTGGATGGCCAAGGAGTGCATCCGCGGCCTTGCCGAAGCCTGCGAATTTTTCGACCTGCCCGTCATCGGCGGCAACGTTTCGCTCTACAATGAGCATGGGGGCGGCCCGATCGACCCGACGCCGGTCATCAGCGTCGTCGGCATTCTCGACAGCTCCACCTACGTCACCAAGCAATTCATCCCGCGTGGCGACGACATTGCCTTCGTACTCGTCGGTGACGTGCCCAAGCACCTCGGCGCGAGCCTCTTCCTCGAGATCGTTTTCGGCCTCAAAACCGGCGATGCGCCACCGGTGGACCTCGAAAAAGAGGCCATGCAGAGCGATTTCATGCGGACAGAGATCGACAAGCACCGTGTCCTTGCCGCTCATGACCTCTCCGAAGGGGGCTTGATGGTGGCGCTGACCGAAATGCTCTTCCATCCGGAAAAAACCTTTGGGGCTGACCTCGACCTGCGCGAACTGCCCATGGAGCGCCTCGACACGACACTCTTCGGCGAGAGCCAGGGCCACTTCATCATCGCCTGCCGCAGCCAGAGCGTCGACCGCGTCGTTCACGACGCCGAGCGCTACGGTGTGACCGCCGACGGCATCGGCACTGCCAATACCAGCGGTGGCCTGACCGTGCGTGCCCCGCATATCGACCGCAAGCTCGAGTGGGACGTCAACGACCTTCGCGCCCTTTGGGAAAACACCATCCCCGAGGCGATGAAAATTTGACCGCTGCTCCCCACGGGCGGGCTTGCGTCTCCCGTGAACCTGCAGCCCGAAGGGAAACAACGCGCCGCCCAGACTCGATGCTGCGCCGAGCAAACCGCAAAGGGGTCCGGCCGTGCTTCGAGGCCCGGTGCCCGCATTGCCGCGATGAGGTGGTCTTTGAGATTTACGAGGCTTTCCCCGGCACCCGGTGGATCGTCCTGTCCTCAATGATTATCGGCCTGTTCGCCTTCATGATTCCGCCGAAGCGAGTCCTCGGCTGTCAGCGCTGTGGTTTTCAGAAAAACGTCGACGCCCAGAGCTGGCCCCTGCTTGTGGACCTGGCTGAACAATACCGGAAAACGCATGCCTTGGAAATGGCACCGGAGGCCTTTCTCGATGCGCTGTTTCGCGCTCCCGTCCCCGAGCTGCGCGCCATCCTGGATAAGCGTCCAGACTGGTCTTGCCCGCAATGTGGCGAGGCCAACCCGCCCACCTTTCAAACCTGTTTCACCTGCGGCTACGCCAACCCGGAAATTCCCGACGAAGCCGTTGCCGACCTGAACCTTCCCGACGTTGGCGGCCGCGAACCTTGGGAGTAATACTATCTTGCCGGAGAGGTCGGTAAATTGATCAAGATGGTTTTAGATGCAGAGCAGGGCAGCGAGGGCGACGCCCGGGCCTGTAGGCACCGCCTCGTCGTCGCGAACGCCGCTCTGCGCCAAAAAGCATCCGAAGCCGCCACGCGGCGTTCGATCTACCGATCTATTCGGTAAGATGGTATCAGGGTTGATAGAGTCAGCGAAGAGTCCCGAAGGTTAGCCGCAAGGCCTCGCGCAGGCTTCTTCTGCCGAACCTCGGCCTATCGTTCAGGCGGTGACAAAGGGGTTGCCCTCGCGTTCGACTTTGACGCCGGTGGCCGGGCCGTGACCAGGGTGGAGGCGGGTAATATCGGCCAGCGTATAGATTTCATTGCGGATCGCCTCAGCAAGCGTGTCGAAACTCCCGCCGGGGAGGTCGGTGCGGCCAATGCCGCCAGCGAAGACCGTATCGCCAACAAAGGCGGCCTCCAGAGAGGGGAAATGAAAAATGATACTGCCGGGACTGTGGCCGGGGACGAGCCGTACGTCGGCCCGCTCACCGAGGATTTCATGGTCGCCGGGCTCTATCCAGTGATCGACTGCGACTGGCTCAGCGGTCAGCGGCACTTGAAAGAGATCAAGCTGTGCCTGCGGGTTGGCGAGAAGCTCGGCCTCCGCGCGATGGGCAAAGATCGGTGCGTGGTGCGCGGCCAGCTCAGGCACACCGAGGATGTGGTCGAAGTGGCCGTGCGTCAGGTAGATGCCGGTCAGGCGCCAGCCGCGCTCGTCGAGCTCAGGCCCGATAGCCTCGCCAATTCCGAGGGGCGCGTCGATGACCACGGCTTCGCCACGGTCTGGGCTCCCGAGCAGAAACGCGTTTGTTGCCAGCGGGGGTAGGGAGAAGGATAGAAATTCGAGCATAGGCTGATGCTGCGAAGCGCGGGCGCGCCTTTCCAACGGAAAATCGCCGTATCGGAAAAAAGCGAACGCTCAACCAGACGGCCTCAGCTCGAAGGCCTTGACGACGCTTTCACCTGTGTAAGGGCCACACCGGCTGCCACGATACCCAAGCCGACCAAGTCCGTGGCAAGGATCTGGTCGCCAAAAGCCGCCCAGGCCATCACCATTGTTACCGGTGGCCCGAAGTAGAACAGGCTTGCGACTCGGGTTGCATCGATGCGGGAAATCAACACCCACATCAACCCATAAGCCACGAGGGAAACTCCCACAATCAACCAGAGCATCGCGCCCGTAAAGACCGGAGTCCAGTCAACCGGCAGTCCCTCGAAGACGAGGGCAGGCACGGTCACGGCCAATGCCACGCCGAGGCTTTGGTAGAATAGCCCAAGATCGACCGGCAGGAGATCGGCCTGACGCCGCAGTTCCAGGCGGCGCTGGAAGAGACTCGCGGCCGTGATCGCCAGCACTGAGCCAAACGGGATGAAGAACCCGAATAAGGATCCTGCGTCGGACAGATCAATCCGGGCCATGACTGCGATCATCACACCGCCAAAGCCGATCGACAAGCCCATCCAGCTCAGCCAGGACGTGCGTTCCCCCGTCACCAAGCCGGAAAAAGCCCCGGTCGCCATCGGCTGAAGCGCCACAACCAGTGCGACGATCCCGGCAGGCACTCCGTATTCCAGCGAATAGAAAACGCATCCCAGCCAGACTCCGTGCGCAAGTACCCCGATAACCGCCGCGACCGTGGCGGCTCGGAGGCCCGGCCACCTCAGGCGACGACGCAGGATAAGGTAGCCGAGGAGCAGGAGAGCCAGCGCCCAGTACCGCCAGAAAAGCAAGGTCAGTGGCTCCGTGTTCGGCAGGGCATATTCCGCCCCGATAAATCCGGAATTCCACAAAAGTATGAAGCCGGCAGCGAGCAGCCACGTTTGGTGCTGGGGCGGAATCGTCAAGGCGGGTTTAACAGCTGAAGCGCCCGTGTCCGTTTGGCACGACCGGCGACGCTTTTCAAGGGCACAGAGTGAATGATAAACTGGTGAAGGCCCAAGAAAGGGAATCATCGGCGTTGTTAATATCCCCGACAGGGATTCGCGAAAAGCAAGTCCCGGGCTACAAGCTGCCGGAACCCTGCGCAAGTCGCGATTCGAGGTCGGCCCGGGCCGCCGCCAGTTCAGGACGGTCGACCCGAGCGAGAACCTCGGCGGCTTCTGCCTGTCGCTGCTGGGCCATCAGCAAACGCGCTTGATTCACCCGCGCCCACTGGCGGCCGAGTTCGTCCGCGCTGCCGGCTTCAATGCCCTGCCAGAGCTGAAGGGCCGCTGGCAAATCTGGTTGCGCCCGATTTTCCTGCGCCTGCGCAAGTTGGGCCTGCAAATCGAGGTCGCCCGGGCGGGCGGCAACGGCCAATTCGAGTGCTGCGACTCGTTTGGCGTCGAGCTCGGGGCGCGTCATGAGGTCCAACTCGACAAAGCGCTCGCGGTAGACGCGCAGCAGTTCGGCAATCTGATAGTGGTAAACCGCTTCCTGAGGTTCCAGTTGGGCGGCAGCACGAAAGTACGCCCAGGCAAGTGCATACTCTCCGGTTTCGGCGAGGTAGTTGCCGATCTGCTGCTTGACCACCGCGACCTTCGGGTCGAGCTCGTTGGCCGAAACAAAGATCAGGTTGGCGCGATCGTGCTGCCCGATTGCGCGCAAAAACTTCCCGTAGAGGATGAGCGCGTGGACGTTTTTCGGGAAGTCGACGATGTAGTTTTCGAAACCCGTGGCGATCGTCGCGGCCCGGCGCTGTTGCTCTGGCTCGGACAGGCGAAGCGCCTCCGCGCTGCGCAGAAAAGCCTCCGCGTCCTGCTGAAGGTCGAGCAGGCGGCGCGATGCCAGCGTTTCCCCAGCGGCAGGTTCGCTGGGGAGGTCAGCCTCCGGCAGAGTTTTGAAATCATCTTCCCTGTTAGAGGCTTCGCTGACGGCAGCATCCGCGTTCACGGTTTCCAATCCCAGTGAGCGCGACGTTTGCACCTCCTCGACGTGGGGCGCTTTGGGCTCCGGCGTTGACGAGCAGCCGGCGCCAAGCAGCAGGCCTAGTAGTGCGTACAGCAGCCCGGCCCACAGCTGTGGCCGTGGCCGTGATCGCTGGGCATATACGGTGCCCCTTCGCCGGCGGCGTCCCCGCCCGACGAGGCGAAAGTCGAAAACTTTTTGGTCAGTTCGGCGGTACCGCACGACGGGCACGCAGGCGTCTCTGAACCGCGCACCAACGCTTCGAAGGAACTGCCGCACTCGTTGCAGGCGTATTCGTATAACGGCATAATGGAGAGGATAAGACACAAAATGCGTGGTCAGCAAGTCCGCGAGCTATTGCTTCACCTCGAGCTTTGCAAAATTGTCCGGAGGGTCGAACACGAACTCCGGAACGCCCAGGTTCAGCT
>JBHJGW010000100.1:0-6422 GCA_050331415.1 Opitutales bacterium | reverse complement strand
GGCCCCGGTACGTCACGGGGTTGTGAATGGGGGGGTTGGGGGGGGCTTCGGAATATTTGAGAGCGTGATGGAGTTGCTCCGTGGCGCGGTTGCCCGTATGGTGCATTAGCGCCACGCGAGCGGCGTCGGCGACCCGCGCGTCGGCATCACCCAACAGCGGAAAAAGCGCCTCGGCCACCGACGGTTGCCCGAAACGCCCAAGCTGTTGGATGACAAAAAGGCGCGTTTCCGCTGGCTCCTCGGGCTGCGCGGTGGCAATCAGCGCTTGCTCGATTGAGGCTCGCTCCTCCGGGTTCGCGCCGGGATCGGTCACCGCAGCCAGGGCGTTGCGCAGCTCCAGCCGTGCATCCTGACGCGCGCGGTAGTTGTCTGCGGCGAGGGCGTGAAGGGTCGCGTCGATCTCGATCGCCGGAAGCGCTTGCGCCCCCGCCAGCAAAAGGACGGTGCAAAGGGTGGTCTTAAACATGATTCAGAAGCGAAATTCGGGGTTGGCCCTCAAACGTCACGCGGGAAGTTCGTATCCGGCGCGGCGCGGGCGATCGATCCACCGCGCCGCATCGCTATCGCCAAGGATCCGTTCTGCCTCCGGGTCCCAGCGCAAGGGCCGCCCAAGGCGCTTGGCGATTTCGGACAGGTGGCAAATTGTAGCGGTGCGGTGGCCGACTTCCGTCGGGCAAATGGGCGTGCTCCGGCTGACGATGCAATCGAGCCAGTCCTGATGGTGATCGTTGGACCGGTAAAGGCGCTCGTCGGACGGGCTTAACGGCCGCGAGGCAAGGTGCCCCGGTGTGGTTTCGAGCCGGTTTCCGCGGCTGACGAACACCTCGCCCTTGGTGCCGATGAACCGAATCATGTGACCGTCGCGCTCCGGATGGTCGCGAACCACGCGCACGCCATCAGCGTAGACGAAGCTGTCATACGGCGCATTTTCAAAGCCTTGCGGAATAAACTCGACAGGGCCCGCCTCATCCCAGCCCAGAGCCCATTGGATGATGTCGTAATGGTGCGCCCCCCAGTCACCGCTCTTGCGGGAGCCGTAGTCGAGGTAGCAGCGCCAGCCGCCGCCGTAGTCCCCACGGACGCGGTACTCGAAGTAGTCCTCGTAGGGCGCGGGTCCGAGCCACTTATCGTAATTGAAATCTTGAGGGATCGGCTCAGCGGGTTCGAGCCGGGGGTCGGGGAAGGTCCCAAGGCCGGTGCGCACCTCCTTGATGTCGCCGATCCAGCCGTTACGTACCATTTCGGCGGCCTTGCGGAACGCGCGCTCGGACCTCTGCTGGGAACCAACCTGAAAAACGCGGGCGTAGCGGCGCTCGGCCTCAGCCATTGCCCGGCCTTCGGCGATGGTCAAGGTCATCGGCTTCTCGCAATAGACATCCTTACCCGCCCGCATCGCCGCGATGGACAGGGCCGCGTGCCAGTGGTCGGGCGTGCAAATGACGACAGCGTCGACCGCCTGGTCGTTCATGATGTCTTCGTAGTCCTGGGTGGCCTGAAAGTCTTTGAAACCCCGTTGCTTCAGAGCGCTGACGCCCTCTCGGAGCTTGTCGCCCTTGACGTCACACACCCAGCTCGGCTGTACGTTGGCTAGATTCGCCATGCGGTAGTGCGTGCCGATCTTTTTGCCCAAGCCGATATAAGCCAGGTTGATCCGGCTGTTAGCACCTGTTCGGCCGCTGAGGCCGAGCGTATCCGCACGGGCGATCACTGGGGCGCCGAGCAGCGCGGCTCCCAGTGTAGCTGTCTGTTTCAGGAAACGCCGGCGGGAGTTTTCATACGGTACATTCATCTGGTCCAAGGGGTTTGAAAAAAGAATCCCGGGCCGCTCTTAAAGCTCCCGGAGTCGGAGGTTGCGCCAGGCGATCTCGACGCCCGGTTTGAGGTGGCTGTGTACCTGCAGCCCGATAAAGCCTTCAGGATGTGAACCGAGATTCTCCGGGTCGTAGACGTCGGCGATCTTTGTGCCATTGATCCACGTGGCGATACGGTCTCCGACGGCCACGACGCGGTAATGGTTCCAGCCCTCGTTTTTAAAATGATTGTGCTGGCTTACCGACCGGTCGTCAGACTTTGGCTCCGGTGAGATCCAGCCGGCGTAGGCTTCACCGTAGATGTATCCGGCCTGCCCCGGGCTGTGCTCGATTTCTACCTGCGGGCCATTGACCCGACCTTCCGGGTGATCTCCGCCCTCGCGAGAACGGATTTGCACGCCTGAGTTGATTTCGCCGCACTTGACCTCGAATTCGAGGACGAAATCGCCGAACGTACGCTCGGTGCACAAAAACGTGTTGGGGCTGGCAAGGGCTGACGTGCCCACGATGGTGCCGTTACGCACCTTGTATTTGGCGAACCCGTTCTTGACCGACCAGCCTTCGAGCGAATGCCCGTCGAAGAGCCGTATCCAGCCATTCGCAGATGCCTGGTCATCCTCGAGCAACTGGCGTTCCTCACCGACATTCGGTACCGCCACTTTGGCACTCGGGGTCGTGTCTGCCTTCAGGTCTCCAAAAGCGAACTGGATTCCCGCAAGGTAGTGCTTCAACATCAGTGGGTTCCAGTAAATATGCTCATTGTGCCCGATGGAGGAGTAGAACACCCGCCCCTCGCCGACACTTTGCACCCAGGCCACCGGGTAGTCATTGTCTTCGCGGCGCTTGCCACCCACGTCGTCACTGCGTTCAGGGTCCAGGTGCAAAAGGATACGCAGACGCTCGCGGGAGAATGGCTCCGGGCGGAATTGGTAAATCTCCTCTTTGAAGGAAAAGTGCCGCATGTCGCCGAAAACGGGCTTGTTCACTGCGTGGTCGGGATCCTCCACCACGATGGTCACGTTATTGCCCGCGCGCCAGGGATGGCCCCAGAAGTAGCCGCCGATGGTCTCACCATATTCCTCATGGCCGTAGCAAGCGTCGGTCGCAGCATGAATGCCGACTAGCCCGCCGCCGGCTTCAATAAAGTCGATCAGATTGTCCACCAAACGGTTGTGCCGATTCTGCAGCGCCTGCCACTCTTCGTCGCTAAAACTTTCGCGCTGATTTTTGGGCGGCATGAAAAAATCCTGTGTTGGGCTGACCAGCGCAACGGCGTCGAATTGGCGCAACGCTTCGATCTCGAAGTTGGCCGGATCGTCACTGATAACCGCCTCGTAGGCACCCGTCTGTTCGCCCATCACGTCGAGGGCTAGCTTGCCGTGCGGTATTGACCGGTGCCGGAAGCCGCTTGTGGCGCTGAAAACCAGCAGGCGGCGTGGCTGTTGCGGGTCCACGATCGGCTCCTGCGGTACCGCTTGGCGAATTTTCGCCGCATCTTCGTCGGACACGGGGCGGTCGTTAAACTGCGGTTTCCAGTCGACCGACTGCGCGAGCAAGGCAGGAGCGAAACCCAGAGAAAGAAAGAAAAAAAGGGGCGATTTCATATCGGATTGGTTCATGCCAAAGGGCATCGATGTGGGCGAGCCCGGATGAGCGCAGGATGCCGGGCGCCCGGACAATTCAGGAACACGCCGCTATCCTTTCGATCCGCCAGCAGTGACGATAGCGTATCGCTCTACGGCGAATTTCCGCATCCCCCGGTTGGGGGAAGGCTTTGCGCGCAAACCGGCAAGGCCAGGCGTGCCACGCCGAAGTGTGTGAGGAACGGTCAATCAATCTCTCCCGCGAAAGGGTAGCCTCATACCCCCTCCTGCACCGCGAGCAGCTCGGCAAAAGCGCCGCCTTTGCGATTGGCGAGCGCCCCATACGGCCCTTTCTCGACAATCCGTCCGTCGCGCATGACGACAACCGTGTCGGCGGCCCGGACCGTACTGAGCCGGTGAGCGATCGTGATGGTGGTCCGGCCCGCGCACAGGCGGTCGAGGGCCTCTTGCACAAGGCGCTCGCTCTGATAGTCGAGAGCGCTCGTGGCTTCGTCGAGGATCAGAATGCGCGGGTTTCGCAGGAGTGCGCGGGCAATCGCGATGCGCTGGCGCTGTCCGCCGGAAAGGCTCACGCCCCGCTCGCCGACCTTCGTTTCATAGCCATCCTCGAGCCGCTCGATGAATTCTTCCGCATTTGCTTCGCGTGCCGCGTTGACCACCTCTGCCTCGCTTGCCTCCGGACGCCCGAAGCGAATGTTGTCGCTGATCGTTCCGGAAAGCAGGAGGTTATCCTGCATGACAATCGCGCACTGCCGGCGCAGGCGGCGCACGTCGAGTTCGTCCTGCGGCACGCCATCCACCAGAATGCGCCCGGTCCGCGGGGCATACAGGCCGAGGATCAGGTTGACGGTGGTACTTTTGCCGCTGCCGCTTGGACCGACAAAGGCCACGTGCTCGCCGGGCTTGATCTCCAAAGTGAAATCCTGAATGACGTCGGGCCCGTCGTCGTAGGAAAAGTTGACCCCTTCGAAGGTAATGCGCCCTTGCATCGCCGAAGGAAACGAGCCGCCACGCCATTTTTCGACGTACCCGCTGTCGACGAGCTCTTTGATGCTGCGATAGCTCTCGCGCCCGAGGAAATACTGCAGGCTAAACTGGCTGATCGAATTGACCGGCTGGAGGATGATCGGGATCGAGCCCACCAAGGCAACCAGCGTTCCCAAAGACATCTGGTCCTTGAGGACAAACACGCCGCAAAATGCCACCGAAAGGATACTGATTCCGTTGGATGCCGACCACAGCATCATGCCGAGGCGACTGTTAACCATGATTTGGTCACGCTTCTCGGCGGCGAAATTGCCGCTGGCTTCCTCCATCTGCTCAGTCACTTCGCGCTCCTGGCCAAAACCGCGCACGAGCTTGATCGCAGAAATGAACTCACTGGCGCGGCCCGTCAGTTTTTCCCGCGCCATGCGCACGAGATGGTTGTGGTGTTCGAGCTTTCGGAAATACCGCCAGCGCGTCCACACAAAGATCGGCACGCTGACGAGGATGAACAGCAGCAACAGCGGGTTGAGCAGCGTGAGCATCAGGATCAGCAACAGCGCCCGCGCCAGCTCCGGCACGATAGCACTGGCCAGACCGTTGAGCACGCCGTCGATGTGCATCGTGTCGAAGGCGTATTTTGACAACAGGCGCCCGGCCTGAGTTCGGTCCAGGAATCCGAAGTGCAGGAACTGCAGCTTTTCGAAGATGCGCGCGCGCATTGCCACGAGCAGCGTCTCGGAGGCCCGGGCGATGCGCGGAATCGCCTTCGACATGGTCACGATGTGGAAGAGCAGCAGCACAATCGCGTAGCCGCTCCATAACAGGACCCCGGTCAAGTCGTTCTTGGGCAGCTCATGGTCGATGATTTGCTGCGTGATAAAGGGAAACGGCACGACCACCGCGATGCTGAGCAGCCGCCAGAAGGTGTACCCCGCGAAACGATCCCGCTGGCCATGAATAAAGCGCAGCAAGTCCGGGGCGCGGAAAATCGAATAGGTATCGCTCATGACCGTGACACGGAGCCGGAGGGCAATGCGCACCCAAACATAAAATGGCCCCGTGACGAATCCCAAAGCTTGCTTTCCGATCGTCGTGAAGGCAAGCCCTGCCCCACCGCACGCGCGATAAACCGTTGATGGGGCGCGCCCGGATGGAGCGCGTTCCCAGCTTGGTTTCCCGCTTGCCCGCGAACGGCCGAGCTGCGACGCTCCAATCCATGAAACTACTCGCTCCCCTCTCAGCCCTCGCCGCCGCGCTTCTGATAGGCGCCTGCTCGGATAAACCGTCGCCCGACGAGGACGGCGTTATTCGCCGGCAGGGGCAAGCGGATGTTATCCAAGACTTCGACGCGGCACGAATGGAAGCTGCTATCAGCGAGGCGAAGTCCAACTTGAGCCAGTTCATTGGCGCGTTGAGCGATCCGCAGCCCGGCCAGAAAGATTTTGCGATCAAGCACGGCTTCAAAGTCCCGGGTAGCGGTCGGGAGTACTTGTGGATCACAGAGCCGACCTTCGGCTCGGACGGCTTTACCGGCCTCGTCAACAACGACCCAATCCACCTCGAAGACCTTTCCATGGGGCAGGAAGTCACGATCCCTCGTGATGAGGTCGCGGACTGGCTTTATGATGACAACGGCCAACTGCAAGGGGGCTATACCATTGCCGCCCTTGTCTACGGCAGCCCGGAACAGGACGCCTACGCCGACGCCATGGGCATCGACTGGAATGCGTACGAATTCCTCGAGCTCGAAACAGAGAGCGCGCAGTAAACGGACATCGAAATCTGAGATTTGGGAAAAATCGCGCACCACTGGCATGCCGGGCGCTGCAAAATCCTTTCGTGAGTCGCTTCCTCCCGCTCCTCGCCTTGGCGCTTGTCGGCTGGGGCTGTTCGCCTCCGGACCGCACGGCGCAAACGCCGGACCTGACGGTCTTCGTCGCCGCCAGCCTTAGCGACGTGATCGAAACCGCTGCCGAAGCCTTCGCGGAAGAGCATGGCGTCCGCGTCTACCTCAACGCGG
>JBHJGW010000099.1:0-8751 GCA_050331415.1 Opitutales bacterium | reverse complement strand
AAAAAGCACAAGGTCACCATCCTGCAGGGCCACGGGCGCCTCGCGGGGGACGGGCGGGTCGAGATCGAAGGCAAGAAGAACGAGACCGTCAAAGCCCGCGAAATCATGATCGCCACGGGCTCCGCGCCCATCGAGTTGCCGTTCCTGAAATTCGACGGCGACAAAATCGTGTCGAGCACCGACGCTATCGCCTTCGACGCCGTTCCCAAGCGTGTCGCGGTGATCGGCGCCGGCGCCATCGGGCTCGAGCTTGGTTCCGTCTGGGCCCGCCTTGGCAGCAAAGTTACGGTTGTCGAGATGCTCCCGCAGATTGCGCCGCTGTTCGATACCGACGTGGCCACCGAAGCGCAAAAATGCTTCGAGGCGCAAGGGATCGACTTCACGCTTTGCACGAAATGCCTTGGCTATGAGGCGCGCGGCGGTGCCATTGCGCTCCAACTCGAGAAGGACGAAAAGCACAGCGAGCTGGAGGTCGACAAAGTACTCGTGGCGATCGGCCGGCGCCCCAATACCGAAGGCCTGGGCGCAGAAGGGCTGGGCATCGAAATGGAAAAGCGCGGGCAGATCAAAGTCGACGCGCAGTTCCGCACCAACGTGCCGGGTATCCGTGCGATTGGCGACGTCACGATGGGCCCCATGCTCGCGCACAAGGCCGAGCACGAGGGGGTGGCCTGCGCCGAGCTCATCGCGGGCAAGGCAGGACACGTCAATTACGAGACGATTCCCGGTGTGGTCTACACGTCGCCGGAAATTGCCCTGCTGGGCCTGACGGAAACGGTTGCCGCTGAGCAGAACCGCAAGGTGCGCGTCGGCAAATTTCCCTTCCGTTTCAACGGCCGCGCGCTGGCTAACGATGCTACCGAAGGCTTCGCCAAGGTGATCGCCGATCCAAAGACCGATCGCATCCTCGGTGCGCAGGTATTGGGACACAATGCTGGCGAGCTGATTCACAGCGTGGTCTGCCACATGGAATACGGGGGCTCGGCTGAAGACCTCGCGCGCACCACCTTTGCCCACCCGACGATGACGGAAGCCCTCAAGGAAGCCGCCGCGCATTTGAGCCTGTAATACCCCTTACCAGTTAGATCGGTAGATTGAACGCCGGGTGGCGGCTTCGGATGCTTTTGGCTCAGAGCGGCGTTCGCGACGACGAGGCGGGGCCTACTGGCCCAGCCGTCGCCCTTGCTGCCCCTTGCTCTGCATCCAAAATCATCTCGATCAATTTACCGACCTTTCCGGCAAGATGAGATAAGGGACTGCGGCTCCGTCAGGGGTTCAATCCGGCTCTCGCCATCGCCGCTCTGACCGGGGTTTATCGGCCTTTTCGCCGGAGGAGTCTGACTCAGCGTGCCCCGAAGAGCGCGGAGCCGATGCGGATGCAGGTACTGCCTTCGGCGATAGCGGCTTCGAGATCGCCGCTCATCCCCATAGAGAGCTCGTGCAGGGGCACACCACTGCGTGGCCCAAGCGCATCTCGCAGCTCGCGAAGGCGGGCGAAGCAGCGGCGTGCGCTGTCCTCGGTCTGCTCCAGCGGTGCGATTGCCATCAGCCCGTCCAGGCGCAAATGAGGGCACGCGAGGATGGCATCGAGCAGAGCGGGCGCGTCGTCGACGGCACAGCCGAATTTGCCGGGATCCTCACCGCTGTTGACTTGCATCAGCACCGGCAAAGGCGTCTCCCGGAGGTCCGCCGCGGCTTCGTTGAGTTTGCGGGCCAGTTTGGCGGAGTCGACGCTTTGGATTGCGTCGAAGGTCTCCACCGCGGCCCGGGCCTTGTTGGACTGCAGGTGGCCGATGAGCTCCCACCGCAGGCCCGCGGGTGCTTCCGGACGCTTGGAGGCGGCTTCCTGCACCCGGTTTTCGCCGACGGCGGTCAGGCCGGCGGCAAAGGCCGCCGCGGCGGCCGTGGCGGGGTGCGTCTTCGTGACCGGCAGCAGGCGAACGCTTACCGGCTCACGTCCAGCGGCTTCGCACGCCCTCGCCAGGCGGTCCCGTAGTCCAGTCAAGCGCGTTTCGAAGTCCTCGAAAACCATGAAAAAAAATAGATAAGTTTTCCGAAATAAGGGTTGAATTCCGATAAGAAACTTTTATTCTACGAGATAATGCACGTTGAAAACTTCAAAATTTTCTCGGATCTGGTTGAAAGCCAGAGCTTCTCGAAAGCGGCCAAGCTCAACGGGATCACCCAGAGCGCCGTTAGTCAGCAGCTGCGGGCGATGGAGAAGCATTTCAACGTGTTGATCGTCGACCGCAGCCAGAAGCAATTTCGCCTTACTCGGGAGGGGCAAAAGCTTTACGAGTCGGCCAAAGAGCTGTTGGTCTTGTACGATAAGCTCGTAAGCGAATTGCAGGAAATGCGCAAGGTAATCAGCGGCACGATCCACATTTCCACGGTTTACTCGATCGGCCTGCACGAGCTGCCCCCCTACGTGAAGGAGTTTTTGCAGGAGTTTCCTTCGGTCAATGTTCGCGTGGAGTATCGCCGCTCTAACCTGGTTTACGAAGACGTCATCCACAATGCCGTCGACCTCGGCCTGATCGCCTACCCCGTCAAGATGCGACAACTGGAGGTCATCCCCTTCCACGAGGACAAGCTCGTGGTGATCTGTAGCCCGAACAATCCGCTGGCGAAAATGGAGAAAATTGGGGTTCAGGAACTCGCCAAGCAGAAGTTCGTTGGCTTCGACCAGGACATCCCCACCCGCAAGGCTACCGACCAGTTCTTCCGCGACGTCAAACTCGAGGTCGACCCGGTGATGGAGTTCGACAACATCGAAACCGTTAAACGCGCAGTGGAAATCGACGCTGGAGTAGCGATCGTTCCCTCGGCGACGATCAACAACGAGATTAAGCAAAACCTGCTGCACGCCCTCGAAATTGAAGGCCATCAGTTGGTGCGCCCGCTCGCCTTGATCCACCGCAAGGGCCGCGTCCTGACGCCGGCAATGAAGAAGCTTATCCACCTGTTGACGACCAAGAACATGGTCGAAAACGTCCTGGCCGAGAGCTAAGCGCCCGTCAGTGGCGTTTCGCGCTTGGCATTCGGCCACGGGGTGCGCTCAATGCGCGGGCTCGTGGAGTTAAGGATGCGCGTACGGTTTTTTCTTCTGACGGCTTGGGTAGCTGCCGCGCTCCCGCTGGTCGCACAGAAGCAGACCGCCACGGTAAGCTTTCCCAACGGAGACCAACTGACCGGGACCGTCGAACGCAGCCCCGGCGGCGAATTGATCTTTTCCAATGCCTTCATCGAGCACCTTGTGCTCGATGAGACTCGCGTAACGGTCACCCCGGAACCTCAGCCCGAGCTCGCTGAGTCTGAGGCGGAGGCGCCTAGCGAGGCCGCTCAACCGCCGTCTCAAGCGGCGGCCCCGAGCCCTGAAGCGCAAGTCGCCGCGACGCAGACTCCGGAGCCGGAACCCGAGGAGCCGGTCGCCGAAGCGCAAAAAGCGCCCCCGGCTACCGTGCTGGAAGCCTCCGGGCTCAAGCCCTTTCCGCAAGCATTGGAGCCCCTCCGCAAAGTCGCTACCAGCTTGCGCGATTATGTGGGCAGCTGGATTCCCGACGAGTGGAACGGACGCTTCACCTTCGGCTTCGAAATCCGCCGCACGACCAACGAAGTCACGCAGGTCCGTGCTCGACTGCGGGCGCGGAGGCGCTGGGAGCGGCTCGAGACCTCCTGGGAGGCGTTTTACGAGTTCCGCGAAACCTTCCGCCCGAGTAACGGCACCTCTTCGATCAACCGTGATGAGTACGGCGGCAGCGCGGACTTGCGCTACGACCTCGTCGACCGGCTCTTTGCGCGGGCCGAATTCTCCTACGAGCGCGATGGCGTACGGGACATCGACCACGATATTTTCCAGCGCTACGGTGTTGGTTTCCGTCTGCTCGACAACGAGTTCTTTTCCTTCAACCTGTTGCCGTCCGTCGGTTCCCAGTACCGGGAAACGGCTGCGGGCGAGCAGGAATGGACCCCCCTGGCCAGCATCGGCAACGAAATGAAGCTCGTGATCGCCGAGAACCTGCGGTTCGAGCAGGAGGCCAGTATCGGCGTCAACCCCTTGGAGTTCAACAACTACAACTACGATTTCGAGGCCTCGCTCATCCTCGACATCGACGAATGGGTTCAGGCCGTCCTTTCTTACGAAGCCGAATTCGACAACTTTCTCGCTCTCGACAGCCGCGACGAAGAACGCATCCTCCTCAGCCTCGGGATCCCGTTCTAGAGCCAGGCACCGTTGGACGATCGCTGGCTACGTGGCGCCTGCCCGCCCGGCTACCCAACGCGTTCAAGGGGTGCCATCTGCCCGGGCTTCGCCGAGCCTGGTTTCAGCCCGTGTTGACGGTTACCTGTCGGCGCAGGACCTCGTTTTTGAGATATTTGGCGGCGATGTCGCCGGAGATGCGGCCTTTGCGCCAGAGGTCGAGAATCGAAGCGTCCATCTGGACCATGCCTTCGCGTTTTCCGGTTTCCATCACGTTGCCCAGGCCCTGCTGCTTGCCCTCCTTGATCATAGCGCTGACGGCTCGGTTGTTGATCAGGATTTCGCAGGCGAGGGCGACGCCGCCGTCTACGCCGGGCAGCAGTTTCTGGCAAATAATGCCCCGCAGGCTCTCCGACACCATCGCGCGGATTTGCGACTGCTGGCTCGGCGGGAAGACGTCGAGAATACGGTTGAGCGTGTTGGCGGCGTCACTGGTGTGCAGCGTGGCCAGGACAAGGTGACCCGTTTCCGAGGCGCTGATGGCCATCTCGATGGTTTCGAGGTTGCGCATCTCTCCAATCACGATGACGTCCGGGTCCTGCCGCAGCGCCCCCTTGAGCGCACGGCGGAAGCTGGCCGTGTGCGGGCCGACACCCCGCTGGGTCACCGAGCATTGCTGGGAATTGTGGATAATTTCGATGGGGTCCTCAACGCAGACGATGTGGTCGCTGCGGGTGCGGTTGAGGAAATCGACCAACGCGGCGAGGGTCGAGGTCTTGCCGCTGCCCACCGCCCCGCCGATCAGCAGCAGGCCGTTGTGGTAGCTCAGCAGTTTTTCGAGGATCGGCTGATAGTCGCCAAAGCCGAGCTCGTGCAGGCCGGGCACGCTTCCGGGGATCAGACGGTACGTGCCTTTAAACCCGTCGCGGTGCATCAGCAGATTGGCCCGAAAGCGCTGCCCGGAGCTCAATGAAAGGCAAAAGTCGTAATCCCGGAAACGTCGGAAATAGGCCTGCTGGTGGTCGGAAAGCAGGCAGGTGTTCAGCTTTTCGGAAAGCTCGGGGCTCAAGGGTTCGCTGCCGAGAAAACTCAGTTCGCCGAACCGCCGAACGTAAGGCCGCGCCCCGGCGGAGAGGTGCAGGTCGCTGAAGCCGTGGGACCGAGCGTAAGCCAGGGTCGACAGCAAAAATCCCTGTAGCGCCGGTAGACCGCTCCCCGGGTCCAGAGCGGCGAAATTCGGCTGGGTGGGCTTGATGCCTTCCGCCTCGATGACCGCTTCGGGCGGTTTCGGGTAGCGCTGCAGTTCTTCTGGCGTCTGGGGAGCTGCGGGGGCCTCGATGGTGACCCGAGCGTGCGGGGGGCCTCCCGGCCTTGCGGAGGCGCCCGCCGCAGTCACCGCGCCGCCGTCTGAAGTGTTGCCCGAGCGCTGGACACTCTGCGCCGCGAGGGTGGCCAGCTCCGAAAGGTCCAGGTCGTTCAGGTCGCCCCTCGGGCTTCCCGGCGCTGCAGGGTCGGCATCCTCGCGGTTCGGTTCAGCTGCCGGAGGCTCCCCTCGAGCGGCATCGGGAGCCACCGGTGTGGCGCCATCGCCGCCGTGCGGGGCCTGGGTTTGGCCGCGGTCGCGCAGGGAGAGCCGAGTGCGCTTAGGCACCTCAGCGGTTTCATCTGCCGGGGCAGACTCGCTCGGAGCGGCGCTCTCGGTCGAAAGCGCCGAGGCGGCTTCCGCATCGGGGTTCGTGACCTCCTGGAAGGGCGCGCGGGTCAATCCGTGATGGTCGCCATCCTCGGCGGGGTGCATGTCTTCCCGCAAATGCGCCGGCTGGCCAAACTCGTCTTCTTCGAAAGGGTCGTGGGTCGTTCGGGCGCCTTCGTCGTAGGCCTTGCTCGACTGATCCAGAAGCTTCTGGATGAGCTCAAAGTCGTCACAGACGTACTCGATGACCTTTTCGCCAAAGGTCACCACATCCGCATCGGGGCCGGCGATGCGCCGCAGTTTCCGGGCCGTTTGGGTATCCAAAATCCCTTCCAGCTTCAGCCGGCTGACGAAAAGCTCGATTTCCCCGTTCATAGCAGCGGCGGTATCTTCAAAGCAAAGGCCGCTAGGGACAAGCCTCGACGTGCCCGGTAAGGGATTTTCCGCAAGCGGCGGAAGCGACCAGCCGGTGGGTCGCCCGCTATATGCGGCGAAGTGGGGCGCCGATGGCGGGCCCGTTCCTCATCGCTCGGTGGGCGTTGCCGGGCTCCGCGCGGGGGGCGCGGCTTCGGGCAGCTTCACTTCTCCCGGCCCCGTGAGCACCCCGATGGGGCGGAGCGAAAAGCTCCACTTGGGGTCTTCGGTGGTGCCGCCCAGTTGCACGTCGATAACCTGTGACAGGCGCCCCACGGTGTTGAGCACTTGCGAAATTACGGGCACGCTCACCCCTTCGAACGGAGCGATCGTCCCTCGGAAATTCAGCGCGCGCTCCGGCCAGAACAGGTAGCCGTTTGCCTTTACCACGGACTGCTCGTTGGACAGGCGGATTTGCGGAAAATGCAGGTAACCGTTGCCCAGGCGCCATTCGCTGGAGCCTTTGTCGAGGTCGAAACTGGAACCTCCGCTGCCCAAAATTTCGATGGGGCCGAGATTGGCTTCGTCGAGCGTGATCGCGCCTTCTCCGGAAAAGTTGCGCACATCACCAATCTTCCCGCTGATGCGCCCATTGATGTCGATGATACCGGCGTCAAAGGTGCCCTCGGCGGCTTCCTCGCTGGAGGTTGCCTCCGCCTCTTGGAACGCTTCCACCAGCGGCTGGTGACGGGCGTCGTTGAGAGTGAAGTGCGCCCGCAACTCGTCACCTTCGGGCGCGTCAGCAAGGTCGACCGAAGCGGTGAAGAGGCCCTCGCCAAGCAGGGCGCTGACGTCGCGCAGCCGCAGCATGCCCGGGCTTTGGCGCGCGTGAAGGCTCAGCCCGCTAAGGCCGACGGGGCCGAGCTGCAAGTTGCCGGGGATTTCCGCAGACACATTGAGGTACTGCGCCTCGGGCTGGTCGCTGTCCTCGCCATAAAACAAGCCGGCGAAGGCGGCTCGCGCCCCGGCTGGCTGCGCGAAGAGCCAGTTGTAATCCTCCGCTTCCGGCCCCAGGACGTCGCCGATCTGGTCGAGCCGGAAGGTGCTTTCGCCGGTGATGGCCAGCCACACTCGGTCCTCGCCGCCGGGAACCGTGCGGCTGCGGGCGTCGAAGCGCAGCCAATGGTCCTGCTGGCGCGCCCGAAGGTCGATGACATCCAGCGTAACGGGCAGCATCAGGGCCTGCGCTTCGACGGCATCGATCGGCTGGCCGCGGTAGCGGATCTCCTCCATGATCGTATGTGCGAGCATCCAGCGGAACGGACGCCCGCCGTTGAAGCGGCCCTGCAGGTCGAAGTCGACGAACGGGAGTTTCGTGCCGAGGTCGAACCGCGTCCAAAACTCCTCCCACCAGTCTGCCGCCACCAGCCCACTCACCTCCTGCGGATGGAATTGGCCACGCCCCAGCACCCGGTAGTCGCCGTTCTCGAGGCTTTGCCAGTAGCCGCCCCGCAGCTTCCAAGCACCGGCGTCGATCACGGCGTCGAAAACGTCCACAAAGGTTGGCGTAACATGGAAACGCGTTTCGACCCAGTCCGCGTGCAGCGGGGGATCGACGAGGCCCGGCAGGGTGATGTTTCCCCGCGCAAAGGCAAAGCCGCTATCCTCACTCCAGGCCACCCGCGCGCGCAGCGGAGCGGGCCTTGCCTGGGAGATGGCCTGCAAGCGCTCGGTCGTGGCGAGGCCGAGGCGCTTGAGCCAGGCGGGAGCGTTCAGACGTCCGTCGAGGGCGACCGTGAGCCGCCCGCTGCGGTAAAAGCCGGTGCCGTGAAGGTGTTCCGTGCCCTCCGCGAGGGAAAAATTACCGGTGACGCCCTGAACGCCCTCGATGGCGTCGTCGGGCAGGACGGTCATGTCGGCGGAGGCGACATCCAGGTTGACGCCCTCCCACTCGAGGCCGAAGACAGCGAGCCCGATGTCATTGGCGGGCGGAGCATCCCGGGCCATCCGGATCCGTGAGCGCAGGCGCGCTGCCCTCGCCTGTACCGTTGAAGGGCCCTGCTCGGCCCAGGGCGGGACCAGATCGTTCGAGTAGCGCAGGTGTTCGACTTCGAGGCGCAGATCGAGTCGCGCGCTGTCGCGGGTGATGTCACCTTCGGCCTGGAGGTAGCCCGCCCCCGTTGTCCACTGCGGGGACTCCCATCCGCGCGCCGAGGCGTTGAGCGTCACGGCAGCGCGGTTACCCGTCGCGCGAAAATTGAGGACCGCTGTCGCGTTGGTGAGCGGCTGGACGACGTCGACAAACTGCCTGAACTGGTCCAGGCCTTCCCGTAGTTTCGCGGCCCAGTCGGTGTCGTCGGCAGTGAAGTTGATCAACTCGGCGGGGAGGCTGCCCGTGGCCCAGATGTCAGCGCCCATGATGGTCGCGTAAGCGTCGCGGATCCTCAGGATAATATCTCCCAGTAACCGAACGCGGAGATTGCGCACCACCTCGAACCGGTCC